>VEQG01000006.1 GCA_018883345.1 Candidatus Nanopelagicaceae bacterium
CCGCCGCTTAGAAGAGTTGCACGAACATACGCCTGTGCGCCACAACGGTCGCAGCGATCAACAGCGCGTAACGGTGTTTGTTCAAGTAGAACTTGATCTGTCATGGTCTTTCCTCTCCTCGAAATTCCGACTTGCTAGTTATGGGAACTATGAAAGCATAATTTTTATTCCCATGTACGCCAATTAGCGAAAATTAATCGGAAAGTTATGGGTTAAATCACGATATGCAGTGAATTCTCAGTATTTGAACTGCTGCTCGGCGCGCTTACGCTCACTTTTGCAAATAGTTCGCTATTTTGCGCCTTCGTGGCTGAAAATCAAGAATCCGTAGAGACCTCCTATACCGCTAAAGATTTGGCGGTTCTCGAGGGTCTCGAAGCCGTCCGTAAACGTCCAGGAATGTATATCGGTTCGACCGATTCGCGCGGGCTCATGCACTGCCTCTGGGAAATTATCGATAACGCAGTTGATGAAGCGTTAGGTGGACATTGCAAAACAATTGAAATCAATTTAGCAGCAGATGGTTCTATTGAAGTTCATGATGATGGCCGCGGTATTCCAGTAGATAAAGAACCGAAGACTGGTTTAACTGGTGTTGAAGTTGTTATGACCAAACTTCATGCAGGTGGAAAATTTGGCTCTGGTTCTTACGCCGCATCAGGTGGTCTGCATGGCGTTGGTGCATCAGTTGTAAACGCGCTCTCATCTCGTTTAGATGTTGAAGTAGATCGTGGTGGAAAAATTCATTGGATGTCTTTCCAAAGAGGCGTTGCAGGTGTTTTTGACGGTGATGGACCAAAAGCGCCATTCACTGCACAATCAGGCTTACGAGTAATTGGAAAAATTTCCTCAAAAATAACTGGCACTCGCGTTAAGTATTGGCCAGATCGTCAAATCTTCATGAAAGATGCGGAATTAGATATGGAAGATATCTATGCCCGCGCTCGTCAGACTTCTTATTTAGTTCCTGGACTGACCCTTGTCGTAAATGATAAACGCACCAAAGCAGGTAAATCTGAGACTTTCTTCCATAAAGGCGGCATCTCTGAATATTGCAACTTCCTGCAACCAGATGATCCAGTCGGAGATGTAATTCGCCTTGGTGGCTCTGGCAATTATGAAGAGACGGTGCCGGTTCTTGATGATCAAGGACATATGGTTTCTACTGACGTGCAACGTGAAATGGGCGTTGATATTGCACTCAAGTGGGGCAATGGTTACGAAACCACAATGCGCTCATTCGTTAATATCATCGCCACCCCAAAGGGCGGCACGCACGTACAAGGTTTTGAGCGTTCAATCACCAAAGTAATCAACGAAGCAGCGCGTAGCGCAGGTATCTTGAAGAAGAACGAAGCAGATGTAATTAAAGATGACGTTCTAGAAGGTTTAACTACAGTTATTACCGTTCGAATGACCGAGCCACAATTTGAAGGCCAAACCAAGGAAGTGCTCGGCACAAATGCGGCTATCAAAATAGTGGGCAATGTGGTGGCAGATAGCTTTAAAGCATTCTTTAACACCACCAAGCGTATCGATAAAGCAAACGGCAAATTAGTACTTGAAAAAATTGTGGCAGCATCGCGCACACGCATTGCAACTAGAAGTCACAAGGAATTGCAACGTCGTAAGAATGCCTTGGAATCATCTTCGCTTCCAACTAAATTGGCTGATTGCCGTTCAGAGGATGTTAATCGCACCGAATTATTTATCGTAGAAGGTGACTCAGCACTTGGCACTACTAAGGCAGCCCGTAATTCTGAATATCAAGCAATCTTGCCGCTACGTGGAAAAATTCTAAATGTGCAGAAGGCATCACTTGCTCAAATGTTGGATGACAAAGAATGTGCATCAATCATTCAAGTAATTGGCGCAGGTTCTGGAAAATCTTTTGAGCTAGATGAAGCGCGATATGGGCGCATCATTATGATGTCAGATGCAGACGTCGACGGTTCGCACATTCGTTGCTTGCTGTTAACACTGCTATATCGCTACATGCGACCATTGATTGATTCTGGTCGCGTATTTGCAGCTATGCCACCACTTCATCGCATCGAAGTTATAGGTGGGGGCGGGAAAAAAGGTGAAGTTCTATATACCTATAGCGATGATGAAATGAAGAAGGTAACTGCAGATTTAACCAAGCAGGGCAAGCGATGGAAGGAACCAATCCAGCGCTACAAAGGTTTAGGTGAAATGGATGCAGATCAGCTTCGTGAGACCACGATGGATCCAGATCATCGCACTTTACGTCGCGTTACCGTTAAGGATGCCCAGGCGGCAGAGCAGATGTTTGAGCTATTAATGGGCAACGAAGTCGGACCACGCAAAGACTTTATTTCGACTGCGGATATTGACCGCGATCGAATTGATGCTTAACTAGTTTAATTAAGTTTATTTAAGCAATTCTTACGCAATCTTTGATCTACGTGCAGTTCCAAAGTTCTTGCCAACTTCTGAGACTTCTTCAGAGACTTTGGCTTTGATGGAATCTTCACTCTTAAGCAAAGCAGTCAATTCTGCAATTGTCTTCTTGAGCTCTTTCTGTTCGGTATCTAGCTCAAGTTTGCTCATCTTGGTTAGGCGACGAAGCGGCATATCCAAGATGTAAACCGCTTGCTCTTCCTTTAATTTGAAATTCTTAATTAGCGCATCTTTAGCTGCCGATGCATCTTCAGAACCACGAATAATTTTGATTACCTTATCAATATCGATAATTGCTTTAAGTAAGCCATCTACTAGCAGTAGGCGAGCTTCCGCTTTAGCTTTGCGAAATTCGGAGCGTCGTTTAACGACTTCAATGCGATGGTCAATGAAAACCTGCAGAAGTTGCTTGAGGCCAAGTTGTTGTGGCTTACCACCAACGAGCGCTACTGCATTTATTGAGAATTGTTGCTCCATTGGTGTTAATTTGTAGAGCTTCTCAAGGATTTCATCAGGTTCGTAACCGTTCTTGAGTTCGATTACGACGTTAGTGCCGGTTTTGCCATCTGAAAGATCGACAATATCGCTGATGCCTTGCACTTTTTTATTCTTAACAACTTCAGCAATCTTTTCTACGATCTTTTCAGGACCAACGTTAAATGGAAGCTCTTTAACAATGATTCCCTGTTTGCGAGAAGTCACTTTGCCAACTTCTACGGTAGCGCGAATTTTGAAAGCGCCCTTGCCTGATTCATAGGCATCAGTAACGCCTTCCATATCAACTAGTTGGCCACCGGTTGGAAAGTCAGGGCCCGGAATAAATTTCATCAACTGCTTGGTGGTAGCTTTTGGATTTTCAATTAAATACTTAGTTGCAGCGACCACTTCAGTTAAATTATGTGGAGCCATATTGGTAGCCATACCAACTGCAATGCCAGTTGCGCCATTGACTAGTAAATTTGGGAAGGCGGCAGGCAGTACCAGTGGCTCTGCTAATTGGCCATCATAGTTAGGGCCAAAATCAACGGTGTTCTCATCTGCCTCAGCCACCATCGCCATTGCTGGAGTAGCAAGACGAGCTTCTGTGTAACGCATAGCAGCAGGACCGGCATCTAAAGATCCAAAATTTCCGTGGCCATCAATCAAAGGCAAACGCATCGAGAAGTTCTGCGCCATGCGAACAAGTGCGTCGTAAATGGCGACATCGCCATGCGGGTGCAATTTACCCATCACTTCACCGACTACACGCGCACTCTTTACATGACCACGTTCTGGGCGAAGACCCATTTCTGACATCTGATGAAGAATTCTTCGGTGTACCGGTTTTAAACCATCTCTTGCATCTGGAAGTGCACGAGAATAAATAACTGAATATGCATATTCCAAAAATGATTCGGACATCTCTGATGAAACATCGATATCAACGATTTTGCCTGGGTGTTCTCCCGGCTTAGGACCTGTTGCTTTGCCCTTGGTTGTCTTAGTTGTTTTGGCAGCCATAGGGCGAAATTCTGCCAAAATAATAATTAATTTAAGGGAGGGCGCGCGCCAACCGTCGCAACACATTTTGCAGCTAGCGCTGCACCAGCATTAAGAGCTTGCTCTAAATCGTTGCTCTCAAGCCATTTTGGAATAAAACCAGCTGCAAAAGAATCACCAGCACCAGTGGTATCAACCACATTTGTTGTAACTGCAGGAACTTTTGCGAAGGTATCTTTGTAAACAGCGGTAGCCCCTCTGGAACCTAATTTAATGACAACTAAAGGAGTTCGCTTTAGCAAGTTCTCTTCGGCACGCTCTAAATCATCAGAATCGCCCAAGTAGCGAGCTTCTTCATTATTTAACAAAATACCATCCATCATGCCAACCCATTCAAGCACTTCTGATTTAGGGACAGCTTTCATCGCACCGGTTGTGGTTGGATCTAGAAAAACCGGAGTATTTGATTGGCGAATCTTATTTATCATCTTTAAAACATTTTCACGTGATCTAAAATCTAACAGCGCATAACCGGAGACAAAAACTCCATCAAAATCATCAAGCGAAGGTAAATCACTGCTCTCGAGGTCAGCATTTGCACCATTATCTGGGAACATGGTGCGTTCTCCGTTTGAATCAACCAAAATCACAACTACACCCGATGGTCTTCCAGAGCGCATTAATCCTTGATGCTGCACTCCGTATTTATCTAAATCGCTTACTAAGGCAAAACCAACTGGATCGTTGCCAACTCTTGCAACTATATGAGCTTGATTATTTGTTCGTGTAATCCAACAAGCCACATTTGCAGCCTGTCCTCCTGGGTGGGTAGAAATTCGGCTGGCGGTATCGTTTCCGTAATTAATTTGCTCCTTAAGTTGAGCAATTACATCCAGAGCAACATCACCGATGCAGAGAATTTTTTTCATGTTATTACCAAGCTGCTGCAATCTGTGCCGCTAATGCGCTGTTACTCTTGATGATTTCGATATTAACGCGAAGTGATTCACCTTTTGACTCAGTATGGAAATATTCGAGTAAGAACGGAGTGGTCTCTTTGCCATGAATATCATTTGCCACTGCCGCTTTAAGTCCATTTTCAAGTAATCGGTCGTGCAGCGCTTTATCCATTTGATTGACTACCGGATTTGCAACAATCAAAGAGTTTTGTTGAGTTCCCATTTCATAACGAGATTTCATTATGGCAGCAATCTCTGCTGGGGTATCGACTTGATATTCGAGTTCGAAGCCAGAATCGGTTAGATAAAAGCCAGGGAAGTGTTTGGTTTTGTAACCAACCACACCAATTGCATAAGTCTCTAATCTTTCGAGAGTCGCAGCCACATCTAAAATAGATTTCACACCAGCACAAACTATGGTCATATCAAGTTGTGCCAGCGCGGTTAGGTCTGCGGACTCATCGAATGATTCATTCGCACCACGATGAACTCCGCCTAAACCGCCGGTTGCAAAAACTTTAATTCCGGCCTTTGCAGCCAAATGAGAAGTAGCCGCAACGGTGGTGGCTGCAGATAATTTTTTAGCTTGTGCAATCGCCAAATCTCTTGTGGATGCTTTGATGACATCATCACGATTAGCAATTGCTTCTAATTGATCATCAGTTAGACCAATGTGAGGAGTGCCATCCAACAAAGCGATAGTTGCGGGTGTTGCGCCATTTGCTCTGACAATCTCCTCAACTTCACGCGCCACCTCTAGGTTGGTAGGACGTGGTAAGCCATGGCTAATGATTGTGGATTCCAGCGCGACTATCGGCTTTTTATTATTGAGAGCTTTTTTCACTTCGGGAGCGAACTTCATATTGAAAGTTTAGAGCCTTTTTAGTGAAAGAATAAATCCATGAAATTGAGCGAGATTGCCCCAGCAATTTTTGGTAGTTTCGGGATTTCCGCTCTTTCAAAATACGAATCACGCTTAGGAGTATCACCGACTGGTCGGGAAGTGCTCTTTCTAGTCGATGGTTTCGGCGCACATGCGATGGATGATTATGCAGATGTCATGCCAAATATTATGGCCGGGAAAAGTTTTGGTGACGTGACCACTTCATTTCCCTCTACAACTTCAACTTCACTTGCCACACTACTTACAGGTTCGATGCCAAACGAACATGGAATGTTGGGTTACACAGTTAGAGTTCCAAATTCTGACGGTCGGGTCTTAAATGCTTTAAAGTGGGATGAGCGAGTAGATCCTGAAATCTGGCAACCAAAAGAGACCTTCTTCGAAATCGGTGCCCGCAATGGAATCAATGTCAGCCATGTTGCAGCAAAGCGTTATGAAGGAACTGGTTTCACTAGAGCTGTTTTTAGAGGCGCGAAATATCGAGGAGCAAATCTCTATCCTGATTTAGTTTCAGAGACCGCTTTAGCGCTAAATCAAACCCCATCTTTTGTTTACCTATATGTAAATGACCTAGATGTAGCTGGGCATGTGGCAGGTTATGGTTCAGAAAAATGGTTAGAAGCGCTTCGAATGATTGATAACTTAGTAGGACAACTACATAACAAACTTCCTAAAGGGACTCGAATTTGGATTACAGGTGACCATGGCATGTTAAATGTGGGAGAGAAGATTGTGATTGGTCGTGACAATTTACTTGCCACGGAAGTTTCAACAATAGCTGGCGAACCGCGTGCTCGTCACATCTATTTAGCTCGTCCTGAAATTAATGCAGAAATTGCTGATTTATGGCGAAGCGAGATTGGAAGTATTGCTGAGATTTATACTAAAGACGAAGCCATTAATGTTGGGCTATTTGGCAAGCCAATGCCAAATAATTTTGCCGAGCGCATTGGAGATTTAATTGCAATTGTTAAAAGCGATGCAATTTTAATTGATCCTGCACGCGAGAAATTAGAAAGTGCGATGATTGGCCATCATGGAGGACTCACTCAAGTAGAGACAAACGTCCCTCTGCAACTATTGGTCGTCTGATTCGTTCTTCTTGGTTCCGAACATAATTTCATCCCAAGATGGAACTGATGCTCGCTTCTTAACGCCATCTTCAGCGTCTTCGTTCTCTCTGATTACTGATAAACGAGGAGTAGGTGCAGTATTAATCTGTACCGTTGGTGTTTGATTTGAATAAACCAACCCGTGATTGATTTCAGGTTCGGAAATTCGATTGCTTGTTGTTGTGGAAGTTTCTCCCATGATCCAGGAAGCTCCCTCATCCTCAGAGATGATTAAGCGTTTGGCAACATCAAAGAACCAAACAGCATCACCACGTCCTTCACGATTTGGGTATGAAAGTCGAATTACCCAACGACCGTCGTCGCGTCGGTGGGTATTCCAATCAAGTTCATCAGATGAAACACCATTGGCAGATAAACGTTTAATAACTACTTCGTTAAAAGTTTGCGCATCGCGTGAGCCAGCATTTTTAATTACTATCTCATTTGCTAAAGATAAGATGTAAGAGCGTTCCTGAAGAATAGGTCCAGCGAAACGTTCAACTTTTTCATAAGACCACCCAGCTTCACGGGCCAAGTCTTCAATAAGTTCGCCAGAGCGCAGTCGCTTCTGTAGATCTTTAATGCTAATTGTTGGTTCAGGTGCATCGGTTGGAACTGAAGCCAACCTAGGTTGATTGATAGTTGCCTTTAAATTATCGGAGATTCGAAGAGTGAATTCATTATCTTCATGATCTGTCAGCAGAAGATGAGTGCCATCTTCACTTCTGCCAGTCACTCGTAGTTCGCTCATGAGCGGGAGCGTAGCCGAACCCATTCACGAAAGTAAGGAAGCAGCGCCAGATTTGCTAAAAATAAAGTCGCGATTGGAATGGTAAATCCAAGTTTCACTCCAAAATTATCAATTACCTGACCGGCAAGTGCGCTTCCAATTGCACCTCCAGTAGGGGTGCCTGTAGTTACCCAAGTCATAGCTTCGGTTAATTCTTCTTCAGAAACTTCCTTCTCCATTGTTGCGTATGCATGGACAAGCACTGGCGAAATTCCTAATCCATTTAAGAAAAGAATAATTGCAAGCAATGGAATTGAATTTGCGATCAAGAAACCTAAAGACATTAAGAACATAAAAAATAAGGAGTAGAGAAAAATCTTTGCGTGTGCAATGTGAGTGCCCACGATTCCATTCAGAAGTGCAGCAAATCCACTGCCAAGCGCCCAGATTGCTAGGAGTAAACCAGAGAGTTCTGGTCGGCCAACTTTGTTTGTAAAGGCCACAACTAAGATTCCTACTGAACCAAAGTAACCACCGACAAAAAAGACCGGCAAGATAATAGCTTGTGCGCTCTTGCGCTTAAGAATATTTGGTGAACTCTTTTGACCATTATTTCTACTGATGTTTGGTTCGGTATCTTTTAACCTGGCGAGCGCAGGCTGACCAATGACCACAAATATCATTGAAGCAACCAACCCAGAGACCGGCGAGATGTAAGTAGATAGCGCGGTGGCAAGCAATGGGCCAAAAACAAAGATGATTTCATCAACCAACGCTTCGAATGAATATGCAGTTGTCTTTAATTTCGGATCAGGCAATATTTGAATCCAGCGTCTTCTAACTAAACTGCCGGCATTTATTGTGTTGGTCTCGGCAATGATGATTGCCACAAACCAAGTCCAGATTGGAAAACTAAATTGCACCAAAGCAATGAAAATAGTAAAAGAGATGAATCGTAGTGCGGTATTAAGGTAAAGAATTTTGCCTTGTCCATAAGTGTCTGCAGCTCGCGCCCAATATGGCTGGGCGATTGTGATTACTAATGATGCGGTTGCCACCATTAAACCTGCTAATCCATACGAACCAGTTTCGTAAACAACGATGAAAAGTAATGCCAAACGGTCCATCGATAAATGCATTCTTGCGACAAAGCCCGCAAGTGAGAATCTAATTGCGCCGGCTATGGCAAAGATGCTTTTATAGTTGGCGAACATGGTTGGAAGCCTAGTAGCATCAAGCGCATGGATGAGCTCTTAGAGTTAGCAATTTCTATTGCAAAGCGAGCAGGTGCGTTGTTACAAGAACGCCCTTCACAACTTTCAATAGATACAAAGAGTTCAGATATAGATATCGTCACTCAAATGGATCGCGCATCCGAAAAGTTGATTGTTGAAGAGATTCTCTCGGCTCGACCTGATGATGGAATTATTGGCGAAGAAGGTGCTGACCGGCCAAGTAAATCTGGCTACACCTGGGTGATTGATCCGATAGATGGCACTGTGAATTATTTTTACAATATGCCTGGCTGGTCTGTCAGCATCGCAGTTAAAGACCAGAGCGGGACGGTAGTCGGAGTGGTTTACGCGCCGACTATTAATTCGCTATTTACTGCAATCCGTGGCGGTGGAGCTTTCGAAAATGGAGAGCCTTTAAAGTGCAATAATCCAATAGAGCTCAATCGTGCGTTGATTGCGACCGGATTTCACTATGTAGAGAGTATCCGCAGCCAACAAATTGCCCAGTTCAACAAATTAATTTTGAATATTAGAGATTATCGTCGAAATGGGTCTGCGGCAGTTGATATCTGCCATGTGGCCGCTGGTGTAGTTGATGGCTATTACGAGATGGGACTTAAGGAGTGGGATTTGGCAGCGGCCGAGTTAATTGCCAAGGAGGCAGGGGCGATCGTGAGTATTCATGGTGAGCTCACTATCGCCGCAGGAGCACATTTACACGGGATATTGAGCGGCCAGCTGCTGGACTAACTCCCGATTTGGGCGTAATTAACGCTTATGGCAGGATTAACCCCTGCGCTCGCGGGCGGATTTTTCGATTCGGGGCCAATTAATAGGAGTAATAAGAATGAACGTATTAGATGCAGTTGACGCAGCGAGCCTTCGCAAAGATATCCCACAGTTTCGTGCTGGCGATGAATTAAAGATTCACGTACGCGTTATCGAAGGCAACAAGTCACGTCTTCAGGTTTTCCAGGGCATCGTTATCCGTCGCCAAGGCGATGGCGTTCGTGAAACCTTCACCATCCGTAAAGTTTCATACGGCGTTGGCGTAGAACGTACTTTCCCGGTACACACTCCTGTTATTGAAAAAATTGAACTTCTTAAGAAGGGCGATGTACGTCGCGCCAAGCTTTACTACCTACGCGATCTACGCGGTAAGGCAGCAAAGATTAAAGAAAAGCGTGATGGCGTTGAAGGTTACGGAGATGGAATCACTTCTACTCCTGATCTAGCACCTGAAGTTGTTGCTGAAGTTGCTGCAGTCGAAGTGACCGAAGCAAACGAAAACATTGCTGTGGCAGAGGTTCCAGCTGAAGTTGCGACTTCAGAAGTTGTGGATACAGCTGCTGAAACTGCAGAAGAAACAGCAGAAGAAGCTAAGTAATTGTTTCGCAAGGGGTCTTTCCTTCGCGAAATCCCTGCGCTACTTGTAGTCGCAGTAATCGTCTCTTTAGTTATCAAGACATTTATCGTTCAATTTTTCTATATCCCTTCGGGTTCAATGGAAAATACATTGCAGATCAAGGACCGAGTTGCGGTAAATAAAGTTCCATTCTTGAGTCGTGAAATTCATCGCGGAGATGTCGTGGTCTTTAAAGATCCTGCGAATTGGTTACCAACTTGGGATAACCAAGTTGGTAATAAATATGTATTGATGGCAAAAGATGCTTTAGTGGCAGTCGGAATTCTTCCTAACCCAGCAAAACAATTCTTGGTAAAACGAGTAATCGGAATTGGTGGCGACAACATTCAATGCTGTTCTAAAGATGGAAAAATCATCGTAAATGGCCAACCAACTAATGAAAAATATATCTTTGCCGGCAATGTTCCTAGCGACATGAAATTTAATGTAACGGTCCCTGAGAAGAAACTTTGGGTGATGGGTGACCATCGCGGCGCTTCAGCAGATTCTCGTTATCACCAAGATGATGTCAATAATGGCTTTGTTCCTGAAGCTGATGTCGTCGGTAGAGTTGTGGCGGTAATTTGGCCATTTAAGAACGCGAAGTTAATCGAGCGCGTTAATGCACTTAATTGAACAATCTTTAATTGATGCAGGTCTATCTCCGATTGCAGGGGTGGATGAAGCTGGGCGTGGAGCTTGCGCCGGTCCACTAGTAATTGCCAGTGTGATTCTAAGAGATATTAATTCTCCAAAACTATTAACTTTAAGAGACTCTAAAGAATTGACCGAAAATGAACGTGAAGTGCTATTTCCAATTATTCATGAGGAAGCAATATCGATATCGATTATTCAAGTATCACCAGAAGAAATTGATTTTCGTGGTGTGCATGCGGCTAATTTGGATGGCATGAGGCGCGCAGTTCAGAAATTAGAAATCGCTCCCAATTATGTTTTAACAGATGGTTATGCAATTGAAGGAATGATTACGCCTAGCTTGGCTATTTGGAAAGGTGACCAGGTGGCGCCATCAATAAGTGCCGCTTCAGTGATAGCTAAAGTTACACGTGATCGAATAATGAATGAGTTGGATGTGCAATATCCGGGTTATGGCTTGGCAAAACATAAGGGGTACATAACTGCTGCTCATACTCAAGCTATTGCTAAATTGGGAGTCATGGATATCCACAGGAAGTCTTACGCAAATATTGCAAGAGCGCTTGCTAAGGATGTGGATTAAAAAAACGCTCCACAAAGGCATGAAATTAACTTTCATGCATGAATCAAAAACAGACAATTGGCAAAATAGGCGAAATTGCTACTGCTGAATATCTAATCAAACTTGGCTTTACAATCTTAGGTCGCAATTGGAGAACTAAAGGGGGAGAGCTAGATTTAATTGCTAAAAGCCCTGCTGGAAAAGTCCATTTTATTGAGGTAAAAACCAGAAGTTCCTTGGCTTTCGGACATCCGCTTGAAGCAATTGATAGAAATAAAGCTCATCGTTTACAAAAATTATCTCTGGCATGGTTAGTAACAAATAATTACTTTGGAGCCGATTATCAAGTTGATGTCGCTGCAGTTACTTTAAGTAGAACCCTTCGACCAACAATCGATTATCGAGCGGGAGTTCTATGAGTCTAGCGACAACTAAAGCTATCGCGCTCTCAGGTTTAAGCGGCGAAGTCATCACTGTAGAGGTAGATATTGCAGATGGATTGCCGGGATTTACATTATTGGGACTTCCTGATGCAGCCCTAAATGAATCTAGAGATCGAGTAAGAGCCGCGCTTGCAAATTCAAATTTACCGTGGCCAAATAAGAAATTAACTATTGCACTCTTGCCAGCATGGTTGCCAAAAACTGGTAGCAGTTTTGATTTGCCAATCGCAATGGGAATTCTTGGAGCGCAAGCAATAGTTCACAATATTGAAGAGCTGCTATTTGTTGGCGAGTTATCTTTAGATGGAAAGTTACGTGAAACTAGGGGAATTTTACCTTCATTAATTTGTGCATATCGAAATGGCATTCGTAAAGCGGTAATTCCATTGGCAAATATCGTTGAGGCCAAATTACTTCCAGAGATGCAAATTTATGCTTTCGAAAGAATTGGTGAGATCGTTCATTGGTTGCAATCTGGTGAATTTTCCGAGCAGAGATATTTTGATTTAGAGATCGAAAGCTCTGAGATATTCCCAGATTTTGCGGATGTTGCAGGGCAATTGCCTGCCAGAAGAGCAGCAGAGATATCCGCTGCCGGTGGGCATAACTTTCTAATGATTGGTCCTCCCGGAGTTGGCAAAACCATGATTGCCGAGAGATTACCTAGTATTTTGCCGCCACTTACTCAAGATGAAACTTTAGAAGTTAGCGCAATCCATTCCATAACAAATAGCAATCGCGAACCACTTTCAACTATTGCACCATTTATCTCACCGCATCACAGCACAACCAGAATTGCAATGGTCGGAGGCGGCGCACATGTAATAAAGCCAGGGGTATGTTCTTTAGCCCATCGCGGAGTCTTGTTTATAGATGAAGCGCCAGAATGTGGTACCGGAGTATTGGATTCGTTGCGACAGCCTTTGGAGTCAGGTGCAATCACAATTTCGCGAGCTAACGGCAACCTAACTTTTCCAGCCAAATTTATCTTGGTATTAGCTGCCAACCCATGTCCTTGTGGAAGATTTACTGGCAAAGGTTATGGCTGCAGTTGCACCTCAGTTCAAGTGCGCCGATATTTGCAGAAACTCTCTGGACCGCTTTTAGATCGGATTGATTTAAGGGTTTCTGTTGAAAATATTGGTCGGGCGGAGTTATTGGAAAAAGAGAATGAATCTAGCCATCAGATTCGTGATCGAGTGATTGCAGCTAGAGCCAAGGCTGCAAATCGATTTAAGAATGAGCAATGGCGTCTGAATTCAGAGATTCCGCCAAAAGCGCTTCGACAACAATATCAACCCATCAAAGCTGCCATGAATTTCTTGCATGATGAGTTAGATAAGGAGCGAATCACCGCGAGAGGTTTACACAAAATTATTAGAACTAGTTGGACTATCGCCGATCTTAAAGGTATCGAAAGGCCAACTTTAAGTGAAGTTACAGAAAGTTACAGATTGCGAGAAGGCATTGAATAACTTTTCAAGTGAAGAGATTGTGGCAAGAGCGCAACTTTTTGCGGGGGTAGAAGCAGGTACAACTTTTTGGTCAAGAGAAGTCTTTGAAAAAGGCGCCGTAAAGGTGTTAGAGCTTTGCAAGGCAGGGGAATATAGAGAAGATGTTAAATCAATTCTAAAGAGCAATGGACATCAAGTTTTAGAAAAATTAGCTGAGTTTAAGATTAATTTTCTGATACCTGGCAATCAATTTGATGAATTACCAGCTCCGCCAATTGGTTTGACATATAGAGGCGATATTCAATTGCTCGAAAGAAGAATCGTTGCAATTGTTGGTACGCGCAATCCAACTCCATATGGTTCAAAAGTAGCTGCAGAATTCGCGGCAAATTTTGCAGATCGTGAATGGGTTGTAGCAAGTGGCGGCGCTTATGGCATAGATTCCGCGGCGCACAAAGGAGCTCTGATTTCCGAAGGTGAAACAATTGCGGTAATGGCTTCAGGGTTAGATGTGCTCTATCCAGCCGGAAATTCCCGACTATTTTCTGCAATTGAAGAGAATGGATTATTGATCTCTGAATATATGCCAGGGACGCCCGCCTTGCCATTTAGATTTTTAAATCGAAATCGAATTATCGCGGCTATCTCAGAAGGCACTATCGTGGTCGAAGCAGCTTTTCGATCCGGATCACTACGAACTGCCAGAGATGCAGAATCTATTAGAAGAAAAGTATTGGCCATTCCCGGACCAATTAATTCTCCGCTGTCAGAAGGATGCCATCGTTTAATTGGAGAAGGGGCGGCAGTGATTTGCACTGGAGTAAATGATGCATTGGAATTAATGCGATAATTAAGCCAATGAAATCTGGATTTGTAGCCATTGTTGGCAGGCCAAATACCGGTAAGTCGACCCTGATTAATGCACTGGTTGGACAAAAAGTTGCAATTACATCTCATCATCCGAATACCACTCGCCATGCAATCCGTGGCATTGTAAATGGCTCAGATTTTCAAGCAGTCTTAGTCGATACGCCTGGCATGCACAAACCTCGCACCTTACTTGGTCGCCGTTTGAACGAAGTAGTAACTGAATCCCTTGAAGATGTCGATATTGTAATTATGACTTTCCCAGCTAATGAAAAGAGCGGGGTAGGCGACGAACATATTTTAAATATCGTGAAATCCTCGCGTGCAAAGAAAATTGCAGTAATCACCAAAGTGGATACAGCAGCAAAAGAAACACTTCCCGTTAGATTAATGGAAGTTGGTCAACTTGCTGATTGGACCGAAATTATCCCGGTATCTGCAGTCAAGTCTATGCAAATAGATCTACTTACAGATTTACTTTCAAAGCATTTACCTGAAGGTCCAAAGCTTTATCCTGAAGATCAAAAGAGCGATCAAAGTATTGAAAAACTTATCTGCGAACATATCAGAGAAGCTGCAATCAAAGGCGTCAGAGAAGAGTTACCACACTCAATAACGGTGACTATTGATGAAATGGTTAAACGCGAAAATAAAGATTTTTATGATATTCATGCCACGATTCATATTGAACGTGATTCGCAGCGCGGTATTTTGCTTGGCCATAAGGGCGAAACCCTTAAAAATATCGGAATGGTTGCCCGAAAAGATATTGAAAGTTTGATTGGTACAAAATGCTTCTTGGGTTTACATATCAAAGTAAGCAAAGAATGGCAGAAGGACCCAAAAATGCTGGAGCGCTTAGGATTTATGGAGTAACTGGTTTCCTTGATGCAAAATAAGAACCAATTAATACCAATGGCAGGCCAGCAATAATTCCAAAAGTTAATGGTTCGCCCAGGATGATTACGCCTAAAACCACTGCAAATGCAGTATTTAAATAGGTAACCATCGAACCACGTGCTTGGCCAATCTCTTTTATTAACGTGAAGTAGACCATGAACGCGATTCCGGTACTTAAGACACCTAGCCCAATCAATGATGCGGTTGCATTAAATGATGGCATTTCAGTCGGCAAGTTGCTTAGCGCTGATGGTGCAAAGATAATTGCGGTAATGGTCATTGCGACTGCATTAATTGCAACTCCATCCCCATTCGGCATTCCTTTTAAGATTATTGCCATGGCGGTGGAGTAGAGAATTGCGGCAAGAACAGTTTGGAAAACTGAGAAAGTATCTGCAGTTCCTGAAATGGTTTCAATTCCAACAATTAATATCAGCCCAAAGAATCCAATTACAATTCCCATTAATCTCTTTGCATGCCAGACTGTTTTATCTCCAGCCATAGATGAGTAAATTGTTGACCAAATTGGAACAGTGGCGACCAATAATCCAGCTAAACCAGAGTTAATTTTGGTTTCGGCGTGAGTAATTAAGTACCAAGGTCCACACATTTCAAATATCGCATAAACCAATATCCATTTAAATCCTCTAAGCGTTTGCTTCATAACACCACGGCTAATTGCAATCGGGAAGAGAATTGCGGCGCCAATTACTACGCGCCCAAAGACCACCACTGATGGATCGAATTCGCGGACCGCTACTCGCATAAATAGGTATGGAATTCCCCATAGAAATCCAACCAAAATAAATTTGGCGAGGCTTTTGCGAGTCATAAGGTGGGGAAGTCTAGCTGATTACTTATTTAAGACACTCTCATAAAGTTCGATGGTTTGCTTGGCAACTTCATCCCACCCAAAGTGTTTCTCAGCACGGACACGACCAGCTTTGCCCATCTCGCTTAATAATTTTGGGTTGGACATTAAATCTTCAATTTGTGTAGTGAAGTCTGATTCAAACTTCTCGACGTTTTTTGCATCATATTCAACTAATCGACCGGTTTCATTATGCGCAACAACTTCTGGAATGCCGCCGACACGAGAACCAAGTACTGCGGTTTCGCATCCCATGGCTTCAAGATTCACAATACCTAGTGGTTCATAAATCGAAGGACATAAGAATAAATCGGCATTAGTTAGTAGCGCAGTTAATTCATCATGTGGCGCCATCTCTTTAATCCACCAGATGTTCTTGCGGGTTGCTTGAAGTTCTGCAATTAGATCTGAGACTTCTTTGCCAATACCTGGCTCATCTGGAGAGCCTGCTGCTAGAACTAAGCCGTATTCTGGAGAGACTTTTTTCCACGCGCGTAAGAGATGCGCTAAACCTTTTTGACGAGTAATGCGACCCACGAAGATTGCATAACGTCCTTCGATGCCATGTTTTTTTAAGACTTGAGTATCACTATTTGGCGCGAAGCTACTCACATCAACACCATTTCTGATGGTCACAACTTTTGCAGGGTCAATATTTGGATAAGCATTTAAAACATCGGCACGCATACCATCCGAAACCGCGATAATTGCTTGAGCCGCCTCATACGCACTTTGCTCTGCCCACGACGAAATTCGATAACCGCCACCTAACTGTTCGGCCTTCCAAGGGCGTAGCGGTTCGAGCGAGTGCGCACTCACAATATGTGGAATTCCATGAATTAAATTTGCAGTAAAACCTGCAAAATTGGCATACCAAGTATGTGAATGGATCACATCTACCGCACCCAATTGATCGGCAATTACCAAATCTGTTGCGAGAGCTTGAAGAGCGGCATTAGATTTTTCAAAAGCGGCAGGTGTTTCATAACCGAATGCATCAGAACGTTCGCCCCCAAAGCAGTGGACATCGACCTCGATATTCGGTTGCTTGCGAAGTGCTTGCGATAATTGGACGACATGAACCCCAGCTCCACCATAAACTTGTGGTGGCCACTCTTTTGTAACAAGGCCAACCCTAAGTTTCCCTGAATTTTTCAAGTCGGAGTTCATGACTTAACTTTAATAGACTTCAATGGACTTCAATGGACTTTAATGGACTTTAGTAGAAAGGCACTATCCCGCTAGCGCGTAACAAGTTAGAATTAGGCATGGCGTTGCGCGATGTTCCACTAGGAATTGTGTTAGCAGGTGGCGAAGGCAAACGTTTAATGCCTCTAACTGCCGATCGCGCCAAGCCTGCAGTGCCTTTTGCAGGTTCCTACAGATTAATCGATTTTGTTCTTTCAAATCTGGTGAACGCTGATCTTCGAAGAATCGCGGTACTAACTCAGTACAAATCGCATTCACTTGATCGCCACATCACTACAACTTGGCGAATGTCCACACTCCTTGGTAATTATGTAACGCCGGTCCCTGCTCAACAACGTTTGGGACCACGTTGGTATACGGGAAGTGCTGATGCGATCTTGCAAAACTTCAATCTTATTCATGATGAGAATCCAAAAGATGTTTTAGTTTTCGGTGCTGACCACGTCTATCGAATGGATCCGATGCAAATGTTTGAACAGCATCGTGAAACAAATGCTGGGATCACTATTGCAGCAATTAGAGTGCCGCGTGCTGAGGCTACAGAATTCGGCTGCATCGAACTCGCCGATGATGGAATCACAATTAAAGCATTCCACGAGAAACCAGCTAATCCACCCGCAATGCCAGGTCATCCAGATTTAACTTTGGTCTCAATGGGAAATTACATTTTCCGAAGAGATGTAATGGAAGAGGCGCTAATTTTAGATTCTGAAAATTTAGAATCACGTCACGATATTGGTGGAAACATTATTCCAATGCTTACCGCGCAAGGCCAAGCAAAAGTTTATGATTTTGCAAATAATGTAGTACCAGGAGAGACTCCACGAGATAAAGGTTATTGGAGGGATGTTGGTTCTATTGATGCATATTTTGATGCGCACATGGATTTAGTATCCGTCCATCCTATTTTTAATCTTTATAACCGTGATTGGCCATTGCTTACCAATCCGCCATCACTGCCTCCTGCAAAATTCTCAGAAGGTGGCTTAGCTCAGGATTCCATTGTGGCTGCAGGTTCAATTATTGCTGGTGGACATCTAGGCCACACAGTTACTGGATACGATGTCGTAGTCGGTAGCGGTGCATTCGTAGATCATGCAGTTTTGATGCCAAATGTCCGAGTAGGAGATCGGGCAGTAATTCGTAGAGCAATAATTGATAAGGGTGTAGTCGTTGAAAACGGTGCACAAATTGGGGTTGATTTGGAACGAGACCGTCAGAGATTTACAGTCACCGATAGCGGAATTGTGGTTGTGGGCAAGGGCGTACGCGTAACCGCTTAGCTAGATTAACCGGCGGTTAGTGGTCTTACCAGCCAGTTCGGGCTAGACTTTCTGATAAGTCAACGTCGACCTTGAGTTTATTAGGGCTTTTTAGCCAAATCTAATTCTTAATTTAGAAATTTAAATGGAGTAATTCATGCGTATTGGTGTGCTTACTGGCGGCGGCGACTGCCCAGGATTAAATGCAGTTATCCGTGCAGTAGTTCGTAAAGGCGTTAAAGAGTACGGTCACGAGTTTGTTGGTTTCCGTGATGGATGGCGTGGCCCGCTCGAAGGTTTGACGATGGAACTAAACATTCAAACTACTCGTGGAATTTTGCCACGCGGTGGAACAATTCTTGGGTCATCACGTACCAATCCATTCAAAATTGAAAATGGCGTTGAGAGAATTAAAGAGAATTTAGAGAAGATGGGCATCGATGCACTTATTGCAATCGGTGGCGAAGATACTTTGGGTGTTGCAACAAAATTAGATGCGCTTGGAGTAAAAGTAATCGGAGTGCCAAAGACAATTGATAACGACTTAAACAATACCGATTACACATTCGGTTTTGATACCTCAGTCAATATCGCCGTTGAAGCAATTGATCGCTTACATACAACTGCGGAGTCACATCACCGAGCATTAATTGTTGAAGTTATGGGTCGCCATGCAGGTTGGATTGCACTTCATTCAGGAATTGCAGGTGGCGCTGCATGTATCTTGATTCCAGAAGTTAAGTTCTCGGTAGATAAAGTTTGTGAATGGGTCGAATCACGTTTCAAGCAATCTTATGCACCAATCATCGTGATTGCTGAAGGCGCGATTCCACAAGATGGCGATATGGTCACCAAAGATCAGACCCTTGATGCCTTCGGTCACGTAAAACTTTCGGGAATTGGCGATTGGCTAGCAAAACAGATTGAAGCAAAGACTGGCAAAGAGGCGCGCACCTCGGTACTAGGGCATATTCAGCGTGGTGGCTCACCAACTGCATTTGACCGCGTCCTAGCGACCCGATTTGGGCTTCAGGCAATCACAGCTGCTTCAGAAGGAGACTGGGGCAAGATGGTTGCGCTACATGGAACAAATATCGTTCGAGTTCCGCTGGCTTCGGCAACTGAGAAGTTGAAGACCGTTCCAGTTGAACTTTATAAGGAAGCGGAGATCTTCTTCGGTTAGTTAGACTTTCCTAATGTCTATTAATCAACTGAACGTGGATAGTCTCTTTGATTCAAGCCTTGTGGCTGCGCAGCAACCACAGTGGCCAGCCGATGAATTAGCTTCAGCGGTAAAGGAATTAAAGAGCTATCCACCTTTGGTTTTTGCAGGTGAATGCGACGACTTACGCTCTCATATTGCGCAAGCTGCAGAGGGCAAAGCATTTTGGTTGCAAGGTGGAGATTGTGCTGAGACTTTTGCATCTGCTACTGCCGATTCAATTCGCGATCGAATTAAAACTATTTTGCAGATGGCTGCAATTTTGCAGTACTACTCATCAATGCCGGTTATTAAAGTTGGTCGCATGGCGGGGCAATTTGCTAAGCCACGTTCCTCTGATTCTGAAACTCGCGGTGAGGTAACTCTTCCGGCTTACCGCGGAGATGCAGTTAATGATTTAGCTTTCACTCCTGAAGCCAGACGTCCAGATCCACAACGTTTAGTTCGCGTGTACAACACATCTGCTGCTACTTTAAATTTAGTCCGCGCATTCACACAAGGTGGCTTTGCAGATTTACGTAAAGTTCATGATTGGAACAAGGGCTTTGTAAAAGATAACCCTTATGCAGCTCGTTATGAAGCTATGGCAACCGAAATTGGTCGCGCTTTAGATTTCATGAAATCGGCTGGCGTAGATCCGGATGCCTTCAAAACAGTTGAGTTTTTCTCAAGCCATGAAGCTTTAATTCTTGAGTATGAAAAAGCGTTAACTCGCATTGACTCTCGCACTGGAAATCCATACGACGTTTCTGGACATTTCATTTGGATCGGCGAACGCACTCGCCAACTCGATGGAGCACATGTTGAATTTGCATCGAAGGTCCGAAATCCAATTGGCGTAAAGCTTGGGCCAAAATCAACTGTCGATGATGCGCTTCGCTTGATTGATAAATTAGATCCAAATCGCGAGCCTGGCCGTTTAACTTTTATTACTCGAATGGGCGCCGGCAAGATTCGCGAAGCCTTACCTAGACTAATTGACGGCGTTACAAAATCTGGCGCAAAGGTGCTTTGGGTATGCGATCCAATGCATGGCAATACTTTTGAGTCATCTACCGGATATAAAACACGCCAATTTGAAGATGTCATGGATGAAGTCAAAGGCTTCTTTGAAGTCCACAAAGCACTAGGAACACATCCAGGCGGAGTACACATCGAACTCACGGGTGATGATGTAACTGAATGCTTAGGTGGCGGCGCAAAAATCTCGGCTGAAGATTTAGCATCTCGCTATGAAACAGCTTGTGATCCACGCCTAAACCATACGCAATCATTGGAATTGGCATTCTTGGTTGCAGAGATGTTGCGTGACCGCTAATTTTTGCAAGTGCCGTTACTGACTTCCACCTTCGAATCTCCAATTGGCGGGATTAATTTAATTGCGGATGGATCGATTCTTCTTGCAGCTAACTTGAGCACCTTGAAAGCGGCTAAAGATTCTTTGCATTCAGATTATGATGATTTTAAATTTGAATCCGTTAAAAAGATTCCAGTGATTACTGATTTACTTAAAGATTACTTCGATGGCGACATCTCAGCCATTAATGGAATTAAAGTTTCACAGCCAGGTGCAGCTTTTTCCCAAGCAGCCTGGAAAGCGATGCGAAAAGTCAGAGGCGTGATTTCTTACTCCGAGTTAGCGGATCGAGCAGGTTCTCCAGCTGCAGTACGTGCCGCCGGAAGCGCATGTGCCAAGAATGCAATTGTTTTGGTGGTCCCTTGCCACAGAATTGTTAAGACCGGCGGCAACTTAGGAAATTATGCTTATGGTTTAAATAAGAAAGAGTGGCTACTTCGTCACGAGGGTGCGTTTTAATACTTCACAAGTTTGTTCGATGTCCGAATCGGTCAAATCTTTATGAGTTACTAATCTAACGAAATTCTTTCCAAGCGCCCCGGCAAGAATCCCATTCTCTTTCAAAATTCCAGCAAATTGCACTGCATCAAACGGATATTCTGAAACATCCAAAGCCACAATATTGGTATCTGGTTTAGAAAGTCCACATGCACTTGCTATAACTGCGGCACGATTGTGGTCTTCTTTTAATCTTTCAATATTATGATCAAGAGCGTAATTAATTGCACCAGCCAAAAGACCGATTTGGCGCATTCCGGCGCCGTATCTCTTTCGCCAAATACGCGCTTCGGCAATTTTCTCTTTTGTAGAGAGCATCATCGAACCAATTGGTGCGCCTAGCCCTTTGGAGAAGCAGACGCTCATAGTTTCAAAATATTTTCCGTATTCAGAGAACTTTATTCCTGAAGCTACATGTGCATTCCAGATTCTGGCGCCATCTAAATGCAGAGGCAATTTCATCTCTTGCGCACCCTTATAAAGTTTCTGAATTTCATCTAGAGATTGAACTGTTCCGCCACCAAAATTGTGTGTGTCTTCAACCGCAATTGCTTTAGTTGATACTAAGTAAGGTCCAGCATCTGGATGCGCTAATGCAAGTGCGGTATCCGCATTTAATCTGCCATTAATTGAAGGAAAAGTTCGAGTAGTAATTCCACTAAAGGCTGCCGCGGCGCCTAATTCCGCGCGTGCAATATGCGCGGTTTGGTCGAGAATTAACTCTTCACCTGGCTTCACAAGTAAACGGATGCTTAATTGGTTGGAGAGCGAACCGGTTGGCGTGAATAAGCCAGCCTCTTTGCCAAACATCGAAGCTACACGCGCTTCTAGCGCATTGATTGAAGGGTCATCGCCATAAACATCATCACCGACAGGTGAAGCAACCATTGCTTCAAGCATCTCTTTAGTTGGCTTGGTAACGGTATCCGAACGTAAATCAATCAACTTTTGGCACCTTCATGAAAAACAATTGTATACATGGAGATTACAACTAAAAGTCCACCAATTAAAGTGCGAGTAGAAAGTATTTCGCCACCTAAAGTGATAGCAAATAGGGCGGAGAAAACCACCTCCATCGTCATAATGACTGCTGCTTTTGTCGATTCTAGAATTGCCTGTGACCAAGTTTGAATAATGAATGCAGTAACTGTGCAAACAATTGCCGTGAATATGATTACGCCCCAAACACCGCTATCTGGGGGAGTTTGGAATCCTTCGATAAGCGCAGCAATTCCGGTAACAATCGCCACAACCAGAATCTGCATGAAAGTCATGGCCCACACATCACGACCCTGACTCCATTTGCTAAGGGCAATGATTTGGCCGGTGTAACAAAGCGCGCTGATCAAAACTAATAATTCACCAATTCCAACGGAAAACCCCTTTAGAGAGAGCAAGCCGAGTCCAGTGGTGGCTATACCGATTGAAACCCAGACAGTTCTGCCAAGTTTCCTGCCACCAAAAAATTGCTCGAATAGAGGAGTGGCAACTACGTAAAGGCCAGTGATAAATCCAGTAACAGCCGCACCGGTCATGTCTAAGCCATATGTTTGAAAAATAAATCCTGCTGCGAGAAATAAGCCAGTTATTCCGCCACGTTTAACAATATCTTTATTTATATTCTTAATTATTTGAGGACGAATAATAATTAGCGCAATTGCAGCAAGTGCAAATCGGTAAAAAAGGAAGCTATTTACAGATTGCCGGCCAAGTGCATCTTTCATGGTCACGAATGCCAAGCCCCACGACATCGCCACTCCAAGAAGCAGCCATGAAGCTAATTTATGTTTCATCCGCGTAACTTCTTTAACAGAGCAACCTCTTTGCCATGTTCGGGTTCCTCCCCAGGCGTTTCGAGGATCAACGGTGCATTGGCAATTGCAGGGTGTTGGAGCATCTCTTTAAATGCATCTAATCCGATATATCCATCGCCAAGATTTTGATGGCGATCCTTCAAAGCGCCGCAGACATCCATAGAGTCATTTGCGTGCACCAGTTGGAATCGCTCAGCTCCAGCAATTTGCACTAGCAAGTCAAGCGTTTCAGTCATGCCACCCTTTTTGGCGATGTCATGACCTGCAGCAAAGACATGGCAAGTATCCAAACAAATTCCTACTTTAGGGTGATACTCAAGCGCCTTTAAATAGTTTTCTAAATCATCTAATTTTTTTACCAAAGATTGACCTTGGCCAGCAGTTGGTTCGAGCAATAGCGAAGGACCATCTTCGGGCAGAGCGTTTAGTATCGGCATCATTCCTTCATGAATTTGTTTCCAGGCATTCGCAACATGGCCTTCATCGACCGCTGAACCTGTATGTATGACTACTCCTAACGCACCAATTTCTTTACCGCGCTTTAGTGAATAGGCAGTTGAAGCTAGAGAATTCTTATACGTTCCTTCAGTTGGTGAACCTAAATTAATTAGAAAAGGTGCGTGCACATAAGTGGTGACATCCATGGCTGCTGCTTTAATTTTAAAATCTTCATCTGCTGCAGGATTTGGTTCGGGCATTGCCCAACCACGTGGATTAGATGCAAAAACTTGAATCACTTCAGCTTTAATTGTCTCTGCATAACCAAGAGAACGCTTAGCCATTCCACCAGAAGTAGGAGTATGAGCTCCGATGCGGGGAAGAGATTTGGTTGGCTTAGGCATTTGCCTACCCTACAGTGATAGTTACCTTACTTCCACGAAGGACTTTACTTCCCACCTTAGGTGAAATTGCAGTTACCTGCTTGATGGCCTTGGTGCCCATTCGCTTAATTGTCACCTGTAAATCAAGCGCCGTTAAAACTGACTTTGCTTTGGTTTCAGATAGTGAGTACACATTTGGGATAAAGACATAAGCGGATCCTTTAGAGATGATTAGAGAGAGCGCAGAACCCTTTGGATAGCTTTTAACTTCGGATGGGTTTTGAGAGATTACCGCACCGGCAGGGACGGTTTCGCTGAATTCATATTTTGGAGTAACTTTAAAACCTGCGGTTGTTAGAGTATTTAAAGCTTCTTCACCTGATTTATTAACGAAATTTACTAAAGGTATTTGTTCGATACCCTTACTTACAACCAATTTAATTCCGGCGCCACGTTTGACTTTTGTACCCATAACTGGGTCTGAGCTAATTACATAGCCTTTAGGAATTTTCTCATTGAAAATCTGCTGCACAACTGGTTCGGCAATCGGAATAGAAGAGAGCACTTTGATAGCTGCTTCAACTGTTAATTGGGCAACCATAGGAATTGAATATCTTTCAGGTCCTTTTGAGAGGGTAATCGAAACTACCGCGCCCTCTTTAACTTTATCTCCACCTGCGGGACTAGTGGAGATGATGATGCCCTTTTGAAGATCTTCACTAAATTCCTCTTTTGAAATTTCGCTAGTTAATCCAATCGGATTTAGTAAATTTTCGGCATCAGTCATGGTTCCGCCAACAAGTGATGGCACTGTGACTCGCGCACCTGGGCCAATCAAGCTCCACCAACCACCAATACCAACTGCAACTGCAAGGATTAGGGCAACTTTCCTAAACTTACGTTTAGGTTTCTCAATTTTCTCTTTCTTTACCGGTTTAGAAATTTCACGAGTTATTTCTCGGGTAACTTCTTCTTCCACGATTTCCTTGCGCCTAGCTGGTTTAGCAGGTTTAGCTGGTTTAGGTAGCTCTTGGCGAACCGGCAAATCTAGTTCGAGGCTCATTTGTTTCTTGGCGGGATCGGCTTTAATTTGAATATTACGCAGTAGTGCGGCAAAAGTTGCACCATCTTTCGGGCGATCATCAGGATTTCTGCTGGTCGCCGCATAAATCAATTCATCTAAGTCTTTTGGAATTTTTATGCCTTTAGAACTCACTTTAGGGATATCTTCATTGACATGCAGGTAGGCGATTTGAAGCGGAGAGTCACTGACATGGGGACGCTTGCCAGTCAGCATTTCGAATGCCATGACGCCAATCGAATAGATATCACTTCGAGCATCAGAGATGCCACGTTGTACTTGTTCAGGTGAAAGGTAGGAAACGCTTCCAAGAATTACGCTGGCTTCAGCAGTCATAGTTTGACCAAGATTTGTTCCGCGCGCTAAACCAAAATCGGCAATTTTAATTCTGCCATCATGCGAAATCAGAATGTTTTCAGGCTTTATATCGCGGTGAACGATTCCAATTTGATGTGCCGCTGCAAGCGCAGAAATTACAGGGGATAAGTAGTTGATAGTTTCGTTTACTGAGAAGGTCTCTTTACTTGCAATCAATTCACGAAGCGTCTGTCCTTCAACTAATTCCATCACCAAGAAGACTGCTGGAATGCCTGATTGATTCCAACCTTGATCCATCACATTTACGATATTTGGGTGCGATAAAGATGCCGCAGCTTTTGCTTCTCGGATAAAGCGGGTAATGAATTCTTCATCTTGAGCTAGGTGGGGATGCATTATTTTTACTGCAACTTTTCTATCTAATCGAGTATCTAGACCTTCGTAGATAGTTCCCATTCCGCCATTAGCAAGAATTCGGAGTAGCTCGTAGCGGTTATCTATTAATTGGCCGCTCAAATCACTCACGGGTGGATT
This sequence comes from Candidatus Nanopelagicaceae bacterium, assembly GCA_018883345.1. Lineage (GTDB taxonomy): Bacteria > Actinomycetota > Actinomycetes > Nanopelagicales > Nanopelagicaceae > ZLKRG08. The sequence continues at coordinate 26,119 of VEQG01000006.1, forward strand.
TTAGGTGGTGGTTATTATGAAATCGGCGAATTCGCGGGTGCGTTCATCGATAAAGTGTTTAGCTTCACGAATTTGCCACTCTCTAATTCTATTTTCGTAGTCGAGACCATCTCTATCGAGCACCCGGTTGAAGGCAATTTCGGGCTCGGCCTCAACCCAATACAAAGTACTGGCGTATTTGCGAGCAAGACTTTGACCCGCGCCAACCCCTTCGATAATTAAAGCCTCAGCAGGCTGAATCTCTCTATACCCTTCGAAGCGATATTTGTGCCAATCAAACGTTTGCACTTGGCAAGCTTTACCTTCCGAAAAATTATTCAAGATAGTGAGTAATGTGTTTGATAAGCCCTGTTCAAGTGCTTCATCCCAACCATTGTAGTGATCATCCAAATGAATAACTTCGCACTGCAACTCATCTTGCAATTTCAAAGAGAGCGTAGTTTTGCCAGATCCTGCCGGTCCATCTATGAGTATGATTTTTGGATTTTTAGCCATCTAACCCATCCAACTATTGCAATTATGGTGAATGCAAAATAAAGCACCGCTGTAAACCAGTATTTAAGTAATCCATATTGAATTGTCGCTAAAGTATCTACAGCAAACCAGACTGGCCAAGATTCATATTTTTCATAAACCATTAAGACTTGGGCAAGGAAAGAACCAAGAAAAATAAGGGCATCGGTTCGGTAAGCCGCTGCGCCAATGCTTTGCAACCATGGCGTAAAAATCAACCAAGCAACTATTAGTCCTGCGATGCATAGTGCGCGATCACGTTGCGTTAATTTTCCAGGTTTCGCACCCTTTGGACCCCAGCCAAACCAACCCCAGATTCCTGCCAATATAAAAACAATTTGAAGAAGCGCCGAAGCAATTAATTCCACGCTCCAAAAGAAAAATCCATACAGCGCGCTAGAGATAATCCACCATGGCCAAGTAATTCTCTTAGTGGTGGTTCCGTACCAAACTCCAATAAAGCTTGTAAGTGCTGCAAAGAATTCAAGGAAAGATACTTGATAACCCCATGCTGTGAAAAAGGTAGACATAAATTCCTCCCTGGCTCGCATTATCGAACCGGTTAGGCGGTCGACCCTTGGTTATTTACCTTTGGGTCCTCTCAGCCAACTTTTGGCTCCCGCGTTGAACTAACTTTACCGCGCTCTCTTGGTAACTAACGAAACCATCTCGGTCAGCATTTCACGTGCCTGCTCAGAAAGTTCTTCGCGATTGATGGCATCGAGCGCCTCTTCAGAAAGCTTCTCGATTAGCTCTTCAACATGGGTAGGCGCACCGCTTTCTAGAATTGCCTCTGCTAAACCATCAACCTCTTGCGTACCAAGTTTCAGTTGAATTAATTTCTTTATTTGATCATTTCCGCGATCATGTGCAAATGCAATTAATGCAGTTCGCTTTCCTTCACGCAAATCATCGCCGGCAGGCTTTCCAGTCTCGGAAGGATCACCAAAGACACCAAGCAGGTCGTCTCTTAATTGAAATGCTTCGCCAAGAGGCAATCCATATTCAGAATAGATTGTTAAGTATTCATCGAAATTTTTCGGTTGTGCAAGCGCGGCACCAAAATGAAGTGGACGCTCAATGCTGTACTTACCAGATTTATAACGTGCAATTTTGAGAGAGCGTTCGACGCTAAAGCTACTTTGCGTTTGTTCGTAAACATCTAAGAATTGTCCAGCCATTAATTCGGTTCGCATTATGTCGTGAATGCTATTTAAATTTGAATTTTCAATTCTTGTATCATGCAAAGATTTTTCATTCCAAACTAATGCTAGATCACCAATCAAGATGGCAGCAGCTTCTCCAAATTGTTTATGCATGGCAGGTTTGCCGCGTCTAGTATCTGATTTATCCATTAAATCATCATGAATTAATGCACTTGCTTGTAGGAATTCGAGCGAGGCACAAGCTTCATAGATACTGGAATTAAGTTCGCCGTTGGCGCCTAAGAAGCCAATTAATGAAAATAGTGACCTAAAACGTTTACCTTCTGAAAGATATTCTTTGAGCGAATCTGCAATTGGCTTTAATTGCTCATCTATTTCTGTAATTAGCGCACAATTGGTGGCAATTTGCTTATCAAGAGCGCTGTTTACGCCGATTCGTAATTCATTAATGTTCATGACTTGGTCGATTCTTTATCCCTCGGACCGCATTTGCAAGTAATTCTCCTGCGATTCCAGCATGGGCTAGGGAATCTAAATGCTTTACTCTAAATATTCGCTTGTTGGCAGTGCGTATTTTGGTGACTACCTGATTGTCGCTGTTACCTGCTGCGCCATGGCGAATCTGGTCCACATCCGAGTAACTATCGAAATATGAAATATCTAGCTTTCCCGTTAGGACTAATGCGTACTTGCCTGACCCGAGCTGCGAAGCGTAGATATCAGTGCTTAGCCCATCATCATGAAAAATTACTCTTCGGATCGGAAGTGGTTCTGGATATCCACTAATTCCGATAAGCCTTTGGGTTGGCATTTCATGAATTTGATTGGCATCAATTAGATAATCGTAATTTTCCATAACTGTAAAAGTTGCACCTAGTTCTAAGGCGCGACTCTTTAGCGCATCCGTAAGGGCGCCCAAACCACCGTTAATCTGCCAGATACCAAAAGATTCCTCTACAAATGCAGCAATATGTGACCACTTGTATATACCGGCAGGGTATCCAAGATAAGTAGCGTAATGAGCCATAATTTTTCTCAGCACTGGATGTTTAATTATCGGAGCTCTCATACGAAGGTAGGTGCTTAAATCGAATTTTGAAAGAGAAAATTCCCATTCGACGTAATTTTCTCGAATCCGATCCCATAAATATTCACCTTGCTTTAGAGCCAGTTCCCATTCGGCAGCAGCTGCAGCGCCAAGTTTATTTTCGATCTCGGTTAAACGTGCATTCCTAGAAAGGTTAGCGAAATCAATTGTTAAATCTTTAAATTGAAATATAAACGCCGGTTCGGCTGGATTGACATTCAATACTTGGCCAAAATGTTTACCAGTTTTTTGAAAGAAATCTCGATATACCGCGGGGAGAGTAAATAGGGGAGCTGAGTCGAAGGAATAATCTTTGATTATTGTGTTCTGATATATCTGGCCATTAATCGCCACTTCATACTTAAATTTTGCAAGCCTGGCTGCCGCAGTTAAGGCTGCAATACTTGCACCTTCAAATTGAACTTTTTTACCATCAGTCTTTTTCAATTAGGGCTACCTAAATACCTTTTTGATAGATACCAACCCAAAATAGCGCCAAAGGCCAAGCCGCCAATTAGCGCAGTTCCTTGCTTGCCGAAGAAGAATAAGTTGGCAATAAAGTTGTAGATCCATGTCCAAACCAGAAATAAATCGACAGAATTCATAGATGCGCTAATTTTTCTACGCACTTTTGGCAGTATTAAATTTGCTAACCCAAAGACCACTACGCCAACAAATAACCATCCAATCACATTATCCAAAGGGATATGGGTTTGGAATGGAATGTGGGCGCCGCTGAATTCCCAAGTCTTGTAATCATTGGCTACCAGAATTTGATCAAAAAATAAGGCGTAGGCAGTAAGTGCAGCGCCACCAGAAATCATTACCCAGTTTGGTGCAATCTTTCTGGCCATAATCATTAAAGGGTGAACCGAACCAAGCCAAAAGATCAGCACTAGAATTGGAACTCCAAATAAAGTGGTGCCTAAGTTCTGATATTTAACATTCCCAAAGGGCCAACCCGTGTTTATGGAAATTAATTCGATTAAGAAGCCGGTAAGTAGTACAAAAATCAGGTAGCTCCAGAAATAGCGTTTAGCAAAAGCCAATTGTGCGTGAGCCAAGGAGAATACCGAGGCAAATGTGGCAGAGGCTAAAATAAAATTAGCATTTTGATTAAATAAGAAAACGATTTGAGATGCAATGCTTAAAAGTAGTGAGACATAGAGAAAACGTTCAGCAGCTATGGAAACTCGCCCTCTGCGATTTCTTCCTGGGTTGTAGTGTCTAATTGACATTACTCGCCAACAATCATTGGAATTGCACTTGTAACTTTTTTAAGTTCGGCGAAAGTTGTTGGAAAAACTGCATGAGGGTGGCCAGCAGCAGCCCAGATTGCATCATAATCATTGAGTGCTTCATCAATGTAGACATGATTTATGGTCGTAATCCAGCCAAGCGGGCTGACTCCGCCTACTGAAAAACCACTTAACTCTTTAACGTAATTTGCATCGGCTCTATTTAAATGAGGAACACCTAAAGTTCTTGCAACTAAATCCGTATCTACTCTATGGCGACCACTTGTGATTATTAAGATCGGAGCACCTTCTGGCAGCCTGAAAATTAATGATGAAGCGATTTGGCCGACTTCAATATTTAAAGCGGTGGCCGCATCCTGAGCCGTTCGCGCAGAATCTTCTAATACGTGAACTTTGCCCATGTTATTTGATTGGAGCGCATCGATAACTCGCTTGACTGGGCCACGCTCTAAAACTCCATCCACGATATAAGTATATTAAGGTGAAACCTGTGGATCAGACCTTAAGAATTTCACTTAGAGCGCGAAACTTCTTATGGGCAACTTTCTTCGTGATGGGCATTAGTTCGATGGCCTGGGTACCAAGAATTCCCGAAATTAAAGAGCAACTCGGTTTAAGTGATGGCCAATTCGGCTTAGTTTTTCTAGCTGGTGCGTTTGGCTCTATTTGCGGGACGCAAGTTTCTGGCCGCGCAATTCATCTTATTGCAAGTAGAAATTTTGCACGGATTTGTGCGCTATTAATGCCAATGGGCATCTACACAATGGGAAGTGCAAATTCCGTTTTGATTCTGGTTTGTGGATTATTTCTTACTGGCTTTTCATTTGCCGCGTTAGATGTTGCCGCCAATGTGCAAGCCATGGCAATCGAAAAGCTCACAAAGTCTAGGTACATGTCCTCATTCCATGCGCTATGGAGCGTGGGTGCATTTGTTGTGACCATGTTTGGCGGGGCCGTAGCCACCTTAATTACTCCGCAAGCACACTTGAAAGCATTAGCTCTTATTTCAGCTTTGCTCTATCAAATAACTATCAGTGGTTTATTGAATTATGAATTGGATGGACATAAAGGTGAAGTGCATGAAAGCACTGAAGCAAAAATTCCACTCTTTTCAAAAGATACCTTGGTGCTTTGGGCGCTAGGTATCGGATTACTCGCGTCGTTTGTACCTGAAGGTGGTATTTACGATTGGAGTGGAATTTTGCTTAAAGATCATATGGAAGTAGGAAAGGGAGTTACGGCAGTAGCTGCGACTTTTTATTCACTTGGAATGATAATTAGCAGATTCCTTGGAGATAGTTGGTTTGAAAAATGGGGCCATCAAAAAACTGTTAAATATGGTGGATATATTGGCGGTATCTCTTTGGGGGTTGGCTTATTAATCGGAATTCCATTGTCGGCCATTAATCAATTTCTAGGCGTTGGCTTACTTTGTATTGCATTTGCAATTGTTGGACTATGCATGGGTCCATTCTTTCCGGCATTTAATTTGGCAGCAATGAGCGTGCCCGGTATCGCGCCGTCAGTTGGCATGGCTCGAGTTGCTTTAATTTCTCTAGCTGGAAATTTCTTCGGTCCAGCTCTAATTGGTGGAATCTCAGAACTAACCTCGCTACCAATCTCATTTGGTTTAATTGTGCTTTTGCTTTTATTGGTTGGACGACAGTCCAGATATATATCTGTAAAAGCTATTAAATAAACCAGGTCTGTAAGATAGTAAATCCAGCTATTGCAAAGAGCAGATAAGCAAAGCTTTTCCTGAGCAAGGCTGGCTTGGTTCTTGCCGACACTTTACCGGCCAAATTTCCAATTAAAACCGCGCTAAGCCCCATGAACATTGGAATTCTCCAATTAATTTCGCTCCACATCGGAAAATGCGCAATCAATGCAATCACGCTATTTAGAATAATAATTAGCAGGGAAGTGCCAGCTGCTTTATTTTGGGGCGTATTAAAGGCAAGAACTAATACCGGAATTGCCAGGAAGCCACCACCAATTCCAAAAAATCCTGTTAACGATCCAATTATTAATGACATTAAAATTAAAATTGGTAGCGGGATTGGCTTTTCAGGCGCATCAATAGGTTTCGCAAGCATGGTGATACCAGCGAAAATAATTACTACACTAAAGCCAGTGATGAGCAATTCATCGCTTATGTTGTCAACCATTTGAGCGGCGCCAACATTTGCAAAAATTCCAAGGAAGCTGATTACCAGCGCCTCTTTAATTAAAATCTCGCCACTTTTAAATCGAGGATAGATTCCAGAGAGCGCAGCCACGATCACTACTGCGATTGCGGCAACTGATGCTTGATGAGGCGCAAAGCCAAACCCGTAAACTAGAATCGGTACCGTCAACATCGCGCCACCTGCGCCGACAAATCCAAGCACCGAACCAATTGCTACCCCAGCGATTAGCGCTCCTAGGATTTCCACTTGGTTAGTTTGTCATCACTTTAAATAAAAAACACCCTCAGCAATATTTGCCGAGGGTGTTTTACTTTTATTATTTATTAGAGGTTAAAAGAAGGAACCGGTGATATTGATTCCAAGTTCTGCGCCACCTGCAACAAGTGCGTAGATGATTAGCGCAGCGCCTGCAAGTGATAGATCCTTGAAGAACCCGATGGTCTCATTCATCTTTGCAGTTGGATCTGTTTCCTTCCAGAAGTTATGCATCATGAATGCAGCCGGGATTAGGAATAGCGCGATTAGTAGCGCGCCTAGATCTGCATAGATACCTAGAGCTACAAAGATGCCGCCCACTAGGATCATTAGACCTGAAAGAATCACTGAAAGCTTGGCCGCAGGTACCTTTTTGTACTGCGCGTAACCTGTCATTGCATCAAGCTTGGTTAGGTGGCTGATTCCTGAATTGATAAAGATTAGGGCAAATAGAATTTGTCCGATTGCTAGAACGATGTTCAAATTACTCTCCTTGAAGTTTTTTTAAACCTACCGCAGTAGGGTAGCAAATAGTTGAAGTTTCAACTATTTTATCGTTGGGTATGGGCGTGTCTTGCTAAGTGTCGCACCCACCCACTATCTTTCGAACAAATGTTCGAATACTCACCTCACTCAGATTTACCGGTAACTACCGACGGGAGCGCCCCGATCGAGTTCACCTACCGTGGAAAACGCTTTCGTATTCATAATGTACTTACTCGTTGGTGCGAATCAGGTGGCTGGTGGAATCGAATCAGTGATGGCGTTTACCGACCAGATGATAACTCTCGCGCAATCTGGAGAGTTGAAGCTGCACCGATTGGCGCAGTTACCACCTTCGAACTCGAACGCGACGAAGCGACAGGCAAGTGGTTGATTCGAATTGTTTAGCTTTATTCACTTAAGTAGCGCCACTTCATTCTCATTTAAATATGGCACCACGCAACCCCAAGATTTAATTGCAAGAGCTGCAGAATTTGGTTCGCCTGCCCTTGCAATTACCGATCGCGATTCATTAGCTGGCGTGATTCGCTTTGTGCAAGCTGCTAAAGATTTTGGAATCGCGCCGATTGTCGGAGTCAATCTACAACTTGATGGCGCTCGCGTAACTTTACTTGCGCAATCCGGAACCGGAACCGAGAGCGGGTGGCGCTCGTTATGTAGATTGATGTCTGCGCTACGGCCTGATCGCAATCCACCAACTCTGCATATTGAAAAGATAAAGACGCTTACCGAATACACCAGTAATTTAATTCTCTTGCATGGACCAGAATCAGAGATTTCAAATTTACTTACTAAACATCGACCAGATCAAGCATTGCAAGTGTTTAATAAATATAGAGGTTATTTTGCAGATTCAGTAATTGAATGCGTATCTCATTTAGCGCCAGGGGATGGTTCACGCTCAACAACCCATGCAGGGCGAATGTTGGGTTTTGCGCGTGACCATGATTTGCCAGCAATAATTACCAATAGTTCACGAATGCTAAATGCCGAAGATGGACCAATCGCAGATATCTTGGATGCCGCGCGCAAATTAGTGCCTTTACATATTCGCCATGTTGAAAGATTTAACAGTGAGGCATATTTAAAGAGCCCAGAACAGATGCGCGATTTGGCTGATGAAATTTCACGTGCCGCCGGAGAACGAAATGGCAGAGCGCTACTTCGAACCACGCAGAGAATTGCAGAACGGTGCATCTTGTCACCACAAGAGTTTGGTCTTGGCGGCATTGAACTTCCAGAAGCGCAAGTGGTGGGTGTCCAGACTTACAAAGAGATGCGGGCGCTACTTCGAAATCGCTGCGAATCAGGGCTAAATTGGCGTTATTCCAATAGCTCCAATAGCGATGATTTAGCTAAAGCTCGAGCACGTCTTGATGATGAATTAGCGACGGTAGCAACTCTCGGATACGAAAGTTATTTTTTAACGGTTGCAGATGTTGCAGATATGGCACGTAGCGCAGGAATCCGGGTAGCAGCTCGAGGTAGCGGTGCCGGTTCTTTGATCTGCCACCTACTTGGCATCTCTGGAGTTGATCCAATTCGTTATGGGTTATTAATGGAACGCTTCTGTTCGCCGCTTCGCAGAGCGCTGCCTGATATTGATATTGATGTTGAATCAGCAAGGCGGTTAGAAATTTATGATTTAGTTTTTAAGAAGTATCAACACCGAACTGCGACTGTAGCAATGCTCGAAACTTATAGAGCCCGCCATGCAATTCGTGATACCGGGGCCGCACTTGGGATGTCCCAGAGCGAGATTGATTTAATTGCAAAGAGCTTGCCACATATTCGCGCCCGCAATATCTCAAAAGCTTTAGAAAGCCTCCCAGAACTTAGAAATTTAAATATCAATACACCGCTTGCTGCAATGGCCATCAAACTAGCAGAACGTCTAGATGGGCTGCCACGAAATTTAGCGATGCATCCATGTGCAGTTGTGCTTAGCAACAATACTCTGCCAGATCGCGCACCGATGTTAATTAATGCAAGTGGTTATTCGATGGTCGAATTCGACAAAGATGATGTAGAGGCAATCGGTTTACTGAAGCTAGATATTCTAGGAGTTCGGATGCAATCTGCAATTGCGCATGCAATCAATGAAGTTGAACGGACCGAAGGTCGCGCGCTTGATATCGAATCTGTTCCATTAGACGATCCAGATACCTTTAAATTAATTCAATCAACGCGCACGATTGGGCTCTTTCAAATTGAATCTCCAGGGCAACGTGAATTAGTCGGCAAATTACAGCCGGAGTGCTTCGAAGATTTAATTGTTGATATCTCACTCTTTAGACCTGGTCCAGTAAAAAGTGACATGATCACTCCATTCTTAAATGCCCGCCATGGTTTTAAGTCGGCGCAGTTAATTCACCCTGATTTACATGGGGTTTTGGCACAGACCCAAGGGGTAGTGGTCTTTCACGAACAGGTCATTCAGATCATTTCGATAATGACTGGTATTTCATATGCAGAGGCTGACGAAAAACGGCGCGCACTGGGAGATTTCTCAAACCAACAAGAGATATGTGATTGGTTTTATCAGCGCACCGCTGAGAAGGGTTACCAAAAGTCAGTAGTCGATGAAATCTGGCAGGTACTGCGCGCCTTTGCCTCTTTCGGTTTCTGTAAAGCACATGCCGCGGCCTTTGCGCTACCGACTTATCAATCAGCTTGGCTCAAAACCCACCATCCAGCAGCATTTATCGCAGGGTTATTAACGCATGATCCTGGCATGTATCCAAAGCGTTTAATTCTCGATGAAGCTCGTCAGATGAAAATCGCAGCGCTACCAGTTGATGTAAACAAATCTGATATTACATATAGGGTGGAAAGCTTTAAGGAAACTAGCGCGATTCGTATGGCGCTTAGTGATCTCTCTGGAATCTCTGATGCAGAGGCCATCAACATTGTTCGTGCTCAACCCTATTTAGATTTAACAGATTTCGTTCGTAGAGCTGGCGCATCGCTACCAACGACCGAAAAATTAATTATGGTCGGTGCATTTGATTCGCTGCACAATGTTGGCCAAAAAATTACCAGAAGAGATCTACTCCTGCATTTGGCAGATATCAGCCGTTCGCCTGCAGCAGCTTTGCCAGGTGCGCAAATGACCTTTGGTTTTAAAGCGCCTGATTTAAAGCCAAGCGGATTACCGGATTTAAGTTTGACCGAAAAGGTCCAGACTGAAATTGAGACCCTAGGTATGGAAGTTAGTTCGCACTTACTGCAGTTCTATGGACATTTCCTTAATTCAATCGGAGCTGTTAAATCTTCAGATCTTCTTAAACAACGCTCCGGCTCTAGCATCTTGGTCGCTGGAGTAAAAGTTGCGCTACAACAGCCACCGGTTAGATCTGGCAAGCGAGTCATCTTCTTATCAATCGATGATGGCTTTGGTTGCAGTGATGCCACCTTCTTTGAAGATATTTTGAGAGAGCAAGCAGAGTTTGCGCAGACTTTATTCTCTTCAAAGCTGCTCCTAGTGCGCGGAGTAGTACGCCGGACTGGCCCCAAGGGGGTATCAATTCGTGCAACTGGCGCCTGGGATTTAGGCGCTGCCTATGAAAGTTTTACCAGTAAGAAAAGTAATCTAATTTCATGACCACCATAATTCATTGCGATATGGATGCTTTCTATGCATCTGTCGCCGAATTGGATGATCCATCGCTACGTGGCAAACCAGTAGTGGTAGGTGCCGGAATTCGTGGCGTAGTTTTAAGTGCAAATTATGCAGCTAGAAAATTTGGCATAAGAGCCGCGATGCCGGTTGGTCGAGCGAAACGAATGGCGCCAAATGCAATCTTTGTATCACCTGATCATCATCGTTACTCTGAAATCTCTGCAAGGGTAATGGAGATATTCCAATCCTTTACACCATATGTCGAACCGCTCTCGCTTGATGAAGCATTTATGGATATAACCGGAGCACAGAAATTACTCGGAACCCCACGCGAAATTGGACAAGCAATAAGAAAGCGAGTCCATGATGAATGTGGCATCACCTGTTCTGTAGGAATTGCCTCAAATAAATTTATTGCCAAACTCGCTTCAGGCCATTGCAAACCCAACGGTTTACTAGAAATTCCAGATGAACGCGTAATTAGCTTCTTGCATCCACTTCCAGTTAGTGATTTATGGGGAGTAGGGCCAAAGACTGCCGAACAATTAGAGCGACTTGGATTACGCCAAATTAGCGATATCGCAAATACTCCACTTGAGACATTAAAACGTGCGCTAGGAGATGCCACCGGAGAGCATCTTTATCAACTTTCCTGGGGACGTGATTACCGAGAGGTAGTTGTCGATGACCCAGAACAATCTATCGGCGCAAATGAAACTTTTTCGTATGACATGGATGACCCAGAAACTATTTTGAGTGAATATTTAAAGTTAACCGAACGAGCAAGTACCAGATTACGTAGCCGTAGCCTCTTTGCAAAAACCATCACCATCACAGTTCGATTTGCAGATTTCAAAACAATTACTCGTTCAAAGACTTTGCCACTTCCCATAAGTTCTACCCATGAGATTTACCAAGTTGTAAAAGATCTATACCTGGCTTTAAAGCTTGATCGAGCGAGATTGAGGTTAGTGGGCGTCTCGCTTTCAAATCTGCATGATGATGCCCCCGAACAGTTGATGCTCGGCCAACGTGAAAAGGGGTGGCGAGAGGCTGAGAACGCAGTAGATCAGGCGGCTGCACGCTTTGGAGAGAGATCTGTGCGCCCAGCGCGTTTGTATAGAAACAAAGATAAAGAGTAAATTAGGGCTATGGGACTAACTGATCGCGAAAAGAAGATCATCGATGAGATGGAGCGCGCGCTTGCATCTGAAGACCCACGTCTGGCAGCTGCCTTAGAGCGTAATGTCCGCCCGCGCCTGCTATTAAATATTGCGGCGATTCTCTCCGGTATCGCTCTGATTTTGGCGGGAGTAATCGCCAATTTCGCACCTCTCGGGGTATTGGGCTTTTTAATTGCGCTGGTTGGCGCGGTAACTGTCCGCCTAGGAAAGGTCGAATTGAAGGCTAAGGCGCCTAAAGGCGCTCGCATGCAAGATCGCTGGGATCGTCGAAACCAGCAGTAATAACCACAGTAATAACTGCAGTATTAAGAAGTTTCATTTTTAAGCGCCCTCCGGGGCGCTTTTTTCTTGCGCCCAAGGGCAGAAAATCCCTTTCAATCAAGGGGAAATCCAAGGGGAAATCAAGGGGAAATCCAAGGGAAGAAGTGGGGGGCTTTGGGAAAAAAGTGGCGAAAGGTGGTTGAAAAAGGAGAAAAGTGGAGTAAAGTGGGGAATTGTAGGGCGTAGAGCCCTAGGAACCAATGTTTATCTCGGGGGAGGTGGTTCTTAGCAATGTTCTTGGGAACCCACGAACCAAAGCTTGATGAGAAGGGTCGATTAATCCTTCCTGCAAAGTTCCGAGAAGAACTCTCTTCAGGACTTGTTATCACCAAAGGTCAAGAGCGTTGTTTATACGTATTTCCACAAAATGAATTTTTAACCATTACCGAAACCCTTCGCCAAGCACCGGTTACACAGAAAGCTGCACGTGATTATTCACGTGTCATGTTTGCTGGCGCACATGATGAAATTCCAGATCGCCAAGGCCGCGTAACAATTCCACAGAGCCTTCGCGAATATGCAAATTTAGAAAAAGCATGCATCGTAATTGGTGCAAATACTCGCGTAGAAATTTGGGATGCGAAGGCATGGACTGAATATCTAGCAGATCGTGAAAAGAATTTCGCTGACGTCTCCGAGGAGGTTTTCCCGGGACTCTTCTAAGAATTTAAATCTTGTGGCCACTGCCTTCCTCGTTCTGACTTCACTTCCCCGAAGCCAGAGCCTGATCCGTAGGACGGCAGTGACCAGAGGGTTTAAAAGCGAAATGTAATTACAGCAAGAAATTAAGAAATCAAGAAAGTAAGTAGCAAGAAAAGAAAGGGGAAGCGGATGCACATATCTGTAGCACTTGATAGATGCATAGATTTACTAACACCAGCAATCAATAATTCTACTTCTCCTGTTTTTGTAGATGCCACTCTTGGTTTAGGTGGACACTCTTTTGAAATGTTAAATCGTTTCCCAAATTTAACTTTAATTGGAATCGATCGCGATACTCAAGCAATTGCAAAAGCTAGCACCAGACTTTCACAATTTGGCAATCGAGTACATATTGCTCATTCAGTCTTTGATCATTTCAATGAGGTAGTCAAATCTTTTGGCTTTGAAAAAATTGATGCAGCGCTATTTGATTTAGGCGTCTCATCAATGCAGCTTGATGAAGCAGAACGCGGCTTTTCCTATTCCCAAGATGCGCCACTTGATATGCGCATGGATCAATCACAAGGAATTACGGCTGAAGAGATTGTAAATACCTGGTCTCACGGGGACTTAGCTCGAATTTTACGAGTTTACGGAGAAGAGAAGTTTGCCCCAAGAATTGCGGATTTCATTATCCGTGAGCGTGAAATTTCGCCAATTACAACAACTGCTACTTTGTCAGCTTTAGTAAAGAGCGCCATACCGGCTGCTGCTAGACGTACGGGTGGCAATCCTTCAAAGCGCACTTTCCAAGCGCTACGTATCGCGGTTAATAACGAATTGGAAGTTATTGAGAGCGCACTTCCGCAAGCACTTGATTTATTGAATGTAGGTGGGCGTTTAGTAGTTCTTTCATTCCAATCTCTTGAAGATCGAATTGTAAAAGAAGCTTTTTCCCAGGTTACGCAATCAACATCCCCACGTGATCTTCCATTTGAATTACCTGGGCACGAAGCTAAATTCAAATTAATTGCTAAAGGTGAACCTGCTAGTGATGCCGAGATTGCCTTAAACAATCGCGCACAGTCAGTACGAATCCGTGCAGTGGAAAGAGTGGCAGCATAAATGGCTCTACCAAGTTTCGCTCCGGCGATAAGTAAAACTAGAGAAGTAATTGCAACTTCGTCGCAGCGTGCAATTCTAAAATTGGTTCCTGAATTAGAAACTGGCAGCAAAATCTCAAGCAAGTCAATGGCGGTACTTGGCACTTTTATTGCAATGCTTATGCTTTTGATGATGTTCACAATCACTTCCATGTCAACGAAAGATGCTTTCATTTTGGCGCAATTACAAAGAGAGGCACAGACCCTTAGTGATCAGCGAGATGCAATCAACAGTCAGATTGCTCATCGCAGTTCGCCTATGGCACTTGCATCTCAGGCTAGAAAGCTGGGCATGGAACCAAATAGCCAACCTAGATTTATCGATATCAACTCCCCAAAAATAGGTTGATTTATGCCAAAGAACGAATTCCAAAGACGAATCACCAGATTGATGGTCTTTTTTCTCGTGGCATTAACTGGACTAGTAATTCGCCTATTTGATGTACAGGCAGTAAACGCGGGCGACTACAAATCCCTTACTGAGAATGAGCTCTATCGAGTCAGTAATTTATTGGCTCCGCGAGGCGAAATTACCGACATAAAAGGCATCCCATTTGCAAGAAGCGTAAGCGCCATTAATGTGGTTGTAGATCAGCAAATGATCGTTAATCCAGAGAAAACGGCAGAAATTGCTGCTCCTATCTTAAAGATGAGCACAAAAGATGTACTTTCAAGAATTGTTGGAGATAAGCGTTGGTATTTAGTCGCTCGAAATGCGACTCCTGCCCAATGGAATGCACTTAAAGATGCATTTGCAAATTACAACGATAATTTGAGTAGAGCAGAATATGGGAAGCGAATCGTAGGCTTTTTCCCAGAAAGAAATTACACTCGAGAATATCCGGCAGGTTCGATTGTGGCTTCACTAATCGGATTTGTTAATCAGGCCGGAGATGGCGCAGCAGGAATTGAATCTGGCATGAATTCAATTCTCAAAGGCCAAGATGGACGTTATGTTTATGCAAATGGTATTTATGCCGAAATTCCTGGATCTCAACAAGAAATGGTTCAGCCGAAGCCAGGTAATTCAATTCGATTAACTATTGATCGCGATATCCAATTTATCGCAGAGAATGCAATTGCTAAAGCGGTTCGTAATTCAAATGCTGCTAGCGGCACGGTGATTGTTATGGATCCAAAGACGGGCGCAATTTTGGCCCATGCAACTGCGCCTACTTTTGATCCTAATAAGCCAGTTAAATTAAGCGATGTTCATAACGCTTCTGTTCAAGATGTTTACGAACCTGGCTCTACAGGAAAAGTAATGACGCTGGCAGCGGCAATTGAAGAAAAGTTAGTTACACCAACTACGGTGTTTTCAGTTCCATATAAACTGAAAACCAAATACAAAACTTTTAAAGATCACGATTACCATCCAGTGCAGCAACTAACAACTGCTGGAATTTTGGCTGTTTCAAGTAACACCGGAACTATAAAAATCGGCGATAAATTAAGTGATCAAAAGCTCTATGATTATTTGAGGGCTTTCGGAGTTGGCTCTTCAACTAATTCAGGATTGCCTGGCGAATCAGCAGGTCTGATAAATCAGCCAAAAGATTGGTCTGGTACTACAAAACCAACCATGTCGTTCGGTCAGGGTTATTCGGTTACCGCAATGCAGGCAACTTCAATCTTTGCAACAATCGCAAACGATGGCGTAAGAGTTGAGCCAACCGTGATTGCAGGTACTTCAGATGCGCAAGGCCATTACACGCCTGCAAAAACGCGAAATAGCTCCCGAGTTATTAGTGCGGAAACTGCACAAAAAATGCGCGCAATGATGGAGAGCGTTGTTAGTGCAAGCGGAACAGCGCCAAGTGCCGCAATCCCTGGCTATCGAATTGCTGGTAAAACCGGTACCGCAGAACGTGTTGACCCTAGAACCGGTCGATACAGTGGATACACCGCTTCATTCATCGGAATGGCACCAGCTGATAAACCAAAATACGTTATTAACGTAACTATTCAAGCGCCACAAGGAATGCACTGGGGCGGTGTTTTAGGTGGACCCGTATTCAAAGAAGTGATGAGCTATGTTTTGGAAGCGAAACATATTCCGCCTACAAAGTCAAAAGTTAATCCAGTTCCTTTGAATGCCGCAGAATTGGCTAAACTAGAAAAAGCAGCTAACGCTAAAAAGCAGGCGAACAAACAATGATTCGCCCAATTATTAGTCCATCTGCAAGTCTTTCAAAAATCGCAAATTTAATTGGTGCCGAATTTGATCAAGAATTAGAAATATCTGGTATTTCTCAAAATGCAGATGATTGCTTGCCGGGTGATCTATTTGTGGCAATCAAAGGAAATAAATTCCACGGCATAGCATTCTTGGATCAAGCAATTAAGAATGGGGCTGTTGCTGTATTGACAGATAAAGAGGGCGCGAATTCATCTTTACCTACCTTGATTGTTGAAAATCCACGCCTGGTAGTCGGAGAGATTGCTTCTTATATATTTGGCGAGCCCAGCGCCAATTTATTCTCGGTAGGAATAACTGGCACAAATGGTAAGACCACGGTTACGACTTTATTGCATCAAATTTGGCAAAAAGCTAATTGGGATAGCGGATTAATCGGGACCGTAAATACCCAAATAAATAGTGAAGTTCTCCCATCTATCCACACAACTCCAGAAGCGTCAGCTTTGCAGGGAATCTTGGCAGCTATGCGAGAGCGGCACTGCCGCGCGGTGGCGATGGAAGTCTCAAGCCATGCTTTGGTGCAAAATCGCGTAAATGGTACCCATTTCAACATCGCTGGATTTACAAACCTAACTCAAGATCATCTTGATTTTCATGGAGATATGGAAAGTTACTTTAAAGCCAAAGCCAAATTATTTACTTTTGGCCGAAGCGATTTAGCCGTTATAAATATTGACGACCAGTATGGTGCTAAATTGGCTCAAGCTATCGATATCCCAGTTTTGAAAATTTCTCGCACCGGTAAAGCAGATTGGCGATATGAAGAGATTATCAATTTCGGTTCTTCTACTCAGGTAAAAATACGTGGTCGAGACGGAGTTTTGATTGAAGGTCAAACAAGACTTCTAGGTGATTTCAATCTAGACAATTTGTTAATGGCAGTCGCAATTGCAGTAATGAGTGGCGTAGATCCAATTGAGATATCAGCAAATTTAGTTTCCTACACCGGCGCACCTGGTCGCTTAGAACAAATCAATGTAGGACAAAAATTCTTAGCATTTGTTGATTATGCACACACTCCGGATGCAGTAGACAATGTTTTAAGAAGTGCACGTGCAATGACTAAAGGAAATGTAATTGCGGTCTTAGGTTGCGGCGGAGATCGAGATAAAACTAAGCGACCATTAATGGGTAAGGCTTTGACGGCGGCTGATTTACCAATTTTTACAAGCGATAATCCAAGAAGTGAAGACCCAGAAGTCATCCTTCAGGAAATGGTCGGCAATTTAAGTCATTCTGGCCATGTAATTGTTGATCGCAAAGCCGCCATTGAAATGGCAATCTCAATAGCAAAGCCAGGAGATGTCGTAGCAGTCTTAGGTAAAGGTCATGAAACCGGACAAGAGATTGTTGGAATCAAGCATCCATTTGACGATCGAAAAGTATTGGCAGAGGCAATAGCGGGGGCCAAATGATCAAACTGAAAATTTCGCAAATTGCAGATATCGTAAATGGCAAGCTAAATGCAGATGGTGCTAAAGAAGTGTGGAGCGCACCGGTATTTGATTCACGTAAAGCCACCGAAGGCTCTTTCTTTCTGGCGCTTCAAGGCGAGAATGCGGATGGCCATGACTTTATTGAAAGCGCGATCAACAACGGAGCGGTCTTCGCCTTAGTCTCAAGAGAGGTTCCCTATCCAAGTATTCAGGTCGACAACGTCTTGGAGGCTCTTGCAACCCTTGCGGCTTATGTCAGATTGCAACTACCCAATTTAACCGTTATCGGAATCACCGGTTCGCAAGGAAAAACTACAACTAAAGATTTACTTCAGCATATGCTTGAAAGTATTGGACCGACAATTTCTCCAGAAAATTCATTCAATAACGAATTAGGTGCTCCTTTAAATCTATTACATTGCGATGAAAATACTAAATTCTGTATTGCAGAATTAGGGGCTAGGCATCTTGGAGATATCCGACGACTTTCATCGGTGGTCAAACCGGATGTTGGAGTAGTGCTTCGAGTAGGCAGTGCCCATCTTTCAGAATTTGGAAGTGTTGAAAACATCGCTAAAACTAAACGAGAGTTGATTGAGTCTCTTCCTACAGATGGAATTGCAGTTCTAGGAACTTATGATGAATATACACCGCGGATGTCTGAAGTATTTTCAGGAAGAATTATTACTTTTGGTGAAATTGCGACCGCTGACGTGCGCGCAACTGACATCGAGATAAGGGAAGGTTCGCCTCACTTTGACATTGTTAATGCCGAAGGAAGAGTTTCAGTTGGAATGAGATTGATTGGCGCACACCAGATTCCAAATGCCTTAGCAGCTGCAGCAGTTGGGGTTGCGCTTGGAATCAGCAATGACCACATTGCGACCGCGCTTTCAACTGCCGTCAACAAGAGTAAATGGCGAATGCAACTTCATGAATTGCCGGGATTGCTTGTAATTAACGATGCATACAATGCAAACCCAGATTCAATGGAAGGCGCATTGTTTTCCTTGCGGTTATTTGCACAAGAACGAGGTGGCTCGGCTTGGGCTTTTCTTGGAAAGATGCACGAACTCGGCGCGTCTTCTGGCCAAGCACACGAAAAAATTGGCACCCTTGCCCGAGATTTAGGCGTAGATCATTTGGTTGCAATAAACGCACCTGAATACGGGGCTTCTTTGAATTTCAAAAATTGGGAAGCAGCTTTGGAATTAGCCAAAGAGATTTCGCCTGGAGATGTAGTTTTGGTGAAGGCATCACGTGCTGAAGGATTAGAGAAATTAGCTGAAGCTTTGATTGCAGGTTGGGGGAGTTAAATGAAAGAAATTCTGCTCGCTGGAGTTTTCGCTTTAATTTTCAGTTTATTTGGCACACCTGCGCTAATTAAATTATTAGCAAAGCATGGATATGGTCAGATGATTAGAGATGATGGACCACAAAGTCATCATTCAAAACGTGGCACACCAACCATGGGCGGCATTGCAATCATTCTCTCAGCAATCGCTGGATATGCGTTGGCGCATTTAGTGTTGGGAATTGCTTTTAGCGCATCCGCACTTTTGGTGATTTCGCTGTTTTCAGCTTTAGGACTTGTGGGCTTCATCGATGATTATTTAAAAGTGGTCAAGCAGCGATCACTTGGTTTAAATAGTAAGCAGAAAATTTTTGGACAGATCTTGGTAGCTGGACTTTTTGGCTATTTCGGCACTAAATTCCCAGATAACAACGGCTTGACTCCAATTTCCTTAAACCTTTCATTTCTGCGTGATACCTCAATCAAATTGGGGTTGGTAGGAATGATTATTTGGGTAATTTTTATGGTCACCGCAACGAGCAATGGCGTCAACTTAACTGACGGGCTTGATGGTTTAGCTACCGGCGCCTCTGTGATGTCATTCTTGGCTTTTGTTTTGATTGGCGTTTGGCAATTTGGTCAATCATGTAGCGAGGTTGCAGTTCCAAATTGTTATGAAGTTAGAGATCCGATGGATTTAGCAGTATTGGCAGCCGCACTTGCCGCAGCCTGTACCGGATTCTTATGGTGGAACACTTCACCGGCAAAAATATTCATGGGCGATACCGGTTCGCTCGCGCTAGGTGGTGCTTTAGCTGGCCTTGCTATATCTATGCGAACCGAATTATTACTGATTGCAATTGGTGGATTATTTGTCCTAATCACTTTATCCGTGATTATCCAAGTCGGCTTCTTTAAATTAAGTGGCGGCAAGAGAATTTTTAGAATGGCGCCACTTCAGCATCACTTTGAATTAAAAGGCTGGGGCGAAGTGACAATCGTGGTGCGCTTCTGGATCTTGGCTGGATTATCAGTTGCAGCAGGGTTGGGTCTGTTCTACGCGCAATGGGTTGCGGCATAAAGAGATGGAATTTGCTGGCAAGAGAGTATTAATTCTCGGTGGCGGGGTCACTGGAAGTGCAGTTGCCAAAATCGCTGAAGAATTAGGCGCAAAGATTTTTGTTGCTGATGAAAAGCCAGTAGCCGATTTTGCGAATCACCCAATTTCTGACTTGGAAAACTTAAATTATGATTTTGTAATTGTCTCGCCAGGCTGGAAACCATCGCACCCTTTAATAAAGGCACTTCAAAAAGCAAATATTTCCATTACAAATGAAATTGATATTGCTTGGCATTTCAAGAAGTTACATCGCCCCAACCAACGTTGGGTCGCCATCACCGGAACAAATGGCAAAACTTCAACGACTGAGCTTGCCGCTTTGATGATTAATTCTTCTGGAATTTCAGCTGCCGCCTGTGGAAATGTTGGCACCACGGTAATTGAAACTGTTTGGAGCGAAAAAGAATATGAAGTCTTAGTCATAGAACTTTCAAGCTTCCAAATACATTGGATGAATGATGCTGAATTCACTGCAGTTTCAATCCTAAATATTGCAGACGATCATACCGATTGGCATGGATCTTTTGAAGAATACACAACGGCAAAAATTAAATTACTCGAACATACTGATATCGGTATTATCAATGGGCAGGATCAGCACCTGGTTCAAGCGATTAGTAAAACAATTAAATGGTCTGGCAGAAAAATATATTTTGGCTTAGATACTCCTGCTCATGGCCAATTAGGGTTAGTTGAAGAATTATTAGTAGATAGAGCATTTAGCGATGACCCAAATACGGCGGGCGCAATCTGTGAATTAAATGATGTTCAACCAACCGTGCCACATGCAGTGGCTAATACTCTGGCTGCAGCTGGCATAGCTAGAGCGGTGGGTGCAGATTTAGATTCAATTCGCAGTGCAGTAAGGGATTACAAACCAGGGCGACATCGAATCGAACTTGCGCTCGATAAAAATGGAATTAAATGGATTAATGATTCCAAGGCGACTAATCCACACGCTGCCCAAGCATCTCTTTTTGCTACAACTAGTGCCATCTGGGTAGCGGGCGGCTTGGCAAAAGGAGCTCATTTTGATGATTTAGTTGCCAAATGCAAATCCAGAATCAAAGTAGCGCTATTAATCGGAACTGATCGAGAATTGATTGCTACCGAACTTGAAAAACATAATATTGATTTTTATCGAATAGACGGCGCAAATATCATGGAAGAGGTCGTGTTGAAAGCCCGCCAACTTGCCGAACCTGGTGATACCGTATTGATGGCGCCAGCTTGCGCATCTATGGATCAATTTAAGAATTACTCTGACCGGGGCGATCAATTTATCGCAGCAGTGAAGAAGCATATTTAAATGTTTAATAGCCCAGCCAGTACCTTCCGTACATTTCTTGCGGTCTCGTTAGGAATAATTTTCTTTGGCGCAATAATGGTTTTTTCCGCTGCACAAGTCACCGGTCTATCAATCGGCGGAAGCTCATTTTCAATCAGTGGCAAGCAGATCTTCCTCTCAATACTTTCTTTGCCTGTAGCATGGGTAATTGCGCAATTGCCTCTAGCAAGTCTTAAGAAAATTGCCCACAGAAGTCTAGGTTTAGCGATAATCATTATGTTATTGCTCATACCTTTCGGACGAGAAGTAAATGGAAATACCAACTGGATTGCATTTGGACCGATAGATTTTCAACCTTCTGAGGTCGCAAAAATATTATTGATTTTATGGTCCGCTTATGTAATCGATAAGAATTTCGGCGATGCCAAAAAAATCTTCTTCCAGCTTACTTTTGGATTTTTGATTATTTTGGCAGTGGTGTTAAAAGGTGGAGATTTGGGTTCGGCGGTAGTAGTTGGATTGATTTTGGCGACATTGGTCTATCTAGCTGGTGCCGAAAGTAAATATATTGCTGGCATTTTGGCAGGTGGAATCTTTGGCGTTGCTGCACTAATTGCGATGCAGCCATATCGCATTGCACGTTTGACGGCATTTATTGATCCGTTTGCCGAGGGCGTTTACAAGAATGCTGGCTGGCAACCTGCACATAGTGTGATGGCGCTGGCTAGCGGTGGATTTTTCGGCTCCGGAATCGGCGAAAGTAAACAGAAGTGGGGCAATTTAGCGGAAGCTCATACCGATTTTATTTTTGGAGTAATTGGCGAAGAGTTTGGTCTATTTGGCACGCTCGCTACCTTGGCCGCAATATCGATTTTAGTTATCTGCATTATCAAAATTGCATTAACTGCGAAAGATACCTTTAGTAGATACCTTGGGTTGGGAATTGCTTTTTGGATTGGCTTCCAATCATTAATTAATTTAGCCTCTGCGACCAGTTTGATTCCGGTAGTAGGAGTTACTTTGCCATTTATCTCTTATGGCGGATCTTCTCTACTTGCCTTAGTTGGCGCGCTAGGGTTTGTTGCAGGAATCGCGCTTCGAAACCCAGAAGTAGCGAAGCAACTAAATGTTCGTTGGCCGAGAGGAGCTAAATAAAATGGCTCGAATTCTCTTTGCAGGCGGTGGAACTGCTGGACATATCGAACCAGCGTGGGCGGTAAGCCAAGTTTGGCAGCAACGTTTCCCAAATGATGAAATTGCATTTCTTGGTACCAGAAGTGGACTGGAAGTCACACTAATTCCAGAGCGAAATGGCACATTGTTTCTTATACCAAAAGTGGTGGCGCCAAGAATCTTAAATATTGCAGCTTTGTTATTCCCGTTTCGAATTATTAACTCTGTTATTAAATCTATTTCGATAGTGAAGCGCTTTGATGTAGTCGTTGGTTTTGGGGGATACGTCGCGGGATCTGCTTATATTGCGGCGGCGTTACTTCGCAAGCCAATTGTGGTGCATGATCAAAATGCCAAAATTGGTCTAGCCAATAAGTTTGGCGCAATTTTCACCAAGGAGATTGCGGTCGCCTATTCAGATTCCGGAATTCCCGGCGCGCAAATAGTTGGCAATCCACTTAAAACTGAGATTGTTAAATCTTCTGTTCAAAACGATTGGGAGAGTGCTCGTCAGAAGGCAAAGCAAGCGCTAGGCGTAGTGGGAAATTTAATTTTAGTGATCGGTGGCTCTTCAGGCTCTCGCGCCATAAATGAAGTTATTGCGAAGACCAACTTCGCAGGAAATTTTGTAATACATTCTCTTGGCAAGGACAATCCACTGCCAATGCAGACAGATAATTACCGACCACTTAGCTATATTGATGATATGGCTACTGCGCTATTGGCGGCAGATTTAGTGATTTCAAGAAGTGGTGCAATTGCCTGCTCGGAATTTGCAGCACTTGGTAAATATGCATTATTCATACCATTGCCAATCGGAAATGGAGAGCAAGCATTTAATGCTAGAGAATTGGTGGCGGCCAAGAAAGCTGAAATTATTCAGCAGGGTGACTTTTCCAATACTTGGTTAGAAGAAAATTTAGCTCGACTATTAAAACAAGGCAGCACCCAACCTCTCGGAACTTCTTTAAACGCTGCAGAAAAGATCGCAGATTGCATCGAACGAGTATTGCAATGAGCGCTAAATTAAATTTGGCAGATTTAGTTGGCAAACGGGTTCATTTTGTAGGTATTGGCGGTTCTGGCATGAGCGGGCTTGCTCGAATCGCAATTTCACATGGAATTAAAGTCTCAGGATCCGATGCATCTGAAACCTCCGTGATTAGCGCATTAAAGGCATTGGGAGCTGAGATTTCAATTGGCCATCATCAAGATAATATAAAGGGAGCAGATTTGATTGTATTTTCAAATGCGATTAAGTCAGATAATCCCGAAAGAGCGGCCGGATCTAAATCAGGAATTCCAGAAATTACTCGTGCCGCCGCATTGGCTTTGTTAATGTCAGAATCAGTATCAATTGCAATTGCTGGCACTCATGGTAAAACCACAACCTCTTCAATGGCTACCATCGCTTTGCAGAGCGCGGGTACAGATCCATCATTTGCAATTGGTGGAATTTTAAAAAGCTCTGGTTCAAATGCGCATCGGGGTAGCGGTAAATATTTTGTAGCGGAAGCAGATGAATCTGATGGTTCATTTGTCGCATACCATCCACATGCAGCCGTAATTACAAATGTTGAATGGGACCACGTTGACCATTTTTCATCCGAGCACGAGGTGTTTAAAGCCTTTGATGACTTTGTTAAAACTATTGGCGGTTTTTTAGTCTTCTGCGCGGATGACAAGGGAGCAAAAGAAGTTGCAGCAAAAGCGACTGTAAAAACCATTGGATATGGCAAAAGTACTGATGCTGCGCTTCGAGTTGATCAAATATTTCTAAGTGCTGCTGGTTCAACTGCTCGAGTGCTTTGGAATGGGGCCAAAATAGGCACTTTGGAATTATCGGTTCCAGGCGAACATAATGTATTAAATGCCGCGGCCGTGATGGCAGTCGGGCTCGAGCTTGGCCTACCTGCAGCTTCACTTCTGGATGGATTAGTTAAGTTCCATGGCGCAGGTAGAAGATTTGAATTAAAAGGCACGGTTAATGGCGTGAGAGTTATTGATGATTATGGACATCATCCAACGGAAATCAAAGTCACCCTAGAAGCCGCCAAGAGATATGCAGGTGGCGGACGAGTGCTAGTTATTTTTCAGCCGCATCGATATTCAAGAACTAAGGCATTTATTAATCAATTTGCGGAAGCTTTGTCACTGGCAGATAAATCTTGGTTACTAGAAGTCTATGCAGCAAGCGAACAGCCAATCAGTGGAGTTTCAAGTGCAAACATCGCCAAACTTCTTGGTAGCTCAAAGTTTGAACCTAATTTCATATCGGTAACTGAAGCAGTAGCAGCTGAGGCAAAGCCTGGTGATGTCATCATCACCTTAGGCGCAGGAGATGTCAGTTCACTTGGACCGCTCATAATTGAGGAATTGCAAAAGCAAAATGAATCTGCGTCGTAGAAGAGAATTAATTCTCGGAATACTTTTATTAATTGTGGCTTCTTTGGCATTCCTATTTGGCTGGACCAATTTATTCACAGTAAAAAACGTAACAGTGGAGGGTTCGCCAAATTCGCAAATTACAAAACAAGTCTTGCAGATTGCTGATATTCAAAAAGGAGAGAAGTTAGCAAGAATCGAACCAAGAAATATTTCAACCAAATTAGCGCTGGCTGGCATAGATTGGGTTGAAGAGGTTAAGGTCTCTAGAAATTGGATCACCAGAGCGGTTTCTATAAATTTATCGGCGCGCATGGCAGTGGCAATATCTGGAGCACGTTTTATTGACTCTGGCGGAGTGCTCTTCACCTCTCCTATAAAAGTTTCAAAGAAGCTGCCATCAATCTCAGCCTTTGACGATAGCTCACGAGCCGCCGCCGTTTCATTGTATTTAGGCCTACCAGCAGATTTTCGCGCTCTGGTTACTTCCGTAAATGCCTCATCTGCTAAGAACTTTCAAATTAGAGTAAAAGATAAATTGCGGATTAATTGGGGCGACGATTCAAATATGGCGCTAAAAGTAAAGATTTATAAGGCTTTATCCGAATTGCCAGAAAATGAAAAAATTAAACAGATGGATGTAAGCGATCCAACAAAACCGACAGTTAAATAAATTTAATTAACCGTGTCGGTTATTGAATAGTCACCCTTAACGCTCTAATTTTCCGCCACCATTTAGGTGGAAGTTGTAACCCTTTACCTGAGGTTAAGGTAATGGGCAGAGCGAGATTAACTACGAGGGAGATCATGGCGGCACCGCAGAATTATTTAGCAGTCATCAAAGTTGTTGGTATTGGTGGCGGCGGCGTTAATGCAATCAATCGAATGATTGAGGCAGGTCTCAAAGGCGTTGAATTCATCGCAGTTAATACCGACTCACAACAATTATTAATGAGTGATGCTGATGTCAAACTAGATATTGGCAGAAAAATTACTCGCGGACTTGGTGCAGGTGCAGCTCCAGAAGTTGGGCGCGAAGCAGCGCTAGATAACGTTGATGAAATTGAAGAGGCGCTTCGTGGCGCCGACATGGTTTTTATTACCGCTGGCGAAGGTGGCGGAACAGGTACAGGTGGTGCACCTGTTGTTGCAAAAATTGCACGCGAATTAGGTGCGTTAACTGTTGGTGTAGTTACAAAGCCATTTTCGTTTGAAGGAAAACTCCGTACCACATCTGCAGAAGCAGGTATTGAAGCCCTTCGCGCAGAGGTTGATACCTTAATTGTCATTCCAAATGATCGCTTACTTGCAATATCTGATCGTGCAATCACCGCAATCGATGCATTCAAGAGCGCTGATCAAGTTTTACTTTCTGGCGTACAAGGAATCACTGAATTAATTACCCAACCGGGATTAATTAATTTGGACTTTGCAGATGTCAAAGCCGTGATGACTGGTGCTGGCGCGGCGCTCATGGGTATTGGTTCTGCCCGTGGCGAAAATCGTGCGCTACGTGCCGCGGAACTTGCAATCTCATCACCACTTCTAGAAGCGTCAATCGATGGCGCAATGGGAATTTTGCTATCTGTAGCTGGCGGAAGCGACTTAGGATTATTTGAAATTAATGAAGCGTGTCAATTAGTTCAGGATGCAGCTCACCCTGATTCCAAGTTCATCTTCGGAACCGTAATTGATGATGCGCTTGGCGACGAAGTAAGAATTACAGTAATTGCAGCTGGTTTCGATGGTGGAGAACCAAAGAAAATTGAACGACCAGTAATTACTACAAATGAAATTTCAGGAAACGCTGATCCGGTTACCGAAAATGATCCTTTGCAAGTTGCAATGGAAGTAACTGGAGAAACACCTCGTCGTCGCATCTCATTTGAAGAGTTAGTGGCCGAAGATGAAATCGACGTCCCTGACTTTATGAAGTAATGCCATTTATCTTCACCAACAGATTAGGTGGAGTTAGTAAGGACCCATTTACCTCCGCCAACTTGGGCGATCATGTTGGCGACGAAGCAGCTTCAGTGCTTGAAAATCGCGCTCAACTCGAATCTCAAATAGGTATGCCGATTGTTTTTATGAATCAAGTGCACGGAGATACCGTTGTGTTAGTTGAGGAAAAAACTAATACTCCAACTTGCGATGCGCTAATTACTACCGAGCGAAAGTTAGCAGTTGCAGTGATGGTGGCAGATTGCATTCCATTGCTTTTGAAATCTGATGTAGCTGTTGCGGCAGTTCATGTTGGAAGAAAAGGTTTAATGAACGGCGTAGCCAGAAAAACTATTGATGCCATGCGAGATCTTGGCGCCGAAGTGATTCACTCCTATATCGGTCCGAATATTTGTGGCAGCTGCTACGAAGTGGGAGCGGATATTTTTAGTGAGGTAGTCTCCAAATATCCAAGTTCAGATTCTTCGAGCAGAACTGGCAAAGCAACTCTCGATTTAGTTTCAGGACTAAAGACCGATTTAAAAGACACTGTGCTCTTGGATTTATCGAGCTGTGTTCTAGAAGATAAAAATTCTTTCTCATATCGAAGAGATGGAATTACTGGTCGCCAAGCAGGTGTAATTTGGCTATAGATCGTAAAGCTCAGCTGGCCGAAAATTTGGCTGCGGTTAAAGCTTCAATACCTAATGATGTTCATTTAATTGTAGTGACCAAGACTTTTCCCTTAAGCGATGCGCAATTGCTTCATGAATTGGGTGTTTCAGAGTTCGGCGAAAACCGAGATCAAGAGGGTAAAGCGAAGGCCCCATTCGTTCCCGGAAAATGGCATTTCCAAGGCCAACTTCAAAGCAACAAACTTAAATCAATTGCCAATTGGGCAGATGTTATTCAGACAATAGATTCATTGAGATATGTGGAGTTGTTGTCCAAAGCAAGTGAGAAAAATCTAGAAGTTTTCATTCAAGTTTCATTGGATGGTGAAGAGCACAGAGGTGGTGCGCTGCCAGATCAGCTAAATCAGATCGCTGATTCCATATTGGCCTCTTCCAATCTAAAACTTCAAGGTTTGATGGCGGTTGCACCGCTTGGAGAGCAGCCAGATAGCGCATTTGAGCGGCTGGCAAAAATTCATCAAAACTTCGTTACCGCCTACCCAAACGCCCCGTTTCTATCTTCAGGAATGAGCAGTGATTACCTTTCAGCTATAGCTCATGGCGCGACACATATCCGCGTAGGCTCTTCAATACTCGGTTCGAGAAGCTGATTTACTTAAAATTATCCTTATGTCCAGTCTTAAGAAATTAGGAAATTTTCTCGGTCTTACAGATGACCTTGAGAGCGAAGAAGTCTCACAGGAAGTAGAACGTCCACGAATTCGAGTTCGTGAATCACGTTCCTTTACTGCTGTTCAAGCAACTCCAGTTGCGCCAGTGTCAGAAGTTGCCGCTCCTGCGAGTAATCAAATTTTCACAGTTAATCCTCGTTCATACAACGAAGCTCGAGTAATCGGCGAACGTTATCGCGAAGGCAACACTGTGCTCATGAACCTAACCGACATGGGCGATGAAGAACGTAAGCGTCTAGTTGATTTTGCAAGTGGTTTAGTTTTTGGTCACCACGGCACAATCGAGCGCGTTACTTCAAAAGTTTTCTTGCTATCACCTGCAAATGTAATGGTTTCCTCAGAAGTCAAGACCGCTGCAGCTGAAGCAAGCTTCTTCAATCAGAGCTGATAAATGCTCGGTATTTGGGTAGCGCGTTTTCTTCAAGTATTTATCTTCGCCCTATTTGCGCGATTAATTCTTGATTACGTCAGAATGTTCAAGCCAAGTTGGACACCGCGTGGCCTAATGCTTTGGTTTGCTGAAAGTGTATACACCTTTACGGATCCACCACTTAATTTTTTCCGAAAGTTTATTCCGCCGTTACGTCTTGGAGGAGTAGCGCTGGATCTCTCGTTTATAGTGCTTTTCTTTGCAGTGCAGATATTGCAAGGTTTAGCACTCGCTTACCTTTAAATTTAAGCTTTAAGTAAGTTAAAGGTAAAACCTAGTTCGGTATCACAGAGCAGTGAGCTATCAATCTTCATCTCCACTGCCAAAACTTCACGTTTAATGTGATCAAGTGATTCTGTAACAGCCAAGGCAATCTCAGAAGTTGCATTCCAAGAGACGATAATTCGATCAGAAATATCAAATCCGGCAATCTTGCGACCCTCTTGAAGAGCGCGAATTACTTCTCTTACATTGCCGGCATTTATTAATGCTTGAGTGAGAGTTAAATCCAGCGCTACCGACTCGCCATTATTCGAAGCAACTGACCAGCCACTCTTTGGTTGCTCGGTAATAACTAGATCTTCAGGAGTAATTTCAAAGTCGCCTAACTTTGCATTGCCTTTAACGCGCACCTCTGCCACCAAGGCAGCAGCATCTGCTGCGACAATTAACTTTGCTACATCTTGAACTGCGCCACCATATTTTGCGCCCAATGCACGGAAATTGGCCTTGATGCTTACGCTGACTAAATCTCCAGATGCGTTTGCGATATCTTCCAATTCAAGAACATTTAATTCATCCGCAATTTGATCACGCATATCAGCAGGAAGATTTGCCCAGCCACTTGCTGCAATAAGCGCCCGTCCTAGTGGCTGCCTAATTTTCACCGAAGATTCTGCTCTTGCAGCACGACCTAATTCGACAATGCGACGGGTAAGTGCAACTTGATCACGAAGATTTTCATCAATTAAAGCGGAATTAATTGCTGGCCAACTTGTTAAATGAATAGATGCGGCAGCATCGGACTCAACAGGCTTGATTAGTTCTTGCCAGACATGCTCCGTAATAAATGGAACCATAGGTGACATCAATTGAGTTAATACCTTGATGCATTCATGCAAAGTCGCAAGCGCAGCAGGATCGCCATCCCAGAAACGTCTACGGCTTCTGCGAACGTACCAATTTGATAAATCATCAATAAATGTGGCAAGCAATCGGCCAGCAGTTTGCGAATCAAAATCGGCATAAGCGGCATCTACATCTTTAATGAGAAGCTGCAGCTCAGACAAGATCCAACGATCCATGATTGGTCGGCCAATTTGTGCAGGCGATTGGGACAAATCAAAATTAGATGCGCGAGCATAAAGTGACATAAACGAAATCGTGTTCCAATATGTCAGAAGGGTCTTGCGGATTACCTCTTGAATTGCATCATGACCAACTCTTCGAGCAGCCCACGGAGAGCCAGCTGCCAACATAAACCAGCGAACTGCATCGGCGCCATGCTGATCCATTAAAGCCATTGGTTCTAGAACATTTCCAAGATGTTTTGACATCTTGCGACCATCTTTATCCAAAATATGCCCCAAGCAGAGCACGGTTTTGTAGGAGGATTGATCGAATACCAAGGTGCCTATGGTCATCAAGGTATAAAACCAGCCACGAGTTTGGTCAATTGCTTCGCAGATAAAGTCAGCTGGATAAGAGTTCTTAAATTTCTCTTCAGAGCCAGGCTTATGTGGGTAGCCCCACTGAGCAAACGGCATCGCACCTGAGTCATACCAACAGTCAATAACTTCAGGAACTCGAACCATCTCATTCTTTCCGTCTGCGCATTGCAGACAAGGAAACTTAATGTCATCCACAAAAGGGCGGTGCGGGTCTAAATTCGATAACTCTTGTCCTGCCAGTTGACCAAGTTCTTTTAATGAACCAATTGCAATTTCGTGACTCTTATCTGCACTTGAGCAGCGCCAAATTGGAAGCGGCGTACCCCAATATCTATTGCGAGAGAGAGCCCAATCAATATTGTTATTTAACCAATCTCCGTATCTGCCAGTTTTGATGGTTTCAGGGTGCCAGTCGGTTTTCTGATTTTCGCGAATTAATGCTTCTTTAATTGAAGTTGTCCGGATGTACCAAGATGGTTGGGCGTAATAAATAAGTGCGGTGTGACAGCGCCAGCAATGTGGATATTGATGCTCATATGGTTGATGCTTATATAGCAATCCACGCTGCTTCAAATCTTTAACTATTGGTTTATCGGCATCCTTAAAGAAAAGATCTCCAACTAATTGGATACCTGTTTCAAAATGTCCATCAGGTCGAACCGGATTTACGGTAGGCAAGTTATACGCACGGCAAGTCTTTAAATCATCAGCACCAAAAGCTGGCGCTTGATGCACTAATCCGGAACCATCTTCCGTTGTCACATAATCGGCAAGAACTACAAAGTGCGCATCTGGAATTTCTACAACATCGAACGGGCGGCTATATGAAATGCGCTCCAGATCCTTACCTTTGTAACGTTTTAAAATTTCAGTTTCGCCATCGACTTTAGAAAGCAGTGCTTCTGCTAGCACCAGGATTTCTGAATTTTCATCTTTTGTTACTTTAACTGCAACATAATCAACATCGGAATTTGCAGCTACAGCGGTATTAGAAATTAAAGTCCAAGGAGTTGTGGTCCAAACCAAGAAACTTGCTTTCAAATCTTTTAGCTCTCCACTGGTAATAGGGAAGCGAACATAAACTGAAGGGTCAGTTACAGTTTCATATCCTTGAGATAATTCATGATCTGATAGCCCGGTACCGCAGCGTGGGCAATAAGGTGCAACTCGGTGGTCTTGAACTAGGAGACCTTTCTTCCAGATCTCTTTTAGTGACCACCATACTGATTCAACATATTCCGGAGACATCGTCCAATAAGCTTCATCAAAATCAACCCAGAAGCCCATGCGATTTGTCATAGTGGTAAATGCATCAACGTGGCGTTGCACCGATTCTTTGCACTTGGCATTAAATTGAGCAATACCGAATTTCTCGATATCACCTTTACCTGAAAATCCGAGTTCTTTCTCAACTGCAATCTCAACTGGAAGGCCGTGACAATCCCAACCCGCTTTGCGAACGACTTGGTGACCTTTCATTGTCTGATATCGCGGGAAGACATCCTTGAAAACGCGCGCTTCAATATGGTGAGTGCCGGGCATGCCATTTGCGGTAGGTGGGCCTTCAAAGAAAGTCCAAGAACTTTGACCTTCATGAGCCTTCACGCTCTGATGGAATATCGCATTACTCTCCCAAAATGAGAGAACCTCGTGCTCCATCTTTGGGAGGTCGATCGAGGCCGGAATTGCGCGGTAGCCGGTCATTTGCGAATTCTAATTGACCGCCTAATCGCGCGCCTAATTGGCGCAGTGAGCTAATACAAATTAAAGTTTCGCCCCTCATGGCTCTTAAAAACATCGCTAAGAAATTAGCAAAAAAAGCGGCAAAAAAGGTGGCACCTGCAAAGTCGGCTAAAGCTGTAGCTAAACCCACTGCAAAAAAGGTGGCGAAGAAAGCTCCAGCAAAAGCGGTAAAGCCGGCCAAGAAGGCAGCGCCAGCGAAGAAAGCTGCAACTAAACCGGTTGCAAAAAAGGCGGCAAAGAAAGCGCCCGCAAAACCGGCAAAGCCAATTAAAAAAGCAGCACCAGTAAAGAAAGCTGCGGTAAAGAAGCCAGATGATTCAATTAAGACATCTGCAATTGCCGGCTCAAAGGCAACACTCAAAGTAGATACCAAGAATCAGACTGTGCAAGTTGCGATGGCTTCATCACAGGTAGCTGAAGTAGTTGTTGAAGAAAAACGTTTAATGATGCCACCTCCGCCGCCACCAAAGAAGAGCGGTAAGCAGACTCATTTAAAACCACTTAAGGCAGCACCGGCACCTTTAGTAATTGCAGATCAAGAAAGTTGGAGCGCAGCAGAATTGAAGGCAATGCGCGCTAATTTATCCAAGGAACTCGATCGCTTAAGAATTGATTTAGCAAATGTTGAATCTGAAATGGATTCGCTAATCAAAGATGGTGGCGAAGGCGCTGGAGACGATCAAGCTGATGCGGGCAATAAGACTTTCGAACGCGAACATGAAATGTCCCTACTGATTAACGCGCGAGATATGGTCATCCAAACTGAACGAGCTATCGATCGTATTGATAATAAGAGTTATGGCGTTTGCGAAGTTTGCGGAAGCCAAATTGGTAAAGCCCGTTTAGAAGTATTCCCACGCGCGACACTTTGCATGTCTTGCAAGCAAAAGGAAGAGCGTCGTTAACTCAGCAAAACATCTAAAGCTGACCTATTCCGTAGCGGTTTTAATTTGGTTCGCCGATTATCTGACTAAGCAATGGGCTTTAAATGAATTGCCTGGCAAAACTCTAAAATTCCTATTTTTGAAATTTGAATTATCTTTCAACACTGGAGCGGCTTTTGGCCTCGGGGCAAATGGCGGTGGGATATTTCTAGGGCTATTTGCGATAACTGCTTCGGCCTTTGCCTTCTACTACGCGCCAAAAGTGACTAATAAATACTGGGCCATAGTTTTAGCACTGGTTTTAAGTGGTGCACTCGGAAATTTAACCGATCGTGCATTTAATTCACCAGGTTTCTTACGTGGCAGCGTAACCGATTGGATCGTACTTCCTAATTGGCCAAATTTTAATTTGGCAGATACTGCAATTGTTTGCGGGGCAATTTTGGCATTTTTGCTCTCTTTAAAGAATATTGCCCCGATTGAAAGAGCCAAAGATGCGTGAAACAAGGAGTATTGAAGTCCCCGAAGGGCTTGATAACGAACGAATCGATAGCGCTTTAGCTCGAGTATTAGGATTATCTAGAAGCGTAATTGTTAAATTGCTTGAATCAAATGAAGTTTCTTTGGGTCA
The DNA here is from genome assembly GCA_018883345.1 of Candidatus Nanopelagicaceae bacterium. GTDB lineage: Bacteria > Actinomycetota > Actinomycetes > Nanopelagicales > Nanopelagicaceae > ZLKRG08. Next base: position 59,585 of record VEQG01000006.1, read on the forward strand.
CAGAATTTTAAGCAAGTCAGATAAAGTTCAAAGTGGACAAATCATCACGGTGCTTCTTCCAGAACCTCCAAGTGATATTGCGATACCGCCAACACCACTAGATGATCTTGAAATTGTTTATCAAGATACGGATTTAGTAATTGTGAATAAACCAGTTGGATGCGCCGCACATCCAAGTCCCGGATGGACTGGTCCAACTGTAGTCGGAGCATTAGTGGCGGCAGGGATTCCACTTACATCAAGTGGGCCAGCTGAGCGACAGGGTATTGTTCAAAGATTAGATGTTGGCACTAGCGGATTAATGATGGTCGCAAAAACCGATGCTGCGTATTTAAAATTGAAAGATATGTTTCGAAATCGCGAAATTAAAAAAATTTATCACGCATTAGCGCAAGGCCACATCGAACCTGCCGTCGGAACCATTGATGCACCGATTGATCGTCACCCAAAAGAAGATTACAAAATGGCGGTAGTAACTGATGGAAAACCAAGCGTTACTCATTACGAAGTTATTGAGTATTACCGATCAGTCTCTTTACTAAAAGTCGAACTTGAAACTGGTCGTACACATCAGATTAGAGTGCACATGTCTGCAATTCGCCACCCTTTAGTCGGAGACTTAACTTACGGTGCAGATCCGAATTTGGCGCAGGAGATAGGCGTAACTAGGCCATGGCTTCATGCTCAGGCCCTTGAATTTAACCATCCGATTTCCGGGCTTCCAGTATCGGTTACCGCCACTTACCCTCGTGATTTAACTGACTCACTATCGCGCCTAAGCGACGCGGTCTTGCCATAAGACTAACCTTGCCGCCCGTGAGCACAAATAAGGGAAAAGCCTCCGATAGTTTTGCTCATTTGCATGTCCATACAGAGTATTCAATGCTCGATGGTGCGGCGCGAGTAAGTGATTTAGTTAAAGAGGTCGCAGCGCAAGGTATGCCTGCCATCGCAATGACAGATCACGGAAATCTATTTGGCGCCTTTGATTTCTATAAACAGGCAAAGAAAGCTGGCGTTAAACCGATTATTGGTTTAGAAGCATATGTTGCGCCAGAGACTAGATTTGATAAACGTCGCGTTCAGTGGGCCGAAGGCGGAGAAGATGACGTCTCAGGTGGCGGCGCCTATACCCACATGACGCTCTTAGCTGAAAATCAAGAAGGCTTAGCAAATCTATATCGATTGGCTTCGCTATCTTCTTTAGAAGGTTTCTATTACAAGCCCAGAATCGATAGAGAACTTTTAAGTAAATATGCAAAAGGAATTATTGGCACTACAGGTTGTGTTGGTGGAGAAGTAGCCACGCGTTTGCGTATCGGAAACTACAAAGAAGCGCTTAAGGCCGCCTCGGACTTTAGAGATATTTTTGGTAAAGATAATTTCTTTGTAGAGATAATGCATCATGATATCGATGTTGAAAATAGAGTAAAAGGTGATCTTCTAAAATTAGCTAAAGAATTAGATATTCCACTACTTGCCACAAACGATTTACATTACACATACAAAGAAGATGCGCAAGCTCACGAAGTTCTACTTTGCGTTCAATCTGGTTCTACCCTGGCTGACCCTAAGAGATTTAAATTTGATGGCGACCAGTTCTATTTAAAGAGTGCTGCAGAGATGCGCCATCTCTTTAAAGATCACCCTGAATCATGCGATAACACCTTGCTTATTGCCGAAAGAGCAAATGTGACGCTTCGCGAAGGGGAGAATCTGCTTCCGCAATTTCCAGTGCCAGCTGGCGAAAGTGAAGATTCCTGGTTGGTAAAAGAATCCGAAGCAGGTCTTGCGAAAATATTTAATGGCAACGTGCCTGATGAATATAAAGAACGTCTTCGCTTTGAATTAGATGTCATGAAGAAAATGGGTTTCCCTGGTTACTTCTTGGTGGTGGCGGACTTGGTTAGCCATGCAAAGAAATCAGGAATCAGAGTTGGACCAGGGCGCGGCTCCGCTGCCGGATCTCTAGTTGCATATGCACTTGGAATCACTGGGCTAGATCCGATCGAACATGGATTGCTTTTTGAGCGTTTCTTAAATCCAGAACGTATTTCAATGCCCGACATTGATTTAGATTTTGATGAACGCCGCCGCAGTGAAATGATCAAATATGCAACAGAAAAATATGGCGAAGACCGTGTAGCACAAATCATCACTTACGGAACTATCAAATCAAAGCAATCAATTAAGGATTCCACTCGAGTTCTAGGCTATCCATATGCGATAGGTGAGAAGCTAACTAAAGCGCTGCCGCCTGCAATCATGGGCAAAGACATTTCATTAGCGGGTGTATTTGATCCAAAGGATCCCCGATATGGCGAAGCTTCAGAATTTCGATCTCTTTATGAATCAGACCCAGATTCGAAAAGAGTCGTAGATACTGCACGTGGCCTGGAAGGCTTAAAGCGTCAGTGGGGAGTGCACGCTGCAGGTGTGATTCTTTCGCGAGAACCACTACTTGATGTAATTCCAATTCATCGTCGAGAGAATGATGGCGCAATCATCACTCAATTCGACATGGGAGCTTGCGAATCTACTGGTCTACTTAAAATGGATTTTTTGGGCCTGAGAAATCTTTCGGTATTAGATGATGCCTTGTTGAATATTAAAGCCAACAAAGGTGTAGATGTAGTCCTAGAGGAACTTGCCCTTGATGATAAGAAAACTTATGAATTGCTATCTAGAGGAGAAACTTTAGGCGTCTTCCAGCTCGACGGTGGCCCTATGCGATCTCTACTTAAGTCATTAGCACCTGATCACTTCGGAGATATCTCTGCAGTTATTGCGCTTTATCGACCAGGCCCTATGGGTGAAAATGCACATAACAACTACGCAGATAGAAAAAATAAACGTAAGCCAGTCGAACCAATTCATCCAGATTTGGCAGAACCTCTTTCTGAAATTTTAGATGACACATTTGGTCTAATTGTTTATCAAGAGCAAGTTATGGCAATCGCGCAGAAAGTTGCTGGCTTCTCACTTGGTCGTGCGGATTTGTTGCGTAAAGCAATGGGCAAGAAGAATAAAGAGATTCTTGATAAGGAATACATTCCCTTCTCTGAGGGCATGAAAGCTAATGGCTTCAAAGAGGCGGCTATCAAAAGACTTTGGGAAACACTGATTCCATTCTCTGATTATGCTTTCAATAGAGCACATTCAGCTGGTTACGGATTGGTTTCATATTGGACTGCTTATTTGAAAGCTAATTATCCAACCGAATATATGGCAGCACTTTTAACTTCTGTCCGAGATGATAAGGACAAATCAGCGCTTTACCTTTCAGAATGTCGTCGAATGGGTATAAAAGTCTTGCCACCAGATGTCAACGAATCTAATGTCGAGTACACACCGCGCGGTGAAGATATCAGGTTCGGACTGGCTGCAATTCGCAATGTTGGTGAAGGCGTCGTAAACCTTATAAAGCAAGCGCGCGAAGCAAAAGGTCGGTTCGAATCTTTTGGAGATTTCTTGGCGAAGGTGGATGGATCTGTTTGCAACAAGAAGACCATCGAGTCACTTATCAAAGGCGGTGCTTTCGATTCATTAGGTGCAACTCGAAAAGGACTAATGGCGGTGCACTTAATGGCGATCGATTCGGTTTCTGAATCAAAACGTGCAGAGGCAATTGGCCAATTTGACCTCTTCGGCAGCGCAACTGAATCTGGAATTATCGCGGTGGAATTAGATATTCCAACCGAGGAATGGGACAAGGCGACGTTATTAAATTACGAACGTGAGATGTTGGGCCTTTATGTATCTGATCATCCATTACTTGGTGTAGAGGGATTATTGAGATCAAATTCGGATATCTCAATTTCGGAGTTAGCTGATGAAGAAAATGGCACTGATCGCATGGTTACCATTGCAGGCTTAATCACTGGAGTGCAACGGAAAGTATCGCGCCAAGGTGCATCTTGGGCAATTGTTACTATTGAAGATCTCGAAGGTTCAATTGATGCGATGTTCTTCTCTAATACTTACAATCAATATGCGATGGGTTTAATCGAGGACCGAGTAGTAAAGATTCGCGGCAGAGTTGATTGGCGTGACGACCAGCTTCGATTTACCGCGATGGAAATGACTGCAATCGATTTATCAACTGGGCCGGTAGGACCATTTACGGTAAGCGCAAATTCCAATCAGTTAACTCAACCAGTTATTGAAAGAATCAAAGAAACGCTTCGAATGCACCCTGGTAAACGTGAGGTGCAACTCGTAGTTACAGATCAAGGAAAGACCACTACACATAAATTAAGTTTTCAAGTGACTTCATCTCCAAGTCTCAACGCTGATTTAAAGGCGATTCTTGGTGCAGACTGCGTAAAATAGTTTTAAAGTAGAATATCGGCATGATTCGCCGAATAGACCTTCGAGGGCGGCGCCTTACTAAGGCGCAAATTAATACGGTGATTCCGCGCGCCACATTAGATGTCGATAGCGCTATGGCTTTGATTCAGCCAATTTTAACTACCGTCAAGAATGGCAATGAGCAGGATTTAATTCAATTTGGAGAAAAGTTCGATGGTGTTGCACCCAAATCTATTCGAGTCCCAAAAAATGAATTAACTAAGGCGTTAAATAATCTAAATCCCGAGGTCCGTGCGGCGCTAGAAGTTGCTGCAGCACGCATCAAGAAAGTTCACCAAGATCAAACCAGGGATAGCAAAGTTACCGAGGTCGAATCAGGCGCGACGGTTATCGAAAAATGGATCCCAGTTGATCGAGTCGGTCTTTATGTACCAGGCGGGAGAGCGGTCTATCCTTCAAGTGTTTTAATGAATGTGATACCTGCTCAAATTGCAGAAGTACCATCAATTGCGGTGGCATCCCCACCACAAGTAGATAATGATGGTTGGCCAAATGCAACTATTTTGGCGACTTGTGAATTGTTAGGCGTTGATGAAGTTTATGCAATTGGTGGCGCGCAAGCGATCGCACTCTTTGCATATGGCATGGAGAATCTCTGCGAAAAAGCAGATCTAGTTACTGGTCCAGGAAATATTTATGTAGCGGCGGCTAAGAGAGCGCTAAGAGGTGTAATTGGAATTGACTCCGAAGCCGGACCTACTGAAATCGCAGTGCTTGCAGATGAGAGCGCAATAGCTGCTGACGTTGCAACAGATTTGATTAGTCAGGCTGAGCACGATGTCATTGCAGCGTCAGTTTTAGTAACAGATTCCACCGATTTGGCAGACGCGGTTGTTTCCGAATTGAACAAGAGAGTGCCAGTCACCAAACATGCTGATCGAATTCAAACTGCGCTTACCAGCCAGCAGTCCGCAATTGTGATCGTTGATAATGTTCAGCAAGGTTTAGATGTGGTTAATGCATACGCAGCCGAGCATCTAGAAATTCAAACTCGAAATTCAAAATTGGATGCAGCGCAAATTCGCAATGCTGGCGCAGTATTTATTGGACGGTATTCACCGGTTTCTTTAGGCGATTACGCGGCTGGTTCAAATCACGTATTGCCCACCGGTGGTTGTGCATGCCATTCATCCGGATTGTCTGTCCAAACATTTCTTAGAGGATTGCACTTTATTGAATATAGCAAGTCCGCTTTTGAAGGAATCTCCAATACTGTGGTAACTCTTGCCAATGCTGAAGATCTTCCAGCGCATGGCGAGGCAATTACTGCGAGGTTTGAAAATGAGTAATTGGCCTAAATGGTTGCCGCTTCGGGAACAACTGCGTCCGCTAACACCTTACGGTGCTCCTCAGGTGCCGGCGGCTGCTCGTTTAAATACAAACGAGAATCCTTACGGACCATCTAAGAAATTAGCTGCTGCAATAGCAAATCGTATTGAAGAAGTTTCAGAGAACTTAAATAGATACCCAGATCGAGATGCCTTGAAATTACGACAAGGACTCGCAGATTACTTGGAAAAACAGAGCAACGTAAAACTTTCGACTGAAAATATTTGGGCTGCAAACGGTAGTAATGAAATTCTGCAATCTATTTTCTTGGCTTTCGGAAGCAATAAAGCTCTTGGCTTTGTGCCTTCATACTCGATGCACCCCTTGATTGGAAAAGTTGCAAATGTGGAATGGGTAGAAGGTGCTCGCAATTCAGATTTCACTTTAAATCTATCAAAAGCTCTCGAACAAATTTCTACCAACAAGCCTGCGCTTACCTTTATTACCTCGCCAAATAATCCAACTGGTTCTGCAGTAACTATCTCAGTTATAGAAGAGTTGGCAAAAGCGACCGCAGAGATAGATGGCTTGTTAATTGTTGATGAAGCTTATGCCGAATTTTCTCAGCAAAAGTCGGCAATCACGTTAATTGAAAAATATCCCAACGTCTTGGTAAGTCGAACGATGTCCAAAGCGTTTGCATTTGCAGGTGCAAGGCTTGGATATCTTGCCGCAAATAAAATAGTTATTGACGCAATTCAATTAGTTCGACTTCCTTATCACTTATCGGCATTGACTCAGGCAGCTGCTGAGGTAGCGCTTGAATTCCAAGACGAGTTACTTGCCGAAGTTGCAAAACTGGCCAAGGACCGTGACAAACTTGCTAAGAACCTCCAGGAATTAGGTTTAAAGGTAATCCCATCCGATGCTAATTTCATTCTCTTCTCTGGATTTAAAGTCAGCTCTAATCAACTTTGGCAGGAGTTATTAGCCGACGGGGTATTGATTCGCGATGTAGGATTGCCTGGTTATTTGAGAGTAACCATTGGCAATGATGCCGAAAACCAAATCTTCCTTAAGGCAATTGAAAAAGCCTTGAAAGGCGCGCTATGAGAACCGCTCGAGTCGAACGCTCAACTAAAGAATCTTCGGTATTGGTTGAGATTAATTTAGACGGGAATGGCAATGTATCCGTAGAAACTGGTGTGCCATTTTTTGATCACATGATGAGCCAACTCGGAAAGCACTCTGGCATTGATTTAACTATCAAAACTAAAGGCGATATTGAAGTGGATTCACACCACACTGTTGAAGACACATCGTTGGCCTTTGGACAAGCGTTACGTGAAGCGCTGGGAGATAAATCAGGTATCCGACGTTTTGGTGACGCCCTAGTTCCGATTGATGAGTCACTAACCCAAGTTGCGATTGATTTATCTGGACGACCATATCTTGTTTATCGTCAACCTGAAATTGTCGAACTAATCGGAACTTTTGACACCACTTTAGGTAAACATATTTGGGAATCGATTGTTGCAGAAGCCAGAATTGCAATTCACATTAGAGTACTTGAGGGACGAAATGCTCATCACGTCTTTGAATCACAATTTAAAGCGGTAGCCCGAGCGCTGCGCGATGCCATCAAATTAGATGGTGTAGCAGGTATACCTTCAACAAAGGGAACGCTTTGATAGCAATTCTTGACTACGGGTCAGGAAATTTAAGATCAGCTCAGAGAGCTTTCGAAACCACTGGTCGCAAAGTTGTTCTGACTTCAGACCCAGAAATTGCAGCTAATGCTGATGCTTTAGTAGTGCCAGGCGTTGGCGCATTTGGAGCTTGCATGGATGGGCTACTAAAGGTAAATGGTGATCAAGTAATCAAATCTAGAATTGCAGAAGGCAAACCAACACTTGGCATATGTGTTGGCATGCAAATCATGTTTGAACAAGGTCTAGAACTTGGCGAATTTGCTGGAGTAGGTGCACTGAGCGGAGTTGTTGAAAAATTAGATGCGCCAGTTTTGCCACATATGGGTTGGAATTCCGTTGAAATTTCAGGTGGTTCTAATTTATTTACAGGCGTAGAAAAAGAATCATTTTATTTTGTTCATTCTTATGCTGTTAAGCAAGCCAAAGTCTCGAACTGGGCAACAACTGATTATTACGGAAAGTTTTATGCTGCAGTTGAAGAAGGGCCAATAACAGCAACTCAATTTCATCCTGAGAAAAGTGGAGCTGCAGGACTGAAATTGATTAGTAATTGGGTGGAGAGTTTATGAAATTAGAGTTATTGCCAGCAGTAGACGTTAAAGGTGGCCAAGCTGTTCGCTTAGTTCAAGGGGAATTAGGTAGCGAATCAAATTATGGAGCACCCATTGATGCAGCACTAGATTTTCAAAGCGCTGGCGCCGAATGGATCCATTTAGTAGACCTTGATGCCGCCTTTGGAATAGGTAGCAATGCCGAATTGTTGGCGGAAGTAATTGGTAAGTTAGATATTCAAGTCGAATTATCTGGCGGTATTAGAGACGACGAATCTTTGAGACGAGCTCTAGCTACTGGATGTAAACGGGTAAACCTTGGCACGGCCGCGCTCGAAAACCCAGAATGGACTTCGAGAGTAATTGCGGAGTTTGGTGATCGCATAGCAGTTGGCTTGGATGTTAGAGGTCGAACTTTGGCAGCGCGAGGATGGACTAAAGAGGGTGGAGATATTTTCGAAACTATCGAGCGACTGGATAAAGATGGTTGCGCTCGTTATGTCGTAACAGATGTAACTAAAGACGGAACCTTAAAGGGACCTAATCTTGATTTACTAAAAAGTGTCTGCGCTGTTACGAAGGCGCCAATTGTCGCATCGGGTGGAATTTCTTCGCTTTCAGATATCGAAGCTTTGCGAAAGTTAGTTTCAATTGGAGTTGAAGGTGCGATTATGGGCAAAGCACTTTATGCCGGCGCTTTCACACTTGAAGATGCTTTGAAAGTTGCAAACTAATGCTTTCAATTCGAATCATCCCTTGTCTGGATGTAACTGATGGTCGAGTTGTAAAAGGAACTAACTTCATAAATTTGGTTGATGCAGGCGATCCAACAGAACTTGCTCAAACTTACAACCATGAAGGCGCTGATGAGCTAACTTTCCTAGATATCTCTGCAAGCAGCAGTGGTCGCGAAACGACTATCGAAGTTGTTAAGAGAACTGCGGAAGAAGTTTTTATTCCATTGACTGTCGGTGGTGGCATTAGGTCAGTAGATGACGTTGATCGATTATTACGCGCCGGTGCAGATAAAGTCAGCATTAATACTGCTGCAATAAATCGTCCAGATTTGATTGCAGAAATTGCAAATCGATTTGGTTCCCAAGTTTTAGTGCTATCGGTTGATGCAAGACGAGCATCAAAGGGGTATGAAGTAACAACTCATGGTGGTCGTCAAAGTACGGGCTTGGATGCAGTTGAATGGATTAAGAAATCATGTGATCTCGGGGTTGGCGAAATTCTGCTCAACTCTATGGATGCTGATGGCACCCGTGAAGGTTATGACGTCGAAATGATTAATGATGTTCGACCAATCTGCCCAGTTCCTTTGATTGCATCAGGCGGTGCTGGCAAGTTGGAAGATTTTGCCGAGGCGCTTAATGCAGGAGCTGACGCACTGCTTGCTGCTAGTGTTTTTCATTTCGGCACATTTCGTATCTCAGATGTTAAGAAGTACCTTCGCGAACGTGGATATAACGTTCGCGAGAGCCAATTGAGATAAGGCAGACTAAGGCAATGGAAATCCCAAAGCAGATTGAAGAGGCGCTCTCTAAGGGATTAATCGCGGCAATAGCGCAAGAAGCTGATTCAAACGAAGTGCTCATGATGGCTTGGATGAACCAAGAAGCACTGCGCAAAACTATAGAAACAAGGCGCGCCACCTACTTCAGTCGCTCCAGAAATGAAATTTGGATTAAAGGCGAGACTTCCGGAAATGTTCAAGAAGTTCTTGAAATTAAATTTGATTGTGATGGAGATGCAGTACTTTTAAGAATCAAACAAACTGGCAGTGCATGCCACACGGGTCAAAAGAGTTGCTTTCATAATGAGCTCTAACATGGATTTAGCAACATTCAGGGAGTTTGCAAGAACTTACAACGTAATTCCTGTAACCAGAAAATTACTTGCCGACGGTGAGACTCCAATCGGGGTTTACCGAAAACTGGCTAAATTAAAGCCAAATACTTTTTTACTTGAATCAGCTGAGCACGGTGGAGTTTGGTCTCGTTACTCTTTTATTGGTGTTAATTCGGAAGCAACACTTACTGAAAAAGATGGTCAGGTGTTTTGGCGGGGCACTATGCCAGCCGGCGCACCTTTTGGCGTCGATCCATTGTCTGCGCTACGTATGGCAGCAGCACATTTAAGGTCACCAAAATTACCTGATATGCCTACCTTAACTGGCGGCTTAGTAGGTTATATGGGGTATGACAGTGTTAGACGTCTTGAGAAGATTCCTAATATTTCAAAGAATGATCTAAATATTCCCGAGTTGGAATTTATGTTGACATCTGATTTAGCGGTGATGGACCATTCAGAAGGCACCATCACTTTAATTGCAAATGTAATTAATTGGGATGGCAGTGCTGATCGAGTAGATGAAGTTTACGAATTAGCAATCAAGAGGTTGGATCAGATGCAGTCAGATCTATTAACTGCGTTGCCAGGCAATTTGGCATATGTTGATGAAAAGAGTGCGCCCACATATGAGCGAAATACTTCTGAGGCTGAGTTTGTAGCGAAGGTTGCGGCAGCAAAGGAAGAGATAAAGGCAGGCGAAGCATTTCAAGTAGTAATTTCTCAGCGCTTTGCAGCCGAATGCAATGCAGATTCAATTGATGTCTACCGGATGTTGCGACTTCATAATCCAAGCCCATATATGTTCTTCTTGCGTTTCGAAGATGGTCTTGATGTAGTTGGCTCAAGTCCAGAAGCGCTAGTGAAAGTTACAGATGGCGAAGTAATGGTGCACCCAATTGCGGGCACGAGACGTCGATCAAATTCTCCAGAGCAAGATGAAAAAATTGCACAAGAATTATTGGCTGACCCAAAGGAGCGCGCTGAACATTTGATGTTGGTGGATTTGGGTAGAAATGATTTGGGTCGCGTTTGCCAACCAGGTTCGGTCGAAGTTGTTGAATTTATGAATATTGAACGTTTTTCACATGTAATGCATATTGTTTCAACTGTAAAAGGAAAACTTGCCGAAGATAAAGCTCCAATTGAAGCGCTCTTCTCAACATTTCCTGCCGGCACTCTATCTGGCGCTCCAAAACCAAGAGCGATGGAAATTATTGAAGAACTCGAACCAAACCGTCGGGGAATTTATGGTGGAGCTCTCGGCTACTTGGATTTTCGAGGAAATATCGATACCTGCATCGCAATCAGGACCGCGGTGATTAGGGACAAAATCGCTTACGTGCAAGCAGGGGCAGGCGTCGTTGCTGATTCGGATGCCCAATCTGAAAATCTCGAATGTATCAATAAGGCGGCTGCGGTTTTAGGTGCAATTAATGCTGCCAATAATTTGCGGGTGGCAAAATGAGTGAGGCCGTCGGATTCTTTGCAACATTGGCTCTGGCGTTAACTCTAATTTTGTTTATAGGGAAAAAACGAAAAGGCGAATCTCGTTACGAAAGAACTCCATATTCAACAAATGATTGGCAGAAATTAGATCGAGGAATTGATCCAACCTCTAATGAAAGTAAATCAGGAGAGTAATGTGTCAGTTTTAGATTCAATTATCGAAGGCGTCAGAGAAGATTTAGCAGAACGTAGATTGCCACTTGCCAAGCTACATGAATTATTGGAACAAGCGCCAAAGCCGATTTTGCCAAATTTTCCTGCACATCAAATGTCAATAATCGCGGAAGTTAAACGTAAATCCCCAAGTAAAGGTGCGTTGGCAGAAATTCCAGAACCAGCGAAGCTTGCAATGCAATACCAAGAGGCTGGCGCTGCAGCGGTAAGTGTATTAACGGAGAGACGTAGGTTTAATGGATCTTTAGCAGACTTCGACGAGGTCAGAAGAGAGATTAATTTACCGATGCTGCGCAAAGACTTTATGGTTGATGAATATCAATTTTATGAGGCCCGCGCGCATGGTGCGGATTTAGTTCTGCTTATAGTTGCGGGCCTTTCTAAATCACAATTGACAGATTATTTTGCATTAGCTACCGAACTTGGCATGAAATCTCTTATTGAAGTCCATACAAATCATGAACTTGAAGCGGCAATGGAAATTAATCCAGAAATTATTGGAGTCAACTCTAGAAATTTGAAGACTTTGGATGTAGATCCTGCGGCATTTCAAGAGTTGATTCCAAGAATTCCAGAACACATTATCAAAGTTGCAGAGTCCGGCATCTCAACTCGTGATGAAGTGATATTCGCCGAAGCGGCGGGAGCAAATGTGATTTTGGTTGGAGAGGCGCTGGTTCGCGCTGGCGATCCAGTTTTAAGCATGCGCCAATTACTCGGGCGTCAGTAGGATACGGCTCATGAGTTTCGACGGTCATTTTGGTCAATATGGTGGACGTTTCGTTCCCGAAGCTCTTATCCCCGCACTTGATCAGCTAACAGCTGCTTTTGAAGCTGCGAAAATTGACCCTGAGTTTCAAGCCGAACTAGATCACTTGCATAAGACCTATTCAGGACGTCCATCAATACTTACTGAGGCAAAAAGATTTTCAGAATATTGTGGCGGCGCAAGAATTCTTTTAAAGCGCGAAGATCTAAACCACACCGGTTCACATAAAATCAATAATGTACTTGGCCAAGCGCTCCTAACTAAGCGAATGGGAAAGCCACGAATAATCGCCGAAACTGGTGCAGGACAACATGGCGTCGCATCTGCAACGGCGGCCGCACTCTTGGGACTTGAGTGCGTGGTTTACATGGGTGAAGAAGATACAAAACGACAAGCGTTAAATGTTGCTCGCATGAAATTACTTGGCGCCCAAGTTATTCCAGTTACTACAGGTTCTAGAACTTTAAAAG
>VEQG01000025.1 GCA_018883345.1 Candidatus Nanopelagicaceae bacterium
AACCGAAACACTTGTTGTGGTTGAGGTCGGGGTTGGAGTATTCGTTGGAGTTGATGGAACAGCAACGGTAGGAACTGGAGTTGAAGCAGGTGTTACCGTTGGTTTCGGAATTGCTACGCCTTTATTCCAAATTAACTTTTTGCCTGACTTTATGCAGGTGAATTTCTTACCTGATGCAGTCGCAGTCTGACCCGCTTTGCTGCACTTTTCACCATATTTAACGGCGGAATTAGCCGGAAAGCCAAAAAGATTAAGTGCAAAAACAACTGTAATAAATAGAGCAACTCTGCGCATAAACAGATGTTAAAGGTTTATTCGCAGAGTTGCTACAAGGAAACGATATTAAATGGTTTCTGGTTCGAGCGCTTCAGGTGAATCTGGAGTGCCACCCTTTGGTTCGCCTTTAAAGGTAAATGTAGCGGTATCGCCTTCACCTTCAGTGCCGACCAAAATGATTTCTCCGGCCTTTAGCTCGCTAAACAAGATTCGCTCTGATAACGCATCTTCGATTTCGCGCTGAATAACACGGCGTAATGGACGTGCACCAAGCAATGGATCGTAACCGCGCTTTGCAAGAAGCAACTTAGCATCTTGAGTAAGTTCGATTCCCATATCCTTTGATTGCAGACGCTTATCAAGATTCGCAACCATCAAATCTACAATTTCAATAATCTGTTCTTGATTCAACTGGTGGAAGACGATGACATCATCAATACGGTTAAGGAACTCTGGGCGGAAGTGGCTCTTTAGCTCATCGCTAACTTTGCCCTTCATGCGCTCATAGTTAGTTAAAGTGTCATCAGTATTCGCAAAACCCAAACCAAGTGACTTAGAAATATCTTTAGTACCAAGGTTGGTAGTCATGATAATGATGGTGTTCTTGAAATCAACGGTGCGGCCTTGTGAATCTGTTAGGCGGCCATCTTCAAGGACTTGTAAGAGCGAATTGAAGATATCTGGATGCGCCTTTTCGATCTCATCGAATAGCACTACTGAGAATGGGCGACGGCGAACTTTCTCAGTTAGCTGACCGCCCTCGTCATAACCCACGTATCCCGGAGGAGCACCGAATAGTCGTGAAGCAGTGTGACGCTCTGAATATTCAGACATATCAAGCTGAATTAGCGCATCTTCATCACCAAACAAGAATGAAGCAAGGGTGCGTGAAAGTTCGGTTTTACCAACGCCGGATGGACCAGCGAAGATAAATGATCCGCCAGGTCGGCGAGGATCTTTAAGACCTGCACGAGTACGACGAATTGCTTGTGAAAGCGCTTTGATTGCTTGTTCTTGTCCGATCACACGCTTATGTAATTCATCTTCCATGCGAAGCAGACGCGCAGTCTCTTCTTCGGTTAACTTGAATACTGGAATACCGGTTGATGCAGAGAGTACCTGTGCAATTAATTCTTCATCAACTTCAGTTACTTGATCAAGAGCGCCATCTTTCCAAGCTTTCTCTTTCTCTTGACGTTCATTGATTAGATTCTTCTCGTCATCACGTAGTGATGCTGCTTTTTCAAAATCTTGACCATCAATCGCAGATTCCTTTTCGCGACGAACGTTCGCAATCTTTTCATCGTATTCACGAATCTCAGGTGGCACCGTCATGCGCTTGATGCGTAAGCGTGAACCAGCTTCATCAATTAGGTCGATTGCCTTATCTGGCAGGAAGCGATCTGAAATATAACGATCTGCATAGTTTGCTGCAGCTGCGAGCGCACCATCAGTAATTGATACTCGGTGATGTGTTTCGTAGCGATCGCGCAGTCCTTTAAGAATTTCAATGGTGTGAGCGATTGATGGCTCTTTAACTTGAATCGGTTGGAAACGACGCTCAAGAGCTGCATCCTTTTCAAGATGCTTGCGGTATTCATCGAGAGTAGTCGCACCGATTGTCTGGAGCTCACCGCGAGCAAGCATTGGCTTAAGAATTGAAGCTGCATCAATTGCACCTTCTGCCGCGCCAGCACCAACTAGAGTGTGAATTTCATCGATGAAAATGATGATATCGCCGCGTGTTTTAATCTCTTTTAGCACTTTCTTTAAGCGCTCTTCGAAATCACCGCGATAACGAGAGCCGGCAACTAACGCGCCAAGATCAAGTGAGTAAAGATGCTTATCTTTCAAAGTCTCTGGAACATCATTGCGAACAATTGCTTGTGCTAGTCCTTCTACAACTGCAGTCTTACCAACGCCTGGTTCGCCAATTAAAACTGGATTGTTCTTTGTGCGACGAGAGAGAACTTGCATCACGCGTTCGATTTCATTGTCGCGGCCAATAACTGGATCTAACTTACCTTCGCGCGCTGCTTGAGTTAAGTTACGACCAAATTGGTCAAGAATTGTTGATGATGCTGGAGTGCCTTCAGCAGGTCCACCTTGTTGTGCTGGCTCTTTACCTTGATAACCAGATAGCAATTGAATAACTTGTTGACGTACGCGATTTAAATCAGCGCCCAGTTTTACTAATACTTGTGCCGCTACACCTTCACCTTCGCGAATTAATCCAAGCAGGATATGTTCGGTACCAATGTAATTGTGTCCAAGTTGTAGCGCTTCACGTAATGAAAGTTCTAGAACTTTCTTTGCACGTGGTGTAAATGGAATATGTCCTGATGGTGCCTGCTGACCTTGGCCGATGATCTCTTCAACTTGGCCACGCACTGCATCAAGTGAGATGCCCATAGATTCCAAAGCTTTAGCTGCTACGCCTTCACCTTCGTGAATTAGTCCAAGCAGAATATGTTCGGTACCGATGTAATTGTGGTTGAGCAGGCGAGCTTCTTCTTGTGCCAATACGACAACTCGACGAGCTCGATCTGTAAAGCGCTCAAACATCTAGGGCCTCCATGGATAACTTATGTACAAATAGCCTAACCAAAAAGGGGCGAGATTTATGCCCCCAATAAGCGCTTAGATGGCCTTAGAGCACCTTCACCATACGGGTATTTCCGAGCGTATTGGGCTTGGAGGACTCTAAATCGAGCAGCTCGGCGATACCTTCATCGTAGGAGCGAAGCAGCTGCTGATAGACCTCGGGATCCACCGGGGCTCCCTGAATCTCTTCAAATCCATGGCGGCCAAAGAATTCCGTCTCAAAAGTTAGGCAGAAGATCTTCTTTACCCCAACGGTACGAGCTCGATCAATTAACTGTTCAAGAATTTTGTGCCCCACGCCTTTGCCACGAAGTTCTTCAGTCACCGCAACGGTACGAACTTCGGCAACATCTTCCCAAAGCACATGCATCGCGCCGCAACCAACTACATTTTCGCCATCGACTGCAACTACAAATTCTTGAACTGATTCATAAAGGGTAACAGTCTCTTTTGAGAGAATTCTTCGCTGCGGTGCATAAGTATCTATTAACTTACGAATGCCTTTGACATCCGAAGTTTTTGCGGCACGAACAACAATCGACATTGTTAAGAATGTTCCGGCTTTACAAGTGGAAAGAGAATTGTTTCGCGAATTCCAAGTCCAGTAAGGGCCATCAGTAAACGATCGGCTCCCATACCCATGCCACCCATTGGAGGCATACCAAATTCCATTGCACGCAAGAAGTCTTCGTCTAATGGCATGGCTTCTTCATCGCCTTTAGCGCCAAGACGAGCTTGCTCTTCTAAACGTTCTCTTTGGATTACAGGATCGATTAATTCCGAATAGCCTGTTGCAAGTTCGAATCCATCAACATAAAGATCCCATTTCTCTACAACTCCTGGAAATTCGCGATGTTGGCGAACTAATGGCGAGGTATCAACTGGGAAACCCATAACAAATGTTGGTTTGATTAGATTTTCTTTTCCAACATGTTCAAAGATTTCTTCCGCAAGCTTTCCGGTGATCCACTTTGGATCTACCTTCATGCCTAATTTATCTGCGATTTTCTTTAAGTCTGCATACGGGGTTAGCGCGGTAACTTCTTGACCAACGCCATTAGAAATTACCTCATATAGAGAAACTTCTGCCCATTGCCCACCTAAGTCAGATTGACGTCCGTCATGATGAGTAACGACATGAGTGCCGAATACATCCATAGCCGCGTTCTGCACCAAGGAGCGAGTTAAATCAGCGATTGTGTGCCAATCTCCGTATGCCTGATAAGACTCAATCATTGCGAACTCTGGTGAATGGCTTGAATCCGCACCTTCATTTCTGAAGTTTCGATTGATTTCGAAAACGCGCTCAATGCCACCTACCACACAACGCTTCAAGAAAAGTTCTGGTGCAATACGTAAGAAAAGCGGGATGTCATAAGCATTTGAATGAGTTTTGAAAGGGCGTGCTGCAGCACCACCATGCATGACTTGTAACATCGGAGTTTCGACCTCAAGAAAATCTTGACTAGCGAAAGTCTTTCGCAATGAATTCATTACTTGTGGACGAATTCGCGCCATTTCTCTAGCTTGCGGACGAACAATTAAATCTACATAACGTTGACGTACTCGAGTCTCTTCATTTAACTCTTTATGCTCGACCGGAAGCGGACGAAGCGCCTTTGCTGCCAACATGAATTCATTTGCCAGAATTGATAGTTCGCCACGCTTTGAAGTGATTACTTCACCAGTTACAGAGACAATGTCACCTAAATCGATATCAGATTTCCAAGCATCAAGTTGATCAGGTCCGACTTTGTCTAGTGAAAGCATTACTTGCAGTTCGGTGCCATCACCTTCACGAAGATTTGCGAATGCAAGTTTTCCAGTATCGCGCTTGAAAATAATACGTCCAGTTACGGATTCGATATCACCTGTTGCCGTATCAATTGCTAGGCCATCATATTTTGAGCGAATATCGGCTAGAGATTTGGTGCGCGGCACCGAGACTGGGTAAGCCTCTCTCCCTGATTCGATAATACGTTCGCGCTTTTCGCGTCTGATACGTAACTGCTCTGGGAGTTCTAGCTCAGTATTTTCTTGATTGCTCATAACGGACGGCAGTCTATCTAATCAGCTATTGCGCTCGTGAATCAGACGTAGCCCAATTAGCGTTAAATCAGGCTCATATTCGTCCAAAGTATCTGCTACCCCAAATATCAATGGCGCTAAACCGCCAGTTGCAATCACAGTTGGCGCTTCTTTGAATTGCACTTCCAGCTCTTCAGAAATTCTAGAGACCAATCCGTCTACTTGCCCTGCAAATCCATAAATTGTGCCGGATTGCAAAGCTTCTACAGTGTTCTTGCCGATTACCGACTTTGGTTTAATTAATTCAACTTTGCGAAGTTGTGCAGCTCTTTGCGCTAACGCATCTACTGAGATCTCAATGCCTGGCGCCAAGGCACCACCCAAGAATTCACCTTTTGGAGAAACTACATCCAAATTAGTTGAAGTTCCAAAATCAACTACGATCGCAGGACCCCCAAAGAGAGTATGTGCCGCAAGCGTATTTACAATTCGATCGGCTCCTATTTCCTTCGGATTATCAACAAGTAAAGGAACGCCAGTCTTAATTCCTGGCTCAACTATTGTGGTTGGTACATTCTTAAAATAAGTGTCAAACATGGTTCGCATTTCGCGAAGTACGGCTGGAACCGTCGAACATAATGAAATACCAGTGATATCAATATCCTCCACTAACGCTCGCATCTGCAGCCACAACTCATCAGCGGTACTACGAGGGTCGGTTTTTACTCGCCATGAATGAACTAAATCTTCACCAAGGAAAGTGCCAAGGACTGTGTTGGTATTACCAACATCGATGGTTAGTAACATTTCATTACTCCTTATATTCCATGTTATCTATTAAACGTATCCCGCCAATCCAACCGGCAATTATCGCTCGCTGCTTGGGGGCAAATTCTTCTTTGAAATTCTCTGGATTGATTATCGTTGCATAATCTGTTTTCCATGCTGGTTCGGAAGCTAAAACTGCATTCATTTGGTCGCGGCTAGAGTTTAGGGCTTTATAAATTATCGCTGCTTTCGCCCGATCTTCTGATGAGAGCCTGATATTTCTGGAAGACAAAGCTAAACCATCTGCTTCGCGAATAGTTGGGTGAGCAATTATTTCAATTGGCAGATTAAAATTTCTAACCATCTGCTTGATCAGAAATAACTGTTGAAAATCTTTCTCACCAAATATTGCAAAATCAGGTTGCACTAAATCAAATAAACGTTTAACCACCGTCAAAACACCATCAAAATGTCCAGGTCTTGAAAATCCTTCAAAGACTTCTCCAATTGGCCCTGCCTTAACTAATTCCGGATTACTTGGATAAATCTCTTCAACTGTCGGGAACCAAACTTCGCTCGCACCTGCGGCCAGCGCTAATTCACGGTCATGATCAGGGGTGCGTGGGTATTTTTCTAAATCTTTTGGGTCATTAAATTGCAATGGATTTACAAAGATACTTACCACTACATGATTGCTTCTTTTACGTGCAGCACTTATCAACGCAGCATGCCCAGCATGCAGCGCGCCCATAGTCGGGACGAATCCCTTTTCTGCCATTTAACACTCCAGTCCAACTTGGGTACCGGGTACAACGCAATTATAACTTAGAAATTAATTCTGAAATCTTTCCGTGGGTCAACAAGATAGCCTCTGGCTCAATCTCTGCCCAAGGTTCTAACACAAATTTACGCTCATGAGCACGAGGGTGCGGAAGCATTAACTCTTCTGCATTTGAAAGCAAAGATCCATATTGAATTATGTCTAAATCTAAAGTTCTTGGGCCCCATTTAATTGTTCTTTCGCGACCCATCGCCTTCTCAATGCCATGCAGCATATTTAGTAATTCCATTGCAGGTAGTTCTGTCTCAATAATGCAGACTGCGTTTACGAAATCTGGCTGGTCTTCATATCCAACTGGTTTAGTTATGTAATAGCTCGAAACTTTCTCGACATTTGTAGCTTCTTGCAACAACGCGACTGCCAAATCCAAATTTTCTTTGGGGTTCCCTAAATTGGAACCTAACGCAATTACTGCTCTCATCGATTTCGTTCGATAGTTACAGCAATGTCAAGTACGTTGCCATTTACTGGTGCACTTGGTTTATGAATGGTTACTGAGACTCGATTAATTTTATGGAATTCAAAGAGAATTCGGTCTGCGATGCGACCGCCCAGATGTTCGATTAAATCACATGGATCTGATTCGATATCTTCCACAACTAAATCTACTATCGCTCCGTAATCAACAGTGTCATTTAAATCATCACTATTTGAAGCTGCTTCTAAATCTAACTCTGCACAAATATCGGCGTAGAAAGTTTGGCCATCGCGACGTTCTTCGGGAAATACACCGTGGAAACCAAATGCTTCAATTCCCTTTAATTCAATACGGTCGCTCATAAAACCTGTCCGACAACTTTAATCGCATCAACATGAGGCTTTACCGAATGTGTTCTCACACCCCAAATATGTTTAGTAGCCAACCAAGTTGTCAATGCAATTGATGAGCTTTCGCGCTCTGATGGATTTTCCCCGCCTAAGAAACGCTTTCTTGAACCACCAACCAAAATTGGAAAGCCTAATTCTTTAAACTTATCAATATTTCTAAGTATTTCCCAGTTTTGTTCTGCATTCTTTGCAAAACCTAATCCTGGATCTACAACAAGTTTTGTAGGCTCAATACCTGCCAATAACGCTGATGCCACTTGCTTTGTTAGCTCGTTAATTACATCAGTAACTACATCGTCATAAACTGCTAAAGAATCCATCTCTTTTGACTGACCACGCCAATGCATGCATATATATTGAACTTTTAGCGCCGCCGCGGTTGCATGCATGGCTGGATCAGCCAAGCCACCGCTAACATCATTAATAATGCTGGCGCCCGCTGCTACTGCCATTGCTGCAGTTTCGGCGCGCATCGTGTCGACACTTACCTTTGCACCTGCTTTGGCAAGCGCATGCACAACCGGAATCACACGCGTTAATTCTTCTTCTAACGTTACGCGCTCAGCACCGGGCTTGGTTGATTCTCCGCCAACATCAATAATTGTTGCACCTTCGTCGACCATTTCTAATCCTCGTGCAATTGCTTTTGCAGGATCTAGATATTCGCCACCATCAGAAAAAGAATCGGGCGTGACATTCAAAATGCCCATTACCAATGTCATAGGTAACTTTTCCTAATTAGCTCTTAGTAATTAAGCTGATTGCTTCGGCACGTGTGGCTGGATTACGAAGTTCCCCACGCACTGCTGAGGTAACAGTGCGAGCTTCTGCTTTTCGAACTCCGCGCATTGACATACATAAATGTTCGCAATCAATAATTACAATTACACCAGCGCAATCAAGGATTTCCACCATTGCATCAGCAATCTGCGAAGTCAATCTTTCCTGAACTTGCGGACGACGTGCAAACACATCTACCAAGCGTGCTATTTTCGATAGGCCAGTAATTTTTCCTTTTGGAATATAACCAACGTGAGCTACTCCATGAAATGGTGTTAGATGATGTTCGCACTGTGAAAAGACTTCAATGTCGCGAACAATTACCAACTCTTCATGACCGATATCAAAAGTTGTGGTTAAAACATCTCTAGGTGATTGATATAAACCAGCAAAGTTCTCTGCATAAGCTCTGGCCACTCGGGCTGGCGTATCTTGCAAGCCTTCACGATCTGGATCTTCGCCAAGTGCTAGCAATAGCTCTCGGACTGCAGCTTCTGCACGCTTTGCATCATAAGGATGTTTTGCACGACCACCTTCCGGTCCCATTGATACAGATTCGACGCGATCGCTCAAGTTACTCAGCCTTTTTACGGGTAGCGCGCTTCTTTGGCTTCTCTTTTGCAGAATCAGGAATCGCAACTGGAGGTTGATTAGAAGGCTTACGTGAATCAGATCCAGTCCACGCCGGACGTGGTTTTACTGATCTAACGTTCTTAAATACTTCTTCAATCTCATCCTTTAAAATGGTCTCTTTCTCAAGAAGTACGATTACCAATTCATCAAGAATCGCACGGTTGGCTTCGAGAATATCAAAAGCTTCTTGATGAGCATTATCGATTAGTTTTCTAATTTCTGAGTCAACAACTGCGGCCAAATTCTCTGAGTAGTCGCGCTGATGTGAAAGATCGCGACCTAAGAATGGTTCTGAAGAATTTGTGCCAAGTTTTACCGCACCAATAGTTTCGGTCATTCCATATTGAGTAACCATCTGGCGCGCTAACGCAGTTGCCTTTTCAATATCGTTACTTGCGCCAGTAGATGGATCATGGAAGATCAACTCTTCCGCTGCGCGGCCACCTAAGGTGTAAGCCAACTGATCTAATAACTGATTGCGCGTTACTGAATATTTATCCTCATCCGGAAGCACCATTGTGTAACCAAGTGCTCGCCCACGCGGCATGATTGTGATTTTATGAACCGGATCTGTATGTGGAAGTGCATGCGCTACCAATGCATGTCCGCCTTCGTGATAAGCAGTTACGCGACGCTCTTCATCACTCATAACTCGAGTCTTCTTTTGTGGCCCGGCCATTACTCGATCAATTGATTCATCAATTGAACCTAAAGTAATGACTTTTTCATTATTGCGTGCCGTTAATAGTGCCGCTTCATTAAGCACATTTGCTAAATCTGCACCGGTAAAACCAGGGGTGCGACGTGCAATGGCCAATAAATCTAAGTCTTTTTCAAATGGCTTGTTCTTGGCATGTACTTTGAGAATTGCTTCGCGACCCTTCAAGTCTGGCCGTTCAACTGGAATTTGGCGATCAAAGCGGCCAGGACGTAACAAAGCGGGATCTAAAACATCTGGGCGGTTAGTTGCGGCAATCAAAATGACTTGTGTTTGATCATCAAAGCCATCCATCTCAACAAGTAATTGGTTGAGAGTCTGTTCGCGTTCATCATGTCCGCCACCTAGTCCAGCACCGCGCTGACGACCAACTGCATCAATCTCATCAACGAAAACAATCGCTGGAGAATTCTCTTTTGCGCGATTAAACAAATCACGAACACGTGCCGCACCGACACCAACAAACATTTCTACGAAATCTGAACCTGAAATTGAATAGAAAGGAACTTTTGCTTCTCCAGCTACTGCGCGAGCAAGCAGAGTTTTACCGGTACCCGGTGGTCCATAAAGCAACACGCCTTTAGGAATCTTGGCGCCAATTTCTTTGTACTTGGCAGGAGCCGCTAAAAAGTCTCGAATCTCTTCGAGCTCTTGAACTGCTTCATCTGCACCAGCAACATCTGCAAAAGTTGTTTTAGGAGTTTCATCATCTTGCAATTTGGCTCGGGATTTACCGAATTGCATTGCTTTCCCGCCGCCATTTGCATTGCTCATCATCCAGAAGAAGAGCAACGCGATGATCAAGAATGGCGCGACTGATAGCAAGAAGGTAACCAGAATTGATTGTGAAGGAACAATTACATTCCAACCTTTAGCAGGTGGATTGCTGGTCAAAACATCAATAATTGTTGGTTCTTGGCGAATAACATATTTAGCCTGAACTTTAGAAGCGCCTTTGATAGTAACGCCATCTTTTAGCTCAATTTTAATGACTTGATCTTTATCAACCACTGTTGCGGTAGCAGCTTCGCCCTTAGTAATTGCATCAAGGATTTGAGAGGTGCTTACTTCGGTATAGCGATTAGTAGCCGATGAGATCTGCCCAAAGAAACTTACGGCCAAAATTCCAAGCACAATCCAAAAAAGTGGACCGCGAGTTAATTTGCGGAAGTTGTTATTGGAAGCTGGCAAATTAGATTTTCCGGATTTACGAGCTGGTTTCTTCTCGGTCATTTTTTTCTTTCGCTCACTCATGCGTACACATGCTTTGCTAAGACGCCGATAAAATCAAGATTGCGATATTTTTCATCAAAATCTAATCCATACCCAATAACGAAATCAGTAGGGATATCAAAACCCACATACTTAACATCTACTTCAACTTTGGCTGCTTCTGGTTTGCGTAGCATGGTAAGAATTTCTACCTTCTTTGCGCCACGTGATTCCAAATTAGATTTGAGCCAATGAAGAGTCAATCCGGTATCAACAATATCTTCGACAATTAAAACTTCACGATTAGTGATATCGCGATCTAAATCTTTGAGGATTCGAACTACACCACTTGATTTAGTGCCGGAACCATAAGAAGAGACCGCCATCCAATCCATCTCAACATGAATATCCAATGCACGAGTTAGATCTGCCATAACCATTACGGCGCCTTTAAGCACGCCAACTAGTAAAAGGTTTTTGCCATCGTAATCTTTAGCAACTTGCGCTGCTAATTCTTTAATACGAGCATCAATCTCTTCTTTGGTTGCAATTACGCGTTCGATATCGCTAGCGACGTGTGCGTGTTCCACGCTCTCCCTTTCGGTAGGTCTTCGGTGCTTCCTATGAGAGCGTTAGTCTGCCCGAAATTCGCGAAACCTTCACACCCGCTGGGAGACTGACCTCGCCTTGACCCTTCCAGTTGGAAATTAACGCTTCTACCTGCCCTACTTGATCGGCAGAAAGTTGAGATACACCACTTTCAAAGAGCGCCAGGCGTAAAACTCGGCTTCTTACCGCTTTAGGCAATTTAGCTAGGGGCTCAACTGCTAGCGATTTATCTTGGCTCCAAAATTCTTCTGCCATTGCATCTAAGGCATCTGCATCATCTCGTAGCAGATGTGCGCTTCTAGTTAGTGCATCTCTGATTCCTGGGCCAAGTTCTGTTTCCATAATCGGCAGCACATTCTTACGAACTCGAACTCGTAAGAAATCTAGGTTTTCATTATATGGGTCATTCCAAACTTGGAAATTTAATTCTTTACACGCAGCAACCGTCTGCTCTCGTGTAATTTCTAAAAATGGTCTTTCAAAAATTCCATTGACTTGAGACATTCCAGATAACGACCTAGCACCACTACCTCGTGCCAGCCCAAGAAGCACGGTCTCAGCCTGATCATCTTTGGTATGGCCAAGTAAAACTGCAGATGCATTATTTTCTTTAGCAAAGTTTGTTAGCGCTTCATAACGCGCTCTCCTTGCAGATGCTTCTAGCCCATCCTTTAGCTCGACATTCACTTTAATTATCGAACAAGGAATTGAAAGTTGCTTCACAACTTTATTTGCTTGTTCGGCAGAACCTGATTGCAATTGATGATCGATGGTTACTGCCACAATTCTTTGGGCTAATTTTTCGCCTTCGATTCTTGCAACTTCAGCAAGAGCTAAGGAATCGGCACCACCAGATACCGCAACTGCAATTAAATCTCCGGCAGAATATTTTTCGAGCGTTGCTCGTACCGCACTTCTAAGTGCAACGAGCGCATCCATTAAACGCGTCCCGCGAAAGGCATCAAACCTGGCATTGAATACATATTTGATTTGACTAAGCCCACGCGCTTATTGCGTGCCTCCCAAACCATATTGTTGCCAGCATAAATTGAAATGTGGTGAATCGCTGCAATTGACCCATTGTATGAATAGAACAATAAATCGCCTGGCTGCATTTGTGTTAACGGAACGTGATAAGTAGCAACCGAATAAAGTGCGGCATTCAAACGATCCCAATTTGGCCAGCCAAGACCAGCAGATTTATAAGCTGCATAAACTAAACCAGAGCAATCAAATGAATTAGGTCCTTCGGCGCCCCATACATATGGTTTCTTAGCCAAAACTTGTTTGGTTGCATATGCCACAGCTGCTGCTCTTTGTTCTGCAGTCGAGCGAATTGTGGAACGACCTTTAAATCCACGGTCCGGCCAAATCTTCTTCTGATCAATGATTGTTGTAGCAACATTAGCGTTCTGTTCTTCAAGAAGAGCTAACTGCCTACGTTGTTCGAGCGTAGTACGAACTTTTCGAGCTGCAATTAAATCAGCCATTAACTTATCTTGAACTTTCTGCAATTTAGCAACTTCTTGTGCTTGTGCAGCGCGTGCATCATCTGCAACTTTCTTCGCCGCAGCTACCTTTTCGGTTGCGACAGCTTGTGCAGCTTTTGCTTTATCGGCGGCAACCTTTGCAGCTTTTGCAATAATTTCGGCCGCTTTAAATTGCTTTAAAGCTTGAGTATTTGATGCACCAATCTTGCCAAGAGTTGATAGTTGATCAATTAACTCTTGTGGTCCATCCGAACTTAGTAATGGCTGAATATCTGTAAAGCTGCCACCCATGATGTATGCATTGGCAGCTAGTTTTCCAATTTTGCGATGTGCCTCATCAACCGCTTTTGCGGCTTCGATTGCATGTGCAGTTGCCGCATTTGAAATTTCAGTTGCTTTTCGCAGCTCAGCCAGCGCGGTGTTGTAGAGCGCTTGTGCAGCATTTGCCTTTGCAGTCAAGGTGCGTAAAGAATCTTTAGCTTTATTAAGTTGCTTTGCTTGAGCATCTGCAGCAGCTTTCTTAGCGGCTTCTGCTTTCTTGGCAGCATTGATCTCTTCAACGGTAGGTTTCTTGGTCGCTGCTAACGCTGGTGATTCATAACCAGTTAGCCCTACAAATAAAGAAATCGCAGCGAACACTGCGATGAGATTCTTACGACGCAATTTATACCTCCGGGGAAGAGGTATAAAGGATAAATCCCAAACCCACTCGAGCTTGGGATTTCCGATTAGTTGGCTACGTCACGACGCTTAAATAGCGTCGCGGTGCCGAGCGCAAGTAGCGCAAGAAATATGCCAACTCTTAGAAGAGCTTGAGAATATGTTGGAACATCTTCTATCCCTATCGGAGAACCGCCGGCCGCAACAATTCCCAGCAAATTGCCAGGCAACCAATTGGATACGGGTTGCCATGCAACTATGACAATGCTTTCGACTACCAACATATATGCGGTACCAATTGAGATTGAACTTATTGGAGATCTAAAGATCAAACCTAAAATCATTCCAATAGTTCCATAGCCAATGGTTGAGATAAATACATTTACAAATGTCTCGACTAATGCAGTTTGTCCCGCACTAGTCATCCAAGCGTCGGTTGAAACTTTTGCTCTTCCCGATAATGCAAGTGCAAGTCCTACTGCAGTAGCTGCGCTAACAATTACCGAAATTAATGAAAAAGAAATCATTGAAACATATTTGCCAAGCAGCAAGCGATAACGGCGTGGCTGTCTGACCAATAAATTTCTCAATGTTCCGTATGTATATTCTTGAGCTGTTTGTGCTGCAAATACTGAAAGTGCAACCAAACCCAGGAGTCCACTTGCACTGTTAAAGCCAATCGTAAAACCATCAGGTAATTGCAACATCTCTCGTGTAATTCGGTTACCGCGATCTGCATTTCCGGTCTCCGAATCAATTAATAGAAACAGTAATGAAGTTACTAGTCCGGTAACAAAAACCACAGAACCCAAAGTTCCGAAGAAGAAAGTTGGACGGCGGAGCTTTCGCCATTCGGCTAAGAAAATTCTCATTCGCTATCCTCCGTCATCTTAAAGAAGGTCTCTTCTAATGATGCGCGTACTGGTGTTAATTGGGCTAAGACAATGCCACCTTCGAATGCAATCTTATTCAATTGAACTGCAAATGATTCGTCTGCATCTACACGAACATGATCTGATTCAATAATAGCTTGATGGCCTGTTTTATTAATCAATTCAGCTAAGTAATTTAATGAATTAATAGTTGATGGCTTTGCAATAATCGTTGGTTTGCTGCGATGTAGTAATTCCTGCATGGGGCCGGCAAAAACTACCTCTCCTTTACGTAGCATTACTAAATACTTGGAAATCATCTCTAACTCAGAGAGCAAGTGAGATGAGACGAAAACGGTCACACCCTCGCTAGCTAACTTTTCTAATAAATCGCGAACCTCTTGGATACCTGATGGGTCTAATCCGTTTGTTGGTTCATCCAGAATTAATAACTTTGGATTTGGAAGTAATGCGGCAGCAATACCTAATCTTTGTTTCATACCTAAGGAATAAGTTTTGTATTTATCTTTTCCACGATCACCTAAGTCAACAAGTTCTAGTAGTTCTTGGCATCTTGATAGCGGAATACCTCCGAGCTTTGCCAATAACTTTAAATTTTCTAATCCGGAGAGCGCTGGATAAAACGCTGGGCCTTCAATCATTGCACCAACTTCATGCAAGTATTTATCTGGATGATTGATTGGCTTTCCGATAATCGAGCCAGACCCATGAGTTGGCTTGATTAGACCCAGAAGCATTCTGATGGTTGTGGTTTTTCCAGATCCATTTGGTCCTACGAAACCGCAGATTGTGCCAAGCGGAACATCGAATGAAGCATCATTAACTGCAAGCACGTCGCCGTATTTCTTGCTGAGGTTGCTTACCGAGATAGCTGGTGTATCCATGGTTAAACCTTACCTACTTTGAGAATAGAATTATCTAGTGAGTAAGAAGCCTTGGGGTTATCAACCAACCAATAACCGCCCCGAACCAGATTGGGATTTAAATCCTCAAACTGAATCTGTGCGAGCTGGTCTTGCTCGTTCCGGTTTTGGCGAAACTTCTGAAGCGCTCTATTTAACGAGTGGTTTTACCTATTCCTCTGCCGAAGAGGCGGAGATTGCATTTAAAGACGAACTAGATCACTACCTCTATGGCCGCTTTGCCAATCCAACTATTTCGATGTTCGAAAATCGCTTAGCCACTCTTGAAGGCGCAGAGCGTTGCATTGCAACCGGAAGTGGCATGTCTGCCATGTTCGCAGCAGTCGCTTGCATGGTTGAACAAGGCGATCGCGTTGTCGCAAGCGCATCGATGTTCTCTTCGTGCCACGTAGTACTCACAGAATTTTTACCTAAGTGGGGCGTGACCACTGAATTGGTCAAAGGAAATAACCGCCAAGATTGGGAAGCAGCACTTTCTAAGCCAACTAAAGTAGTTTTTATTGAAACGCCAAGTAATCCATTGATGGATATTGTTGACATCAAAATGGTTTCAGAATTAGCTCACAAAGTTGGCGCAACAGTTATTGTCGATAATGTAATGGCTTCACCTGTTTATCAAAAGCCAATTCAGCTTGGTGCGGATGTAGTCATGTATTCGACAACCAAACACATCGATGGACAAGGACGTGTACTTGGCGGTGCAGTACTTGGATCAGAGAAATACATCAATGAACAATTTCAACCTTTTATCCGCCATACCGGCCCAGCGCTTTCACCATTTAATGCCTGGGTAATGGTTAAGTCTTTAGAGACTATGTTTATGCGAGTAGAGCGCATGAATGCAAATGCGCTTGCAGTTGCAGAGGCTCTGGAGAAGAATCCAAAAATAAAGAGTGTCCGCTACCCTGGATTGAAATCTCATCCACAGCATGAGCTTGCAATGAAACAGATGAATGGCGCCGGTGGCACCACTATTGGAATTGAATTTAATGGCAACAAGGATGCTGCATATAAATTTATGAATGCCCTTCGGGTCATCGATATTTCAAATAATCTGGGTGATTCCAAGTCACTTATTACTCACCCAGCTTCTACTACCCATCGCCGATTAGGGCCAGAAGTCTTGGCAGAGATGGGAATTACAGAGAGCACGCTTCGACTTTCAGTGGGTCTTGAGCATGCAGATGATCTAATTAAAGATATTCAGCAAGCGCTAAAGTAACTTAAATTAAGAGTTGGCCGACCACCAACAAAATAGAGAACAAAGTCAAATAAAGAATCGAAAAGTGGAAAATTCGGCCAGCGACTTTTTCGTACTCAGCCTCGCCTTTTCGTAATTTATAAACTTGCTCACCAAAAACAAATGCTAAAGCAGCCGTCAAATAATAGGTCCAGGTTGGTAATCCTGCTGAATTTAAAGTCAAACCTGAAACTATAAACATCATCAAAGTGTGAAACCACATTTCAATGTATACGCGCTTACGTGATGCAACTACCGGCAACATCGGAATATTTGCG
Organism: Candidatus Nanopelagicaceae bacterium; assembly: GCA_018883345.1. Classification (GTDB taxonomy): domain Bacteria; phylum Actinomycetota; class Actinomycetes; order Nanopelagicales; family Nanopelagicaceae; genus ZLKRG08. The sequence goes on from VEQG01000025.1 coordinate 16,782, forward strand.
GCTTGATAATCATCGTGATATCTAATTGCAATCGCCCAAAAATGTGGTGGAGTCCAAAAGAAGACCACCAAGAAGAACCAAAATGCGGTCATTGAAAGTGAATTTGTAACTGCAGCCCAGCCAATTAACACTGGTAAACATCCTGCGATTCCGCCCCAAACAATATTTTGATTGGTATTTGGTTTTAAAGCTACTGTATATATTGCAACATAAAAAAGAATTGCTAGTGAAGTCAAAAGTGTTGCAAGCGGCGTCGTGAAAACCCAAAAAATTACAAGACTAATAATCATTAAAAATGATGCGAATCTTGAAGCTTGTTTCTTAGTTAGCAATCCTGATGCAATTGGACGATGCTTGGTTCGCGACATTAATTTATCTATATCTGATTCGATCACCATGTTGAATGCATTTGCAGCGCCGGCCGCCAAAGTTCCGCCAATTAAAGAGGCGATAGTTGGCATTAATGGTGGCCAACCTTCCGCTGCTAGAAATAGCGCCGGTACCGTGGTGATAATTAATAATTCGACCACTCGAAGCTTCATTAAATCGATGTATGGGCGCACGGAGCAAGATTACTAAGCAAAATAGCCTCGTCTTCCCAGATATTTCTCAGTGATTAGCCTTACTTTTCCTTCATGAGTAACACTCCAGAATGGTTCCGATTGACCGCCGATGACCAAAAACCAGTGTCAGCAGCACGTAAACCATTTCGTAAATCAATTAAATTCAGCTTGATTGCAGCGCCCCTGTTGTTAATCGGCGTCTTTGGCGCTGTTGCAGTTGGTACTCATGAAGATTTTGATGATGAAACGCCAATGGTTTCAAAAAGCAACGCAGTTGTAAGTACCGTGGCAAATTCTGATAACGCAAAAGTGAATATTGCATCCAACCAAACCAATGGCAACTCAATTACGTCAGCTTTAGAAAATTCAGGAGCACCAGGAACTTCAGGAACCTTAGGAACCTTAGGAAAAGGAATGGGCGTTCCTGCGCCATCTGCACAGACTGAACATGAAGAAGACGATGACCATGGATTCTTTGGTCACAATGATGAAGATAAACACGAAAGACGTGAACGTCACCACGAAGGTCGCGAACACTAAATTATTAAATAATTTAAAAAATTAAGCGGCAGCAGATTCAGCAGATGGTGATGGCGTAATTTCTGGTACTTCATCAATAGTTGGATTAATTTGAAGTGGCGCGGCAATTTTTCCTAATAACTTATCAATCGCAGATCGCGCAGCAGACTCTGGGTAGTAACCGATGGGTAGACGGTCGGCAATAATTGCAAAAGCAAATTTACGTTCGCCAGATTCAACAAAACCGGCCAAGCTAACTACGCCGTTTAAGGAACCAGTTTTGGCATGAACAAGTCCTACTGCCTGAGGGGCGCTCTTAATAAATCTATTCTGTAAGGTCCCAGAAATTCCGCCAACCGGTAATCCATTTACCGCGCTAGCAAATTTGGGATTTCGTTCCATTTCCATTAGAACCTTCACCAATGTTTGCGCAGTAATTCGATTTTCATGTGAAAGTCCACTGCCATCGAAAGCGTGAACGTTGGCCTCATCGATTCCGTATCTGGCAAGTACATCTGTGAAAACCATAGAGATACCGGTTGGACTGTAACCATAACCTGCGGCAGCGGCTGCTGATTTTGCTAGGTAATCTGCAACCCAGTTATCGCTGAAAAGTAAGGTGTAATTCAAGATCTTTGTTAAGTCCGGCGAAGCTGCTTTATAAATCTGTTCTGTTGTGTGAGTTAAGGCTTCATCAGGAGTAATACTCTTCCAAGTGATTCGGTAGCCAACTCTTCTAAAGTATTGATCCATATTAGTTTTAGTCCGATAAGTAAGACCGTGATATCTAATCTTTAAGGTTTTGCTTTTGGCCTCTTTGCGGATTTGATTAACTAAATTATCACTCCAAACAAACTTTAAATTCTTAGCCAACCTGAGACTTGGCGTAATTGAAGGATCAAAGTCTCCAACTATCTGAAAAGTATTCTCTATATCTGTTTTGTAAATGGCCGTATTAAATGTTTTGTCGGAAGGTAGAAATTCTAATGCCGCAAAGGCGCTCATTAGTTTTAAGGTCGAAGCAGGTTTACGTAATTCTTTCGCTTCTCGACTAAAAATAGTTTGCCCGCTATTCAAATCTACTAACACCATAGCTGGATTCGATAAGGTTTTTGAATTTGTCAGTTCTGCAAAAACACTTGGAATTCGTTCCATCTTCAAGACTGCCACAGAGTCTGTAGCTGGTAAGACCAGTAAAGCTGCAACCGTTAAAGCAGTTAAAGATCTAAAGCGCATTAAATTGATACGGCGATAAATACGTTAAAAACCGTAAGGCCAAGCATGGTTGCCCAAACGGCATTCGAAAGTTTAGGTTTCTTTTGATTCTGGTATCCAAGAATCATGATTGCGATTAAAACTAGGAACTTAACGCCAACTTTTAGGTGGTTAACATCGTCTTCAAGTGCCGAATTGATTCCAACAAGGGCAAATCCTGCAACTAGCGCTGTAAGTGCAGCGTGCATAAATCCCTTAGATAAAACTTTCTCAAGCTTGGAGGTTTGCATCAGTAGCAAGACCAGCATGCCGAGCACGCTTGCCACGTGAACTAAAAGAAAGAGAGTTTTTGCCAACTCCATTTGTGAAGCCTCCTATAGAGAAGTTAGAGTGCTCATTATGCCTAATACGCCTGCTGAAATCGGTCCTGGAGAGTTCTATCCAGTGGTTGGCGTTGGACCGCACCCTGAGCCTTGGCCAAGCGGTGAGCAATATGACCCAGAGCTTCTTGCCAATGGTGACCGCAGAAATGTTTTAGATCATTACCGTTATTGGAAAGTTTCAAGCATCGTTGAGGATTTGAACACCAAGAGACATGGTCTGCAAATTGCGATTGAAAATTGGCAACATGATTTAAATATTGGATCGATTGTTCGCACCGCAAATGCATTTAATGTCAGCGGTGTTCACATTGTTGGCAAAAGAGATTGGAATCGTCGAGGTGCGATGGTCACAGATCGCTATCTAACGGTTCACCATCACCCTACGGTTGCCGACTTTGCTATCTGGTGTAAAGCGAATAATTTACCGATTATCGGAATTGATAATGTTGAAGGTTCCAAGAAATTAGAAGGCGCACAACTTCCTGAAAATTGTGTACTTTTATTTGGGCAAGAGGGTGCCGGGATGTCAGAAGAAGGTATTGCGGCATGTGAAGTGCTCTATGAAATTGCGCAGTATGGTTCAACTAGGTCAATGAATGCATCAGCCGCTGGTGCCATTGCGATGTACCACTGGGCACTACAGCATTTACCGCGCTAATTCTTTTAGTAAACCAGTAATCGCTTTATCAATCATTTCGTAAACTGCTTCGAAATGCCCTATCGGTAATGAATAAGGATCAGGAACTTCTAAATTTTCGATTTTTGCATCTTTTAATTCTGGGTCGAATTGCCTTAAGTAAAAAACTTTATGTTTAACATCTTCGTTTGAAAGCGAGATGACATTTGCGTAATTTGATGAATCCATAACCAAAATCAAATCTGATGAATAGAAATCATTCTTTGAGAACTTTTTTGCGGTATGTTGATATTGCAAGCCATATTTTTCCCAAGTCTGTTTAGACATTGGATTTGGACCTTCACCAACATGCCATGCATGCGTTCCTGAGCTATCCACGTTGATTTTAGGCGATGCTATTTCATTTCTTCGATTAAAAAGAATTGCGGCAGCCATAGGAGAACGGCAAATATTCCCCATACAGACCATCGAAATTGTTACTTCAGGCTGGCCCTTTAAATAATCAATCATCTGCCAATATTGATTTAACGCTACTTAATCTACGTTCGATCTCTGCAGCCTCTTCGACGCGTTCGGTCTTACGCAAGATGCCCGCAATTTGGCTTTCGATATCTACGATAAATTCAAAATCGCGTGGCTCTTCATCAGATGCTGTAGTCAAAACCTGATCTAGAGTAGCTAACGCTTCTTCATAATCTTCAAGTAGTTCAAGCGCTTTGGCATATTCAAATAAGGAAATTATTTGTCGGCGGTGATCGTGTGCAGTTTCGAAAACATCAAGCGCTTGACGGGCGCGTTCGAGAGCCTTTTCACCATCGCCTAGTCTGTTAAAGCAAGATGCGATTTTTTGATCACATCTTGCAACATGAATTACCTCTTTATGTTTCTTCCAAAGCGCACGAGCTTCTTCAAAAGCTGAGATGGCGGCATCAAATTGACCAAGTTCGCGATAGGCACATCCAATTAAATGTAGATCAGAAGCGGCGCCAAGTTCGTTGCCATCAACTAAATGCTCTTGAGCGCATTCGTTCATCGTGTCTACAACTTCTTGATATTTCTTTGAGGTGTACCACCATTCGCCCAACGTGCAAGCAAGTTCTAAAGCGATTGGAGATTTATTTTTACGTAGCAAATCAACTGCCTTGGACATAGCTGAGGCTGCTTCATCCATTCTCTTTAGTTGATTTAAGTTGTAACCAATTGCTGAATAAGCTTGAGCTAGTTCTTCATTTGCATGATTGTTGCCAAGTTCTGAATAAATATCGCGTGCAGTTTCAGCGAGCGCTAAAGCTTCGTCATATTGACCGCGCGCATAAATTCGCGCACTTAATTCGTAATAAGTGTTTGCGCGTTCCATTCCATTTGTCTCTGGAATACGTTCCCAAAGCATTTCCTCGGTGATGA
>VEQG01000007.1 GCA_018883345.1 Candidatus Nanopelagicaceae bacterium
CTCTAAGATCAAGCCATGGAGCAAATGCTGAGCACGAACGGAAGCGATCAGGAACTTCGCAATCATCTAGAGAATATTATCAACAACAACCGCGTCGTTATCTTTATCAAGGGCAGTGAATCACAACCGTCTTGCCGCTTCTCTGCTGATGCGGTAAAGGCGTTGAAAGAAAGTGGTCAAGAATTTATTACCGTTAACGTATTGACAGAGCCACGAATTCGTCAAGAGTTAAGCTCGATCTCTAAATGGCCAACTATTCCTCAACTTTTTGTTGACGGGGAGATCGTTGGTGGCGCCGATATTATCCTTGGAATTTTAGTCTTGTTTAACGGAATTTCTCTTATTACCAATAACGGTTCAGTTTTGATTTTTATAATTGTAGGTTTTATTGGTGGCTTTTTAAATGCAATTTGGTATCCAGCTATGGGAGCATTGACTTCAGATTTAGCTGACGAAAAGATTCTGCAAGAATCAAATTCATCAATAATGCTCTCCTCAAATCTAGCAATGATCGTTGGTACCGCGATTGGCGGAATATTGGTTGCATCAGTAGGTCCGGGGTGGGCGATATTTATTGATGGATTAAGTTTCATGTTTGCAGGGATACTCGTGTATTCACTCCGTAAATTAACGCCAGTCGTTAAATCAAGTAGCGAATCTACATTTAAAGAGCTGCGGACAGGTTGGCAAGAATTCAAAACTCATAAATGGATAGTTGCAATTGTGGCTGCATCTACCGTAATCATGGCCGCAGAAAGATCTATATATTCAGTAATCGGACCAATTGTTGCAAAAGAAAATCTCGGTGGCGCAAAATCTTGGTCAGTGATACTGACTGTTTGGGGAATTGGTTCGGTTATTGGTGTGGTTTTTGCAGGAAAAATTAGACCGAGATATCCAATTAGATTTGCACTTTTAACCCAATTTCCAACAGTGATCTGGATTCTAGCTGTCGGCAACAGTAATTCAGTTCTCTTAATTGCAATTACTGCTTTTATGCTCGGAATCGCAATGGATCTATTTTATGTCTTGTGGATTACAACAATTCAAAAAGTTGTTGCTAAAGAATCTCTATCTAAAGTCTTGGCATACGATGCCTGGGGAAGCATGGCTTTAGCTCCGATTGCATTAGGTTTTGCAGGACCAATTTCTGAAAAATTTGGTAATTCCGCTACAGCCAATGCGCTTGCATTTGTGACTTTAGTAGCGCTACTACTTCCATTTCTAGTTAAAGAAGTGCGAGAAATTAGAGCGAATTAGCAATCAACTCTGGGTTATCACTAATCAGAGTATCCACACCCCAACCGGCTAAACGTTTAGCAACTTCTGGATCGTTAACAGTCCACACATACATCTCTTGACCGCGCGCATGCACCTGGTCCACCCATTCTTTGGTAACTAACTTCCAATAAGGTGCTACTACGTCTGCAAAAAATTTAGGGACATAAACTTTTTTTTCTAGCAGCTGAACTTTTCGCCCGGGAAAATTTCGCATTCTCCAGACTGCCCTGGGATCGAACGACATGAAGCTCATATCTATCTTTGGATTTAATTGATCTAGCTCTGCTTTCAATCTCTTCTCAAGTAAGCCCTTAAATTTCTGAGGATGCTTGGTCTCAATCAATACATCTTTACTTGCACTCATAGCGATTTCCATAAATTCTTTAAAAAGAATTGGCTGTGGCGTTGCCTTGCTAATAGTTTCCCAGGTCATTTCATGTACATCGCCGGTCATGTTAGACGTTCGATCCATGGTGTCGTCATGCCAGCAGAAGAGTTTTAGATCGCTGGTTAAATGCAAGTCACATTCAAAACCATCACTCACCGGAATCGCATTTACATATGCTTCTCGGCTCATCTCTGGATATTTGGCCGAATAGCCGCGATGTGCAATCACTCTAGTCATTTACGTAGCCTAGCGATTCGCTGCCGAGCAAACTTCTGGCTAGGTGATTCATGGCCCAAAATTGCACTTAAGAATTCCAAAATAACCTTAGAAATCCTGAGCCAGACTTTGCCGCGTTTTTTCAGCCCTAATAGCGCCACCTCTCTTGGATCCAATGTTGCGACCGCCGCATTTGCAAAAATTGTAAATGGAATCAAGCCCAATTTAGAAAAAGGCGGCTTTAAAATAAATTTAACTACATCCTTTGTGGTCGCATTAGCGGTTAAAGCGTGGTTTCTAAAATAATCTAACTTCTCTTCTAGCTCTGCAACTGACTTTGGTGCATCTTTTAAACCTAGTGGTGCGGCGCTTTTTGCCCACTCCATTACATATTGGTCCGCCGAAGTCTTAAATTTATAATTTAAATCAACATAGGTTTTCAAAAAGGCATCGGTGAAGGCGCAATGTACCCAAAGTAAATATTCACTTGCTTTGGCAGCGTAATCATGAACTTGACCATCTTTCCCAATATAAGTTCCGGTAACACGACCATGCATTTCATTTACGCGTCGCGCTTCCTTTTCAATAAATTCAGTTGCGCCAAATGAGGTAATTGTTAACCATTTTGTAGTTCCTGCTAATCGACCAAGTGGATCTGCTTGATAACGCGAATGCTCTGCTACACCTGCTAGAGCTGCAGGATGCGCAGCTTGCAAAAGTAGCGCTCTAATTCCGCCCACAATTGTTGAGACGCAACCATGTACTTCCCAAACTGCTGATTCTGGTCCAAAGTAGCCTTCATCATCACCTTCGAGCATCTGATAAGCCCATTTGGGAGTGCCGTCTTTTGAACCTGAAACAACTTCACGAAAACGATTAGCTAAAGGTTTTGTTAATGGAAAATTACTTAAGTCCGGCACAGGGCAAATAGTAGCCATCAGTTAAACTTTATCTATGTCTTACAATTCCAATGCAGCTGATTCATATGAAGCAGAGGCCAAAGAACGTTGGGGCGATACTGCGGAATATAAAGATTCACAGAAACGTCTTGCTGGCTATTCAAAAGAAGATATCGCCAAGGCGCAGAGCGCTCTGCAAGATGCGACAAATTTAGTTCTGGCAGCATTTAACGAGGGATTACCTGCTAATAGCGAAAGGGCTATGGACGGCGCAGAAGCCCACCGCAAGTCAATAAGTGATTGGTGGTATGACTGTAATTATCAGATACATACTGGCTTAGCTACTATGTATCTAGCAGATCCCCGATTTACTGCACACTACGAAAAGCAACAAGCTGGATTAGCTAAATACATTCATGATGCCATCTTGGCCAATGCTGCACGCAATTCCTAAAGACTGCTAACAGCTTTTCAAATTAATACTTAAGCCAATAATCTTTCATGTATTTTTCACCTTCGTCACAGAAGAAGGTGACTACGGTTTGTAAATTATGTTCTTCTTTTAACTTCTTCGCTGCCAATAGGTGCGCGCCAGATGATGGCCCAACAAAAATTCCATGCGTGCGGGCGATGCGGCGCATCTCTTCAATTGAGTCATTTGAATGGATATGAACAAAACCATCGATTTCATGTTCGTGGCGCTGAATGATTCCTGGCACGAAACCATCTGAAATTCCTTCAATCAAATGCTTCTCAACTTCTCCGCAAGCAATAGTGCAAGATTCAGAAGGTTCGAGTGCATAAGTTTCGCAATTTGGGTTTACCTCTTTAAATGCTTTACCCACACCAATGATGGTGCCACCAGTTCCGACGCCTCCAATTACTAATTCTGGTTTTGATGGAAGCTCCTTCAATATTTCTTGAGCCAGCCATTCTGAATTCTCATTTACATTCCACTCATTATCAAATTGTTGCGGTGCAAAATAACCAGGTTCTTTGCTTAAACGTCGACACTCATCTAGAGCCTCATTTACATGGAAGTCGCCGATTTCTCTAACTTCTGCACCGAATGCTTTAGAGATCGCAACGCGCTCTTGTGATAAACCAGTTGGCATCACAACTAACATTTTGTAGCCCTTAACTGCTGCAACCATAGACATTGCATTTCCGGTATTGCCAGAAGATGCTTCAACGATAGTGTCACCGGGCTTTAAAAGTCCCTCTTTTTCAGCACGTTCAATCATGTACTTAGCAATACGAGCTTTGATCGAACCAGATGGATTCAAATACTCCATCTTTACCCAAATGCCTTCGATATTTATTAATGGGGTATTGCCAATGGCATCAAGGATGTTCTTCATAGCGAGAAATAGTACGTAAATTAAGTTTCACTTACTAGAACTGAAGTGCTACATAATGGAATTTATTTAGAAGAAACTTGGCGTGTGGCCTTTGCCAGCCATTCTGGATTAATTGTCACTCCCCACCCTGGCTCGGAAGGAATTATCACTTTGCCGCCTTCAACTTTGAAGGGATCGCCAAGAAATAAACCAACCTGCCATGGATAGTAATCCTCTTGCTCGATTGAGAACTCCAGATATTTTCCAGGATTATCAATCGCGCCAAGTAGATGCATTGTGCAAATCGTAACGAGTGAAAGATTTGCACTATGTGGCGTAATTGGTAGACCAGCTTTTTTAGCCAGATCTACGACTTTAAGAGTGCGCCAAATACCACCCATGTACATGACGTCTGGTTGTAGAACATCTACTGCACGCATATCAATCATTCGTTGCCAAGTTGAGAGATCCCAATCTTGTTCGCCACCAGTAACATCAATTTCTAAAGCATCGGTTACTTCTTTGGTTTCTGACAACTCCCAATATTTACATGGTTCTTCAAAGTGAGAAATACCTTCGGCTTGTAGAAGTTTGCCAACTTCAATTGCACGTTTTGGAGAGAACCCAGAATTGCCATCGACTAACTTTGAAATTCCATCACCTAGTGCCCTAGAAACTACTGGAACCACTTCCTCGGTTCGGCCCGGCCATTCATCAACATCATTTCCGCACTCAGCGCCTACCCGCCACTTAAATGCATCAAATCCATACTTGTCACGTAGCTCTACGAATCGCTTTGCTTCATCTTGCGGAGTGATATCGCGCTTCATTGATGATGCATAGGCTCGTAGCGCTTTAACTTTTCCACCTAATAATTCAACAACCGGCTTATTCTGCGCTTTTCCTTGCAAATCCCAGAGCGCAGTATCAAGTCCAGCATTAGCTCGACAACGGTAACTACCAGGATATTTATGTTCTTTAGCTTCTACCCTATTAATCAAAAATCCGATGTCATCTGCAGATTGCCCCAAAACCCAAGGAGCGACTTGGCGATGTAGCACTTGTGCAGTGATATCTGCGTTGTAGGTAGAGGTTTGTCCCCAACCTTCTAGGCCCTCATCGGTAGTTACCTTTACAAAGCAGACAAATTCATCTGTATAACTCTCTAATGAGGTTATCTTTCCGAAATTCATATTACTTTACGAAAACTGCAAATTTATCTGCACTGACATCAACTGCAGTGCCTGGTAGCAATCCTGATGCATCTTGAGATTCCATCTGCGCGTTGATTCTGCTGCCATCTGGCAAGCTGACCATTACTCGGCAGATTGAACCCAAGAATGATGTTGCAACTACGCGACCATCACCGCTCTTGCTCGCTTTTACTGTCAAAGATTCTGGGCGAATTAGCGCCACACCTTCACCAGATGTTATTGATCCAGGCAGTGTGCTCAGTTCGGTACCGAATGCACTGAATTTGCCGTTAGAGACTTTTACCTTTACTTGATTGGTAAGTCCTACGAACTCTGCAACGAATGAAGTTGCTGGACGATCATAAAGTTCGGCAGGTGAAGCGATCTGTTCGAGCAGACCGTTACGCATAACACCAACTCGATCAGCAATACCTAGCGCTTCTTCTTGGTCGTGAGTTACGAACAATGTGGTGGTGCCAAGCTCTAATTGAATACGACGAATTTCATCTCGCAGTTGGGTACGCACCTTTGCATCGAGCGCAGATAGTGGTTCATCAAGCAGCAAAACTTGCGGCGAAATAGCTAGCGCACGTGCCAACGCAATACGCTGCTGCTGACCGCCAGACATTTGATGTGGATAATGATTTGAGTGTGTTGATAGGCCAACTAGTTCGAGTAATTCACCTGAACGATCGGCACGCTTATCTGCCGCTGTTTTATGCGCCTTTAATTTCAAACCATATTCAACATTTTCACGAGCAGTCATGTGTGGAAATAGTGAATAAGCCTGGAAAACCATACCCATATTGCGCTTATTTGGCGCAGTGTAAGTAATGTCTTTTCCATCAACAATGATCTGACCGCGATCTAACTCTTGTAAGCCAGCTAATGCGCGAAGCGCTGTGGTCTTACCGCAACCTGAAGGTCCAAGAAGCGCAACAAACTCACCTTTGGCGATATCTAAAGTTAATCCATCAAGCGCTTTGACTGGGCCAAAGTGCTTAGCGATATCAACCAATTGCACATATGCAGAGCTCACTACATTTCCTTTCGATTACGCAACATCTACGTCAAGAACTTCTTTTTGACGCTTCTTCTGTGGGATTGCCAATAACAAAATTAATACAAAGAAAATTGAAGCCAGTGAAACTGCAACTGCCACGTTTCCGCTGGTACGGCCAATCTGTGCAATTACCACTTGGAAAGTCTTGTAATTGAGTAGATTAGAAATTGTAAATTCGCCAAGCACCAGCGCAATGGCAATAAATGATCCATTCAAAATACCAGTTCGTAGAGTTGGCATGATTACGCCGGCCATCATTCTGGTGGTTGATGCGCCTAGGGTGCGGGCTGCTTCTGCCAAAGTATGGATATCTGCCGCATCCAGCGCAGCCGATAACGCTCGGTAGGTATACGGCAGGATCAACATCGAATAAACCAAAGCTAATGAAATTGGCGACTCGGTGATATTAATTGATATCCAACGATAAAGCGGAGCAATACCAACCACAATCACAATTGCTGGAATCGCCAATGGAATTAAGCAAATTAATTCAACTAACCTCTTTAATTTAGGTAACTTTAGATGCACCCAAACCACGGTTGGCACAATCAAAACCAAAATCAAAAACATCACGATTGCCGCTGTCACTAGCGATCTAAATACCGCAATTGTTAAATCTGGTTGGCTAGGAATAACCTTCCAGGCATCTAAAGTGCGACCCTTTTGAAAAAAGGCGAAAGGCTTTGTCGAGAAATCCAACATTGAATAAAGCGGAAGTAATAGATAAAATCCCACAATTCCGATAATTGTGTAGCGCCATAGTTTTACTTTCCAAGTTGGTTTCATCGTGATGACTCCCAACGACTTACTCGGCGGCGAATCTGGGCATATAACGCCATCACGATGATTACCACAATAACCATTGCAAGTGAAAGCGCTTTAGCAGTTTGTGGGTTTGCATTTCCGACTTCGCTAGATAGCGCATTACCGATTTGAAGTGGGGTTAAGAAGTCAGAGAGATTTACTAGCGTTGCTGCCGTTGCATATGCTGAGAAAGAATTAACAAATAAGAGCAACATCGCACCAAAGAAAGATGGAGTAAGAACTGGAATACCAACACTTCTCCAGTATTCAAGCGGGCTACCGCCAAGCGAATCAGATGCTTCACGCCATTGTGGTTTCATGTTTTCGATTGTTGGCAAGAAAACCAACACCATCAATGGAATTTGGAAAAATGTATAAACCACAGCTAAGCCATTGATTGTGTAGAGCCATGATGATTGAGCTAAAAATGATTCAGGCGCTAGCTTCACAAATATTGAAGATACGACGCCGTTAAACCCGAAAGTTGCTAGGAATGCGAAGGTGAGCATTACGCCACCAAATTGCGCCAATACTGAAGAGATTGCAACGGTAATTTTATAGAAGCGGCCACCTGGTTTTCCAGAAACAAGTGCCCATGCAAATAATCCGCCCAGAATTGCACCAAGGACAGCGGTTTTAAATGAAATCTCTAATGAGTTATAGAAAGCTTTACGAACAATTGGTGATGCTAAAAGTTCATTAATTTTTGCGGTATCGAACTCTCCGGCTTCATTGCGGAAAGCTCCGGTAATCACGCTATAAGTTGGATAAATTAAAAAAATTCCTGTGAAGATAAAAAATGGAACTACGCCTAAATATGCGCTGCGTTTGCGCCAATACCGAGAACCGGCACCACCTGTGGTGGTGCCGGTTCCCTGATATTGAGTATTAGCCATCTAAGAAATTATTACTTAGTTGGTTCCTACAGCAGCAGCCCATGCTGTCTTTAGATATTCACGAGCCTTTGTAGATTGATCACCAGTTGCCTTTAATGGTGCAGCCTTGCTCTTACCAATTGCAGCAATACCTGCAGCTGGTGCGCGCTTGGTCTTAACCATCCAGATCCAAAGTGTTGGAGTTGCTCCACCTTGTGCCCAGATTGCTGCGCCTTCTTCACCTAGTGTGTATTCCATCCATAGACGAGCACATGCTGGATGTGGCGCCCATGCTGAAATCGCTGAGTTATATGTTGAACCAAGTGATGCTGGGGTAAACATCTTCCAAGTCTTGCCAGCCTTAGCAAATTCCTTTGCAATGCCAGCTGAGATATAACCATTATCCATAACTACAGGTGTTTGACCTGAAGCGATGGTTGCCTGTGTTGGGTTAACGTTGATGTAGTTACCAACTGCTTTTAGCTTCTTGAACCAAGCAACTGCTGGAGAAATATCATCAAGAGTTCCACCTAGCGCCAGGTTAACCATGAAGATTGAGTTAAGACCAGCAGATGAACCTTGTGGGTCACCGTTAATTGTTACTTTGCCCTTGAATACTGGCTTCATTAGATCATCAAGCTTGGTAATTGTGCCAAGTGATCCGTCGTAACCAATTGTCATGGTACCTGTGTAGTTTGGTGTGTATTCTGCAGATGGAACATCTGTTGCACCTAAGTTGTTCTTCCAGTTACGTACCTTGTAAGGAGCAAATGTTCCTGTTCCGAGATACTTATCAGCAACTGCAAGACCGATATCAAATACGTCTGGAGAACGGTTGGTTCCCTTTAGGCGATTAGCTGCATCGATTTCATCCTGTGATGAACCCTCTGGATCAGCCTCATCGACCTTTACGCCGTACTTCTTCTTAAATCCTTCAATCATGTCACCATAGTTTGCCCAGTAGTGTGGCAATGCGATGACGTTTAGTTGACCTTCCTTCTTGCACTCTGCTGCTAATCCTGCAAGACCGCCAGCCTGTGAAGCGCTGGTAGCTGTTGCGAATTTGCTAGCCGCAGTAGCAGAAGTCAGTGTCGGAACCACAAGAGCTACTGAAACTGTTGCAACAACAGCCACTTTAGCTAGCTTTGAAAACTTCACTGTTTTCTCCTTATTTGTTTGATATTGCTTTTAGTGGGGTGGATATTTAATTGTTACCCGCTTCCTGAAAAATCACGTGAAATTTTCAGAACGCGGGAATCTTTGCGTAGGTTGTCTGGTCAGTCAAACACCAAAACGTTTCTGGCCCCCTCGCCTGCCCTCAATCGCTTGACGGCATCATTAAGACCCTCTAAACCTATTCGCTCGCTGATGAGTTCGTCTAGGAATAATTGACCATTTAGATAACTTTTTACTAACGAAATGACATCCTTCTGAAGGTTGGCTGAGCCGAAATAGCAACCTTTTATCGATTGTTCATTGACAAAAGGCCCGGCATCGATGGTCAATTGCGCTCCATTTTTTAGTAGTCCAACCAGAGTCAATTGGCCCTGAACACCCGTGGCCAGCCATGCCTGAGAAATTGTGGCTTCACGGCCAGAGGCATCGAAAACATAATCTGCGCCGCCACAAACTGATTTCACAAAGGCAACTGGATCCTCTTTGGCTGCGTTGACCGTATGAGTGGCGCCTACTTTCTTGGCAATCTCTAACTTTTCATCGCTCACATCGACCGCGATGATGGTTCTTGCGCCAATAATTCTTGCGCCTTGAATACTATTTAAGCCAACTCCACCGCAACCAAATACTGCAACTGAAGAGCCAGGTTGAACTTTCGCGGTGTTAACAACTGCGCCATAGCCGGTTAAGACTGCGCAACTTAAAAGCGCAGCGCGATCTAATGGCATCTCTTTTGGAATCACAACCGCACCAGATGCTGGTACTACTGCATATTCTGCAAAGGATGCTACACATAGAAATTGATTTAACTTTGAACCATTTTCAGATAAGCGGCTAGTTTTATCAAATAAGCCGCCAACGCTCATCGCATCTCCGGCGGTCGCGCAGTAATTTGGAATACCTCGTTTGCACCATTCACATTCGCCGCAGTTTGGCACGATAGACATTACAACATGATCGCCAACTGCAATTCCTGAAACATCTGGGCCAACTTCGGTTACGACACCTGCAGCCTCGTGGCCAATTACCGCTGGAAATGGCACCAGCTTTCGCTTGCCATCAATTGCATTTAAATCGCTGGCACATAGTCCGCTAGCTGCAACTTTTACGAGAATTTCACCTGATTTAGGTTTATCAATATCAACCTCTGCGATTCGGAAATCTTTACCTACTTCATCTAATACTGCAGCTTTGATTTTCACGTCTAAACCTCTCGCCTTCCCTCGTTGGAATGGAGTGAAAGTACACCTGGTTCGTATCGCGCGAAAGGCTTTTTGATGAATTTTCGCTGGTTTTGAGTTAAATTTTCCCAACAAATGAAACGGTGGTTCACATGGCGCAACGCGTTCAATCAGTCGAAAGAGCACTTAGTTTGCTCGATGCACTCGCAAGTTACTCGGCGCCACCTACTATTCCTGAATTAGCAAAAGCCGCAAAGGTAAATCGCGCAACTGCTTGGCGTTTAATGAATACGCTGGTTCATTTTGATTTAGCTGAAAGAAACGAAGTTACCGGAACTTACAAAGTTGGCCCTGGTGCGCTCAGACTCGCTGCCGCTACTGATAATTCAAGTTTTGTTAGAAAAGCACGACCGCTCTTAGAAAAAGTTGCAAAGAAAACTGGTGGAAGCGCATTTCTAGAAATTGCAACACGAGGAGACCTTGTGGTGATGGATCAAGTTAGATCTGATTCTCCAATTCAAGTGGACTTAGCTGGGATGGTAGTTCCACTTCATTGTGGGTCGGTTGGAAAATTGTATTTATCGAATTTAAGTGATGAAGAGTTAAATGAATACCTCAAACAGAAGTTAGCCACACCGACCAGATTCACTATAACTAAACCGCAACTACTGCGCAAAGAGATTTTGGAAGCACGCGTAACTGGCGTGGCTATTAATTACAAAGAGCACCGTGAAGAATGGTGTGGCATCTCTGCCGCCATTAAAGATCGCGCTGGTCGAACTATTGCCTACTTAAACGTAACCTTGCCGACTTTTAATAATACCAAGGAGAGAGTTAAATCTTTAGCGCCAACTCTTTTAAATGCGGCTGATGAAATTTCCAGCCTATTTAATAAAGCTGGTTATTAAGCCATCTTCTCGTAAGCTGGCAAAGTCAAAAAATCTAAGTATTCGTCATCTAAAGCACAAGCGATAAATGTTTCTTTGGCGGCCGCATATTTAGATGGGTCGCCGAGTTTGGCTACCTCTGCTTCGGTGAGCTCTCGGACTAGCTCCTTGGTGATTTTTTGACCATCTTCTAGCGTGATTTCGTTATAAATCCACTGCCAGATCTGACTCCTGGAAATCTCTGCAGTCGCCGCATCTTCCATCAAATTGAAAATAGCTACCGCGCCAACTCCGCGTAGCCAGCTCTCTAAATATTGAATCGAAACACTTATATTATTTCTAAGCCCAACTTCTGTTACTACTCCTGGGGTTGCTTTGACGTTCAATAAATCAGCAGCGCTTACTTGGCTCTGCTCCTTTTTCTTATCAATTTGATTTGGCTTAGCACCTAGGACTTTATCGAATTCGTTACGACAAAGTTCGACCATTCCTGGATGAGCCACCCATGAGCCATCAAAACCATCATTTGCCTCGCGCGATTTATCTGCTTGGACTTTAGCGAATGCAACTTCATTAACAGCTGGATCTGCACTTGGAATAAAAGCAGCCATACCACCGATTGCAGAAGCTTCCCGTTTGTGACAGGTTTTTACAAGCAACTCCGTATAAGCTTTCATAAATGGCACGGTCATAGTTACTGCATTTCGTTCTGGTAGCACAAAATCTTTGCCGCTAGTTCTGTGAGTTTTTATAACGCTAAACATGTAATCCCAGCGACCAGCATTTAAACCAGCGCAGTGCTCCCGCAATTCGTAAAGAATCTCTTCCATTTCGAAAGCTGCTGGGTAAGTTTCGATCAGAACCGTTGCTCTAATTGTTCCGCTAGGAATTCCCACATGATCTTGTGCAATTAAGAATGCCTCGTTCCACATTCTTGCCTCTAAGTGTGATTCCAGCTTTGCCAGATAGAAATATGGACCTAAACCATTTTCAATTTGAAGTTTGGCACTTGCCACCATGTAAAGCGCAAAATCTACAAATGAACCTGAAGTTACCTCCCCATTTACAAGGATATGTTTTTCAGGAAGATGCAGACCTCTAGGTCGCATCACGATTGTGGCAAGTGGCGCATCTGTTCTTAACTGGTACTTCTTGCCGGCATCATTAGTAAATTCAATACGGCCACGAATGGCGTCATTTAAGTTAATTTGGCCTTGGATGACGTTCTCCCAGTTTGGGGTCGTGGAATCTTCCTGGTCAGCAAGCCAGACCTTTGCCCCTGAATTGAGGGCATTGATAGTCATCTTCCGCTCTGTTGGACCGGTGATTTCTACCCTTCGATCAATCAACCCTGGTGCCAGCGGCGCAACTTTCCAGAAATTGTCATCACGAATTGCTTTGGTCTCTTCAAGAAAGGTAAGTTCCTTGCCATTAGCAATCGCTGCAATTCGTTCCTTACGCTTTGCAAGCAGTTCTAAACGTCTAGGATTTAATTGAGTATGTAATTTATTTATGAGTTCTAGCGCTGATTCCGAAAGAATTTCTTCTTGGCGATCAATTTTCTTCCCTAGAACTTCGATGTTCATGACAAATCTACCCAAGTAGTCTTTAGCGCGCTATATGCATCTAAGGCATGGAGCGATTTATCTCTGCCGGTTCCTGATGCGCCAAATCCACCGAAAGGAGTAATTACATCAAGCGCATCAAAGGTGTTAATCCAAACGGTTCCAGCTCTTAGAGCTCTGGCAAAATTATGTGCCTTTGAAACATTATCAGTCCACACAGATGCCGCTAAACCATACTCGGTTTGATTGGCAAGCTTTAGCGCTTCATCTGAATCTTTTGCCTCAATCGCTACTAAAACAGGACCAAAAATCTCTTCTTGAGCAAGTCTAGAAGTGTTTGAAACATTAGAAATCAAAGTCGGTTGAATGTAGAGATCATCACCGGTCGCCTTTTCGCCACCGAAAACAACCTCTTCGTTATTTTGACCGATTAATTCAAGGTAGGAATTAACGCGATCTCTTTGCACCTTAGAAACTATTGGACCCATCATGGTTTCTGGATTTAATGGATCGCCAACTTTGAAATTCTTTGCAAACTCCTTTAAGTGGCTAAATAGCTCCTCTTTCACGCTCTTTTCAACGATAATTCGAGAGCCAGCATTGCAAGTTTGACCGGCGTTGTAATAAATAGCCCAGCCGATGGTCTCTGCCGCTAATTTCAAATTAGTGCAATCGCTAAGTACTACCTGCGGACTCTTGCCGCCCAGTTCTAACGAAACTTGCTTCATGTTTGATTCCGCTGCATATTGGAGCATCTTGCGACCGGTTGGACCGCTACCGGTAAAAGCAATCTTTGCCACATCCATATGTTTTGCCAGAGCTTGCCCAGCTTCTGCACCTAAACCAGGAACCACATTAAAGACACCTTCTGGCAAACCTGCTTCGATTGCCAGTTCTGCCATGCGAATTGCAGTTAACGATGAATTTTCAGCGGGTTTGATAACTATTGAATTACCCATTGCTAGAGCTGGTCCAAGTTTCCATGAAGTAATACTCATTGGATAATTCCAAGGAACAATTGCGCCAATTACACCTAGTGGTTCTCGCGTCACCATTGCCAAAGCATTTCTAGGTGCTGGTGCAATTTCATCGTAGGTCTTATCTATAGTTTCGGCATACCATTGAATTACGCGAGCTGAGTTTCGAGTATCAACTGCTAAAGAATCACTAATTGGCTTTCCAACATCAAGTGTTTCTAGCAAAGCTAATTCATCTCGGTGTTGGTTTAACAATTCCGCCCAGCGCAACATGATCGCTTTTTTATCTCTTGGGTTCATTTGAGACCAGATGCCAGAATCAAAAGCACGTTTTGCAGACGCAACTGCTTTATTGACGTCTTCGCTATCACCTGCTGCAATATTGGCAATGCTTCTATTTAGAACCGGTGAGAAATCTTCTAATGTTTTGCCGGAAGCAGATGGAATTGATTTACCATCAATAAATATATTGCCGTTAGGTTTTACTTTACTTGCTCGTTCTTGCCAGATCTCTGTTGTAGACATAGTGAGAATGGTAGGCATCTACCTATATATGCTGGCAATAAGTCGGTTGCATCAGTTGCAACGCAACTACAAAATAGTCGAAATGAAGCGCTTTCCAACCCCATTTCGGGCAAAGGCAATCAAGGTTAAGCCGAACTCATCGGCCAATTCGATGGCTAGTGAAGTGGGCGCACTAACGCCAACCATGGCTGAGATTCCAGCAGTTATAGCTTTTTGAACAATTTCATAACCGGTGCGGCCAGAGACCACCAAAGTCCAATCTGAAAGTGGTAGCTGGCCATCCATTAGCGCTTGACCAATTACTTTATCCACTGCGTTATGTCGACCAACATCCTCTTTGGAATATTTGATTTCACCATGTGGATTTACCAATAGCGCAGCATGCAATCCACCGGTTTTAGAGAAAATTGCTTGATTCTTATCTAGCAGTTCTGTGTAATGCGAAAGCTGCATATCACTTTTGGTAGTTGGTTTTACTTTTGCTATTCCACGATTATGTAGATCAGAAATGTTTTCGGATCCACAAACTCCACATGCAGAGTTCATGGTAAATCTACGATCTAATTTTCTTGAAAAATCGGGGGCATCATTTGTAACTTCTGCAATAACTACATTGGCTCTCTGACGTGGCGTTAAAGATCTATCGCCACAAACAATTACTGAGATTAATTGTTCTGGTTTAGTTAGAAATCCTTCTCCCCAAAGAAAACCAGCAGCCAGCTGCAAATCTGCGCCTGGGGTGCGCATAGTGATACCAAGTTGTTCTTCTTGGTCACCTTTTTTAATTCTAATTTCTAATGGCTCTTCAACCACCACGCTATCTGATGTGGTGGTCTCAGAATCACTTCTCTTTACCTTTACCTTTTGAATTGATGAAGGCGCATCATTTTGCATGACGATAAAACTCAGTGTGATCTGGCGCTAATGTACCTTTGCCGATAATTAAATCAGCAGCACGTTCTGCAACCATCATCACTGGCGCATAGATATTTCCATTGGTTACATATGGGAATACTGAAGCGTCTACAACGCGTAAACCTTCGACTCCATGAACTTTCATAGTCTCTGGATCTACAACAGACATTTCATCAGTTCCCATTTTCGCGGTGCATGATGGATGCAGCGCAGTTTCCGCATCTTTTCTCACCCAATCGAGAATCTCTTCATCGGTTGATACCGATGGGCCAGGTGAGGTTTCGCCTGCATTCATTGAATCCATTGCTGGTTGGGTCATGATGTGGCGTGCCTGGCGAATTGCCTCAATCCATTCACGTCGATCTTGATCCGTAGAGAGATAATTAAAAAGCATTGCAGGTTTCTCAAGTGGATTTGTGCTCTTAATCTTTAACCAGCCACGAGAATCTGAATACATCGGGCCGATATGGAATTGATAGCCATGTCCACCTTTAGGTCCAGAACCGTCATAACGAATTGCCAGCGGCAAGAAGTGATACATCAAATTTGGATAGGCAACTTCATCATTACTTCTGGTAAAGCCGCCTGCTTCGAAATGATTTGTCGCGCCAGGGCCAGTGCGGAAGAAGAGCCAAAGGAAGCCAATCCATGGTCGCTTCCAGAATTTCAGTGAAGGTTGTTGAGTTACTGGCTGCTTACATTTGTATTGAACATAAACTTCTAGATGATCCTGCAAATTAGCGCCAACTCCAGGCAAATGATGAACCATTTGCACACCAAGTGGCGCTAAATCTTTCTCATTGCCAATACCAGATAGCTGTAGCAGCTGTGGTGAATTAATTGCACCTCCGGAGAGAATTACTTCTCGTCCTTTGATTGTCTGCTTCTTACCTTTGATCAACACTTCGACGCCTACTGCGGTTTTGCCTTCAAACAAAACTTTAGTCACCATCGCGCGAGTTTTGATCTCTAAATTCTTTCGCTTCTTAACAGGATATAAATAGGCGCGAGCCGCACTTAAACGTCGACCTCGATAAACATTTCGATCAAATCGCGCAAAACCTTCTTGGCGATATCCATTTACATCTTTGGTTAAATTAAATCCAGCTTGTTGCACCGCTTCAAAAAAAGCTTTAAATAGCGGTCCCTTTGATGGACCTCTTTCGAGTTTGAGTGGACCATCGCCACCGCGTAATTCACCTTTTGGATCTGCAATGCAAGTTTCCATTTTTTTAAAATATGGCAAGCAATGTGCAAAATCCCAATTCTGCATTCCTTGATCTTTGCCCCAACGTTCGTAATCCAATGGATTGCCACGTTGAAAAATTTGGCCATTAATTGAAGAAGATCCGCCGAGGACTTTGCCGCGAGCATGATAAATCTTTCGATTATTCATATGAGGCTCTGGTTCGGATTCGTACATCCAGTCGTAATACTTGCTACCGATTGGGAAAGCTAAACCTGCCGGCATATGTATGAAAACATCCCATATGTAATCTGGGCGACCCGCTTCGAGAACTAATACCTCTTTATTCGGATCTGCGCTCAAACGATTAGCTAAAACGCAACCTGCCGAACCACCACCGACGATGATGTAATCATAGGTTTTCAAAGAACTACTCCGTTCATAAATAAAACCGCCCGGCTAAATTCTATCTAGCCGGGCGGTTTTATTAGTAATTAATTACTTACCGGTCCAAGCCTTAACTTGGTCAGCGTGAGCATCAATCCACTTCTGTGCTGCCTCTTCAGGCTTCATTCCGCCTTCGATATCTGCAGCTACAGAGTTCTGATCATCATTTGTCCACTTAAAGTTCTGGACAAGCGTTGCAAATGGTGAACCAGAGTCCATCAACTTCTTCGAAGCAAGCTTCACAAGAACTGTTTCTGGATAATCGGTTAGGCCGCTTGCTTTCGCAGCATCTGCCCAATCGTTAGCTGGGAAGTTAACGCGTGACTTCAATAGGCCAGGCATCTTCACGAAGAAGGTCTGTGGCTCATAGAAGTATGCAATTGCAGGAGTCTTATTTGCCTCTGCCTTTGTAAGAACTTCAATCAGCGCAGCTTCTGAACCAGTTGAGATTGCTTTGAAGTTCAACTTATTAGCTGAAATCATCTTCTCACCGATTGTGGTGTAGCCAGGAGGGCCTTCATACCAAGCACCCTTGCCGCCAGAGTCTGCAGTCTTAAATAGATCTGCATACTTATTTAAGTTCTTTGAATCTGTGATGTCTGGGTATTTTTCAACCATCCAAGGTGCAACGTACATGCCGATACGACCAATGTTGCCGTTTGGACCAACTTCAACGATCGCACCGCGATCTACCCATTCTTGCCAACGGCCGCCGCCCCAGTCTTCGATTACTACGTCAACTGTGCCAGCTTCCATCGCATCGTAAGTCACGCCAGCTTCTTCAAGTGTGGTCTGGTTGATTGTGCAACCTAGTTCCTTCTTAGCAATTTCTGCAACAACTTGTGCTGATGCTGTGTAACCATTCCAAGCATGCATTGCAATACCCCAGGTACCGCAATCTGCTGAAGCCTCTTCGGACTTTGAGCTACAAGCTGTTAGCACAAGGGAGAATGCCAAGACTGAAGATGCAAGCGCAATTTTGCGACCATGCTTTAATCTCATTACCCCTCCTTGGATAATTTAAGTGTGAGCGCAAGCCTAAGCGTTATTGGCCTCACATGGAATAGCGAAACTAACTTTTTTTACGCTCTTTTTGCGGCAGCTTGAGCAATTCGATCAATAGTTACACCAAGCAAAAGAATGACTAACCCAGCAACTAAACCTTTACCTTGAAGTTCTGGCTTTGAACCGCCAAGAATTACTAGGTATCCAAGACCACCTGAACCAACGAATCCACCAATGACAATTACTGCCAGCACGAAAATCATTCCTTGATTGGTGGCAAGTAGTAGCGCCTTCTTAGAAGCAGGTAATTGCACTTTAGTAATAATTTGTCGGACATTAGAACCGGCTGCAGTGGCCGCTTCAACAATGGTCGCAGGAACTGCCCTTATTCCCTCTCCAACAATTTTTACCACTACTGGAATTGAATAGATGATGCCCGTAGCAATCGCAGTAAATCTAGTTGGGCCAAATAGGCCAAGCATCGGAACTAGATATACGAAAGCAGGAAGTGTTTGTCCTGCATCTAAGAATGGACGTAAGAAGGCATCGGCTTTATTACTTCTACCAACCCAGATTCCTAGACCGATTCCAATAATCATTGTTAATAGAGTTGCCACAATTGTTTGGGTTAAAGTAATCATCGCATCAAACCAAAGGCCAGATCCCACAATTAACATCAAAAGTGAAAATGTAAGTATTGCTACGCGATAACCACCCATTACCAATGCCACAATCACAAACATGGTGACCGTCACATACCAAGGTGCTCTTGCAAGAACATCTTCAATTGGATTTAGGACCCAATTTGAAATTAAATCTTTGAAACCCACAGTTAAAAAATATAAGTCTGTGGTTAAGAAAGTATTAACTTTGTTAGTTACTGTTTCAACTTGCAAGGCAATACTAAATTTCTCAGGAAATACTGCTAGAAATTCCACAAAACTTGATAACAAGGTCGCTACCGCTGCAAATACTCCAGCGCCAATCACCTTATTTCGGCGCGCCTTTAATTGAGCTGGTGTAGGTGGAATAAATGATTGTTGCTTCTTTGCGGCCGCACTTGTGGCTCGATCCAGCATGATGGCTACAAAAACCACTGCAAAACCTGCCACAAAACCACGACCAACATTTCGGATGATTAGCGCTTCGACCACTGGTTTACCAAGTCCAGGTGCGGCAATTAAAGCGGCGATAACCACAAATGAAAGTGCGGCCATAACTGTTTGATTAATACCTAGCACAATCATTTGCTTTGCCATTGGCAGTTGTACTTTGCGCAAAGTCTGTTTATTGGTAGCGCCCATCGATATAGAAGCTTCTACGGGAGAAAAGTTTAAAGTCCTAATTGCATGTGAAGTAATTCTGATAGTTATCGGAATGCTGTAAACCATGGTTGCAATGGTTGCCGCAGCTACGCCAATC
Source organism: Candidatus Nanopelagicaceae bacterium (assembly GCA_018883345.1). GTDB lineage: Bacteria > Actinomycetota > Actinomycetes > Nanopelagicales > Nanopelagicaceae > ZLKRG08. The sequence continues at coordinate 19,346 of VEQG01000007.1, forward strand.
ATAAAGAAGAGGGCTAACGGAGCGAGATAAACTAAAGTAGGAAGGATTTGGGCTAAATCCAACATTGGTGTAAGAATTTTTAATACTCGATCGGATAGGCCAGCCCAAATTCCAAGTGGAATTCCGATTGCAAGTGAAAGTAATACTGCCGCGATGGTCATTGCAATTGTGTCCATCGTAAATTGCCACATGCCAAGTGCTCCGCAAGCAAGTAAGAGTGCAACCGATAGCAGTGCAATTCTTAAGCGACTTGTTGCATAAACAATGAAACCAACTATTGCGATAACTCCAAACCAACCAATGTATGGTGCTGGAGCGCCATTAGTTGGAACCGAGATATAGGTACGAATAAATTCTACGAAGCCGGTTATTGCTAACCGGATTGGGTTAAATAGGTATATAAAAAGTGGACTCTTAGTGCGATTACCTCGGATTGATTCGGCGGCATCACCAAACACTGTAGTAACGGGAGTGTTTGAAGATACTGCCAATTCCATGGTGTCGCGGCCCTGTAACAGTTTGGCCAGGGCCCACCAGATGGCAACTAAGCCAAGCAGGAAATAACCCTTATGTTGCTTTACTTTTTCCAGCATTAATTGACTCCGGCAATTAGCCCAAGCACATCTTCTGCTGAGACCACACCAATAGATTTTCCATTATCAACTACGTGCACTGGGTGATGAGCTTCAAGGATCTTTGAAGTCGCTTCGCGAATGATGGTATTTGAAGCTAATTCAATACTAGCCGCAGTTTCGTCTGAACGAAGCGGCCTTGCTAAGTACTTAAGAGTCAAAACATGTGACTTTGCGATATCTCGCACGAAATTAGCTACGTAATCATCTTTTGGATTGGCAACTAACTCTTCTGGTGTGCCCACTTGTATCAGTGCACCATCGCGCATGATTGCAATTCGGTCACCAACTTTTGCTGCTTCTTGCAAGTCATGAGTGATAAAGACCATGGTTTTACCTAAATCATGATGCAAACGAATAACTTCATTTTGCATGTCGCGACGAATCAATGGATCTAAAGCTGAGAATGGTTCGTCTAAAAACATAATTTGTGGATCTACTGCAAGCGCGCGTGCCAAACCAACGCGCTGCTGCATGCCGCCAGATAGTTGTTCTGGGTAAGCTTCGGAATAACCTTGTAGGCCAACTAATTCAATTACTTCATGGGCTCGCTTGTGACGTTCTGCTTTTGATACTCCATTAATTTCTAAAGAGTATGCGATGTTATCGACAACTTTTCGATGTGGAAGTAATCCGAAATGTTGAAAGACCATTGAAAATTTAGTGCGTCTAAGTTCACGTAGTCGATTGGCATCTACTTTGAGAATATCTTCCCTGTCATAAACCAATTCGCCTTGGGTTGGTTCGATTAATCGAGTCATGCAGCGAACCAGGGTTGACTTACCTGAACCAGATAAGCCCATTACAACGAAAACTTCGCCCTTTGCTACTTCAAAAGAGACATCTCTTACGGCGATGGTGTTGCCGGTCTTGTTTCGAAGTTCGGTGCGAGTTAAATCAGCATCCGGAGTACCAATTAACTTCTCAGCGTTTGGCCCGAAAACTTTCCAAACATTCTTAACTGAGATCATCGACGTTGATGACATTTATCCTCCGGATTTGTCTGTGGTTAGCGTTCGGCAAACCAACCTGATTTAGCAGGCATATTGTTGGTCCAAATGTGTTTACTTTCAAGGAATTCCGAGAGTCCGTGCTCTCCTAATTCTCTGCCGATGCCAGAGGCTTTAAATCCGCCCCACTCTGCCTGCGGTTTGTATGGACCGTAATCATTTACCCAAACGGTTCCGTGGCGAAGTGCCCGTGAAACACGTTTGGCTTTAGCATCGTCTTTGGTCCAGACCGCACCGCTTAAGCCATAAATCGTGTCATTTGCAATCGCAATGGCTTCTGCTTCAGTCTCAAAAGTTTCTACCGTAATTACTGGGCCAAATGATTCATCTTGGACACAACTCATTTTGGTATTGCAACCATCAAGAACGGTTGGCGGGAAGAAGTTGCCCTTTGCAAAATCTCCTTCGGTTAATTTCTTGCCGCCCACTAAGAGTTTTGCACCTTCAGCAACTGCCTTATCGACATACTCCTGCACTTTATTTAAATGGTTTGCACTAATTAATGGACCCGTTTCCGCTTCTGTTGAATCTGGTCCGCCAACTTTAATTTCTTTAGCGCGAAGTGCAATTTCAGAGACTACTTTTTGGTGAATTGATTTTTCCACTACTAATCGAGTGCCGGCTGAACATACTTGACCTGAATGTAGGAAACCTGCGGTGACCGCGTTATCGATTGCCGCATCTAAGTCAGCATCAGCAAAGATGATATTTGGATTCTTGCCACCTAGCTCTAGGGCAACTTTCTTTATGGTCTTTGATGCCAAAGACATGATTCGCTGGCCAATGCCAAGACTTCCCGTAAATGAGACTAAATCAATTCGTGGATCTGCAGTAAGTAAATCTCCGATTGAGGAACCTTTGCCAAGAATTAAATTTGCAACACCAGCTGGAACACCGGCTTCATCGATTAATTTAAATAGATGTATTGCAGTCGACGGCGTAAGTTCAGCTGGTTTTACGATGAAAGTACATCCGGCAACCAACGCGGGCGCAACTTTCCAAGAGACTTGAAGCAATGGGTAATTCCAAGGTCCAATTAAAGTGCAAACTCCAACTGGCTCTTGAACCACACGAGAATCAATGTGTTCAATGCCTACATTTACAACGCGGTCATGTTCCTTCTTGCCAATCTCAGCAAAATGGCGAAAACAGGCAATCACATCTGCAATGTCATATTCAGCTTCAATGAGGCGCTTTCCAGTGTCATCGCTTTCAAGTTTTGCCAAAATCTTTAGATCGCGTTCCATCAAATCGGCAATCTTGCTTACTAAGTCAGAACGTTTTTCAAAACTCCAGCTAGTAAATTCACCTGAATCAAAGGCGGTACGAGCTGCTTTGATTGCAAGTTCAACATCAGGTGCAGTTGCTTCAGCAACAGTTGCAACTAAATGTCCATCAGCGGGACTTATGACATCGCAGGTCTGACCTTCTACCGGCGAGACCCACTTCCCGTTTACGTAAAGAGTATTACTCACCTAACTCTGATTTTCTCTTTGCTACATAATCTTGTAGCCCAGTAAGAATTGAGGCATCCATCTCTGGTTGTACATACTCTTCGAGTTTCTTCTTCCAAATTTCTTCTGCACGAGCACGGGTGTCCTTCGCGCCAAGACGTGTCCAGCGATCGTAGTTATCGCTATTTGTTAAAAATGGACGATAGAAACAATCACGGAAACGCTCCATGGTGTGTGCAGCTCCCAAGAAGTGTCCACCATGGCCAACTTCTTGATGAGCATCAAATGCAAGTGATGCTTCGTTAAATTCAAGCGGAGTAAATTCGGCCATTAATGCTTGAAGAATTTCAATATCAACAATGAACTTGTCATATGACGAAACAAGTCCACCTTCTAGCCAACCGGCTGAGTGCATAACCCAGTTGGTTCCGGCTAAGAATGTAGGCAACATGGTCATCAAAGTTTGATATCCAGCTTGCGCATCAACAGTTTGAGATGAATTTAGCGTTCCACCGCCACGGAAAGGCAAGTTAAAACTGCGGGCAATTTGGCCGGTGCAAAGTAGGCCAATACCTGATTCTGGAGTACCAAATTGTGGTGAACCTGATTGCATATCTACGTTTGATAAGAATGAACCAAATACCACCGGTGTTCCTGGGCGAATCAATTGTGCAAGTGCAATACCGGTGAGCGCTTCCGCAATTTGCTGTGCCAAAGTTGCTGGAATTGTTACTGGTGACATCGCACCCATTAATAGGAATGGAGTAAATACCACTGGCTGACCTGCGAGCGCATATTCACGCATCGAATCAAGCATGCGATCATCCCAACGAAGTGGTGAGTTGCAGTTGATAAGAGAGATAAGTGCAGGAGTTTCTTCAATAGCCTTGCGGCCACCGTGAATAATTTCGGTCATCGCAATTACATCGCGTGCATTCTCAGCCGACACCACGTTGCCCATGAAGAATTTATCGGTCAAAGTAGCTTGCGCCATCACCATATCTAAATGGCGAGAATCAAGTGAAAGGTCATTTGGCTCTACTACAACGCCACCAACAGAATCGAGTGCATCAAAACTCTGCGCAAGCTTGCAGAAGTTTTGGAAATCATTGAACGTACCATCGCGACGAGTTGAACCTTCCAATACGAAAGGCGGGCCATAAACTCCACCAAAGACCATGTGGTTGCCACCAATGTGCACATTTCGTTTTGGATTGCGAGCGCGTAGATCAAATTCAGAAGGCGCCTTAGCTATTTGCTTCAAAATCCATTCTGGATCGAACTTAACTAATTCACCGGTAACTTCTTGGCCAGCTTCTTTCAACATATCGACTGCCCACGGACTTGCGAACTCAAGACCGATTTCGGAAACAATTCGCTTCCAACCAGCATTTAATGTTGCCATCGATTCTTCAGAGAGAATCTCGTAACGAGGCATTTTATTTACAAACATTTTTCGCCTTTCGCTTGCTTGACCTGAGCCAACCTTAGAGAATACGCTCAGATAATGGAACAGGGGTTCCATTATGCGGAACAGTAAATTTTAACCATAGTGCAGGCATAGGCGGTGAATTTATGGCTCTAACCGGAACACAAGCAGTTGATCGTGCAACTTCGCTGCTGATTGCAATTTTAAATTCACCCGAACCACCACTGCTCTCCGAACTTTCACGCCAACTTGGTTTACCTAAATCAACTACCTCCAGAATTCTTGGTGCGCTAGAACGTCAGGGTCTTGTTCGTCGAGATCGCAACAGCGCATACCTAGGTGGCGAAGTATTACTTCGATATGCATCAACTCAGAATCAGGATGCAGCATTGATTGCGAGAATGCGCCCGGTTCTAGAAAGTTTGGCTGCGAAAACTTCGGAATCAGTTAATTTAGCAGTGCCAGGTTCTGATGATCTTAAATTAATTGATCAAGTTGATGGCAAGCATTTGCTAGGTGCCACTAATTGGATTGGGCGTAATGTTCCTTATCATGCTTCCGCACTTGGAAAAGTTTTGCTCGCATTTGGTGCAGCTTCACTGCCAACCGGAACACTTCAAACAAAAACTACTCGCACCATCACAACTCGTTCAATGCTAAATGCAGAGTTGGAAAAAGTGCGAAAAACAGGTTTTGCAATTATCGACAATGAACTTGAAGATGGTTTAGTTGCAGTAGCTGCGCCAGTTTTCTCCATTGATGGAAATGTCATTGCGGCAATCTCAATTTCAGGACCGGATGCTCGAATCAGTCGCGAGCAATTAAATAAGTTTGGTGAACTAATCATCAAAGAGTTAAAGATAGAAAGCACACAGATAGCGAAAGCTAAAGGAAAGGTAGGCGCAGCATGAGCCATGAAGAGATCCTCAAAGGCTTATTCGATGAGACTCTTGTAGGAAACGCTCCTGCAGTACTCGAACTAACCAATAAAGGAATTGCAGATGGCATGGACCCATCATCAATCCTCTTTGACGCTTTGATTCCAGCTCTTGAAGAGGTTGGCGCCCGTTTCGAGCGTGGCGATTTCTTCGTACCAGAGATGTTGATTTCAGGTAAGGCAATGTCAGGTGCGCTTAACGTTTTGCGTCCACTTCTAGCGCAAACTGGCGCTGAATCTGTCGGTACATTCTTAATGGGTACCGTAAAGGGCGATGTTCACGACATCGGCAAGAACTTGGTAAACATCATGCTTGAAGGCGCTGGCTTTACCGTAATTGATATTGGAGTTCAGGTTGCACCTGAGAAATTTGTTGCGGCAATCAACGAACATAAGCCAGATATTGTTGGTATGTCAGCCTTCTTAACTACCACCATGCCAATGTTCAAAGTTAACATCCATGAAATTAATAAAGCTGGTCTTCGTGATCAAGTAATCATCATGGTTGGCGGCGCTCCAGTTACTCAAGAATATGCAGATGTAGTCGGTGCTGATGGTTATGCCGCAGATGCTTCAAGTGCCGTAAAGGTTGCAAAAGATCTTCTAGCAAAGAGACGCGCAGCGGTATGAAATTCCTGCCATTAATCGAAGACGCAATCAAGAAGCCGGTTTTTGGTTGCCAGATGTGTGGTCAATGTGTGCTCCACTCAACTGGAATGGTTTGTCCAATGACATGCCCAAAAACTCTTCGCAATGGACCTTGTGGCGGAGTTCGAGAAAATGGCAATTGCGAAGTTAAACCAGAGATGCAATGCATTTGGGTTAAAGCATATGATCGCAAAGAAACTCTACATCTACCTCAGGTTTGGAAAGATCACTACAACGATTTGCGCCCACCTGTAGATATGCGTCTAAAAGGAACTTCTTCTTGGTTAAATTTAATTACCAAGCGAGATAAGCAAACACCAGCTGGCTGGGCGGCTAATGAGTAATCTGCAACATTTATTTGAAAATACTAATGATTTAGTTTTTACTGCTGAATTTCCATCTATTGATGGTGGCGGCATGGAGAAAGTGGCTAAAGAGGCAGATCGTTTACGTCCATGGTTTGATGCAGTTAATTCAACAGATAATGCTGCGGCTCATGCGCATGCTTCGAATTTATCTGTCGCGATTGCGATCAAACAACATGGTCTCGAACCAGTTATGCAGATCGCGCAACGCGATAAGAATCGTCTGGCAGTTCAGGCTGACATTATGGGCGCTGCGCTACATGGCATTGAAAATATTGCGCTTATGACTGGCGATGATGTGACGGCTGGCGATGAACCAGAAACGCGCCGAGTCTTTGACTTAGATGGCCCAATCGCAATTAAAGTCGCTGAAATTATCCGTAACGGAACTTACCTTTCCGGACGCAAAATCAATCCCGCTCCTTCGCTATTTATTAGCGCGGTAGAAAATCCCGGAACTCATCCTTTTGAATATCGAATTGATCGAGCCATCAAGAAGCAGAAAGCTGGCGCTCGTTGGTTGCAATTACAACTTTGCTTCCACATGGATCGCTTAGAAAATTTCTGCAAAGGCGTAGCGGCTCACGGAACAAATTTGCCAATCTTGCCTAACGTAATTTTGATAAAGGGCGCTAAAGGGATGCAGTTCATGAACGAAAATGTTCGTGGCATCAATATTCCGCAAGAAATGATTGACCGCGTTGCTAAAGCAGCTGACCCAGCTGAAGAGGCTTACCAATTAACGCTCGAACTAGCTAAGCATGCATTGGCACAACCAGGTGTGCGTGGCTTACATGTAACAGATTTCCGTCACGACGACTCACTCGATCGATTAATGACGGATCTTGGCCGAACCAGGAAGAATGGATAAGAAATGCAAACAGTAGTTAGCTCACCAACCAAGACCGTAACTATCGGTGATGACAATCCTTTTTGTATCATCGGAGAACGCATCAACCCAACTGGTCGCCGAATTTTCCAAGAGCAAGTACGTGCTGGAGATTTATCAGCAATCATTAAAGATGTTAAGGCGCAGGTAGAAGGTGGCGCAGATATGTTGGACGTCAACATGGGCGTACCACTAACCGATGAAGCAGATTTGATGCGCCAAGCAATCAAGATGGTGCAGGAACTTACCGATCTTCCAATTTGTATCGACTCATCAGTACTCGAAGCGTTAGAAGCAGGACTTCAGACATATCAAGGTCGTGCTTTAGTTAATTCAACAACTGGTGAAGATGATCGATTAGACCATATCTTGCCGCTGATTAAGAAGTATGACGCTGCAGTGATCGCACTTCCAAACGATGAAACTGAAATCCCAATGACTGTTGCAGATCGGCTAAAAATTACCGAAAAAATCCTTCGGGCATGCGACAAACATGGCATTTCACATGACCGAATTGTGCTCGATCCGCTAGCTATGCCGATTGGCGCAGAACCACAAGCTGGCAATCTTTTCTTTGAAACAGTTCATGAAATTAAGCAACGTTGGGATTTGAACATGACTTGTGGAGCATCAAATGTTTCATTTGGTATGCCAAACCGACATGCAATTAATGCGGCATTCTTGCCTGCTGCAATGACCGTAGGTTTAACCTCAGCTGTTATGGATGCACGTACTCCTGAAATCGTCTCTGCAGTACGCGCTACTGATATTCTGCTTGGAAACGATCAATATGGCGGAGCATGGATTACTCGCTTCCGCGCCATGGAAGCAGCTGCTAAAGCACAGGCATGATTTTCTAGTTATGGCAAAAGAATTCAATCCGGATCTTGCCGGACATGATGGCGCTAGCCGTGTTAAATTACATTTTCGCGCGCTAGAAAAAGATGGCGAAGTATCTGCTGAAAAGATAGTTACAGTCCCATCTGGCGTTAGTGCATTTGATGCAGCATCATGGAATGGCATTGCGATTGATTCAACTTGTGGCGGTTACGGAACTTGTAAGAAATGTAAAATTCAAATCACGGATGGCAGCGTAGAGCCTTCAAAATTAGATTTCCGCGCTTTCACCCCAGATGAGATTCAAAGTGGTTGGCGCCTTGCTTGCATGGTCCGAACTACAAAAGATATCTCTATTGATGTGCCACCGCTTACTACTAGACCAAAAGCGGCCACCGTTGGTGTTGGCAGACAAATTATTTTGCGACCTGGAATCCAAAAGCGATATGTCGAACTTTCAGAACCTACCCTCTCAGATCAACGCACTGACATTGTTAGACTTCTTGAAGCTATTGAAGATATTGAGCCAACATATTCTTTAGATATTCTGCGAGAGCTACCAACAGTCCTGCGCAAGAATAATTTTAAAGTCACCGCGGTATTCGCAGACCAAGAGTTAATCGCAATAGAAGGTGGAGATACCAGCGAAATTCGTTACGGAATTGCCTTTGATTTGGGCACCACGACCGTAGTTGCCACTTTGATTGACTTAAATACTGGAGCGCCTGCGGCCGTTAAATCGATACTAAATAAGCAACAACCTTTTGGTGCAGATGTCATCACTCGAATAAGTGCAACCATGATGGATCCAGAAGGTTTGGGCAAACTTCGAACTTTGGCGCAAGAGACTTTGGCGCAATTAACAAGAGAAGTATGTGAAGAAGCAGACGTTAATCCGCTTAATGTCTACGAAGTTGCGATGGCTGGCAATGCAACTATGACTCAAATAATTCTAGGTATAGATCCAGAACCACTAGGTGTTGCGCCATTTATTATGGCTACTGCTGATTATCAGCCAGTTGATGCAACCGAACTTGGACTTTCAATTCACCCAAGAGGCAAAGCAATCATCTTGCCTTCACTTGGCGCATACGTTGGTGGAGATATCGTTGCCGGAGCACTTGCCTCAGGTATGGATCGTGACAAACGTTTACGTTTATTTATCGATGTCGGAACTAATTGCGAAATTATTTTAGGTAATGGCGAAAAAATTCTGGCAACTGCTGCCCCAGCAGGACCTGCCTTTGAAGCTGCCTCAATTAAATGTGGTGTTCGTGCTGCGGCTGGCGCTATTGAAACCGTAAAAGTTGTAGATGGCAAACTTGAAATTGGCACTATTGATGACGCACCAGCAATCGGTATCTGTGGTTCTGGTCTAGTTGACGCCGTAGCTTGTTTGGTGCAATTAGGTATTCTCGACTCATCTGGCAAGTTCAATGCAGTGGATGATCCAAATTTAGTCGAACGAGATGGCGAAAAGATTTACATGCTCACAGAAGATGTTTTCTTAAGCCAAAGAGATGTCCGCGAATTGCAATTTGCCAAGGCTGCAATTGCTACTGGATGGGCGTTATTGGCTGAAGAGTTTGGCATTGAAGATAAAGATATTCAGCAAGTGCTACTGGCAGGTTCTTTTGGTTCCTACCTATCCCCTGCATCTGCAGTAAAGATTGGACTTGTGCCAAAAATCAGCGTTTTGCGAATAGTTTCAGCAGGTAACGTAGCTGGTGAAGGTGCAAAGATGGCGCTACTTTCAACTCAAGAGCGCCATGGTGCTATGACCCTGCTGGATGAAATCAAATACGTAGAACTATCTGATCGCGAAGATTTCAATGATAAGTTCGTAGAAAGATTGGCTTTCCCAGTTTGACCACTGCAGTGATTGCGTGTGGTGCGATAGCTAGCCATATTTCTAATATCGCATCACGAGAGAATTTTGATATCACTATTTACCCATTGCCGCCACTACTTCACAACCAGCCTGAAAAAATTGCTGGCGAAGTAGAGTCAAAAATTGCAGAAATTAAAGATAGGTACCAGAAAATTGCAGTTGCTTACTCCGATTGTGGTACCTATGGAGCGCTAGATAAAGTTATTGAAAAGTACGGAATACAAAGACTTGGCGGGGATCATTGCTATGACGTTTTTGCTGGAAAAGAACGAGTCTTCGAATTAACAACTAGCGGTACCTATTTCTTTACAGACTATTTAGTTAAATCATTTCATAGAAGCGTAGTTGTGGAATTAGGTTTGGATAAACACCCGGAACTGATTGATGATTACTTTAAGAATTACCAAAAAGTTGTCTGGCTTGCGCAGAATCCAACTGAAGAATTAAAAATTGCTGCACAAGCCGCCGCCGATTTAATGAAATTACCTCTAGAAATTGAAATAGTAGGTGAATCAGGATTGCTTGACGAGCTCAAGCGCCTTCTTAACCACATCTGATAGCAGCTTCGGATCAACATCTTCAGCTAAACGCTGACGCATGATTGGTGTCCAAAACTGTGTCATGTGATGAGCTACTTCGATTTCAGGTGCTCCAGCAGATGGAATATTCAACGCAATTTGATTTGCCATGCGAATAATTGAATCCAACTGAACATCACCATGTTCTCCATGATGTGCCAACTTAGCAACCGCTTCACTCGGTTCCACCTGTACCGCGGTTACCTTATATTCTGGGCAATTTGTTGCCCAATCTGAATAATCAGTTGTGATTACGTTTGCACCAGATTCTGGGAAGTGGAATGTAGTCCAAACCACGCCTGGTGCCACTTCATCAGTTACTCGCGCGCGCATCAAAGTTTCTCCAACACGACTTGAGAGTTTGACCCATGATCCATCCTTAATGCCACGCATCTCCGCATCTGATTCGTGAATATCAAGAGTATCTTGCGGATGCCAAACGTTATTTTCAGTGCGTCGAGTTTGTGCACCCACGTTGTACTGACTTAAAACACGACCAGTTGTAAGCAATAATGGGAATTTACGATTGGTCTTCTCTTCAGTTGCTACATATGGAGTCAACATAAAGTTTCCGGAACCGCGCACAAATCTTTCTATATGCATAATTGGTGTGCCGTCAGGCGCTTTTTCGTTAACAGGCCATTGCATGCTGCCTTCGGCATCAAGGCGAGCATGTGAAACGCCAGCAAAGGTTGGCGTTGTGGCTGCAATCTCTTCCATGATTTGTGCGGCATTTTCGTAATGCATGTTGTAACCCATTGCTTTAGCAAGGTCGCAGGTAACTTCCCATTCATCTTTACCAGTTTGAGATGGCATTGCTGGACGAACTCGATTGATGCGTCGCTCTGCATTTGTGAAAGTGCCATCTTTTTCAAGGAAAGAAGTTCCAGGTAAGAATACGTGTGCGTATTTTGCAGTTTCATTTAGGAATAGATCCTGAACAATCACCATATCCATGGCTGCAAGGCCCGCTGTTACGTGTTGAGTATTTGGATCAGATTGCGCAATGTCTTCGCCTTGAATATAAATTCCTTTATATTCACCGGCAATTGCCGCATCCAACATATTTGGAATACGCATTCCTGGTTTCTCTTTTAACTTTACGCCCCAAAGATTTTCATAAATTGCACGAGTATCTGGATTAGAGATGTGGCGATAACCCGGTAATTCATGCGGGAAAGAGCCCATATCGCAGGAACCTTGGACATTGTTCTGACCACGTAGTGGGTTTACGCCAACTCCCTTGCGGCCAATATTTCCAGTTGCCATCGCTAGGTTTGCAATGCCCATAACCATGGTAGATCCCTGGCTATGTTCGGTAACACCTAAGCCGTAATAGATCGCACCGTTTGGCACTGAAGCATAAAGTCGAGCAGCGGCACGAATTTCAGATGCAGGAACAGAAGAAATTTTCTCCATCGCCTCTGGAGAATTCTCTGGTCTCTTGATGAACTCAGCCCAGACTTTAAATGCTTCAGTATCGCAACGTTCCTCAATGAATTTCTTATCTTCAAGTCCTTCGGTCATAACAACGTGTGCAATCGCATTAATAATTGCGACGTTGGTCCCCGGCAGAAGTTGAAGATGATGTTCTGCTTTGATGTGTGGGGACTTAACTAAATCAATCTGTCGAGGATCCACCACAATAAGTTTTGCACCTTTTCGAAGCGCTTGCTTTACGCGTGAACCAAATACTGGGTGTGCATCAGTTGGATTTGCACCAATAACCATGATTACATCTGAATGTTCAACTGATTCGAAATCTTGAGTGCCCGCAGATGTACCGAAAGTCTTATTTAATCCATAACCGGTTGGTGAATGGCACACACGCGCACAGGTATCAACATTGTTTGTACCGAAAGCTGCACGTACCATTTTCTGTACTACATAAACTTCTTCGTTGGTGCAGCGAGATGAAGTGATTCCACCAATAGAGTTCCAACCATAAGTTTCTTGAACTTTTTTCAAACCATTTGCAGCATAAGCAATAGCTTCATCCCAAGTTACTTTGCGCCATTCATCCGTGATTTTTTCGCGAATCATTGGAGAAAGCTGACGATCATTATGAGAGGCGTAACCCCAAGCAAAGCGACCTTTCACGCATGAATGACCTTCATTTGCTCCACCATTTTTCAGAGGAATCATGCGGACAACTTCATTGCCCTTCATCTCTGCTCTAAATGAACAACCAACTCCGCAATATGCGCAGGTAGTGTCTACAGATCTTGTTGGTGCGCCAATAGTCAGCAGATTCTTCTCTTTTAGCGCGCCAGTTGGGCAGGCTTGAACACAAGCGCCGCAGGAAACGCACTCAGATTCAACGAAATTCTTATTTCCGGCGCTTACACGAGCATCGAATGCACGGCCGGTGATAGTGAGTGCGAACGTACCTTGGACTTCATCGCAAGCGCGAACACATCGATTACAGACAATGCACTCTGTTGAATCAAAATTGAAGTATGGATTTGATTCATCCTTTGGTAAATCTAAATGGGTCTTTCTATTGTCGTTAGCTTCGTAACGAACTTCCTTAAGTCCAACTTTCTTAGCAACGCCATGCACTTGGCAGGCATCTCCTACTTCGCAATTCTCTGGATGATCAGAGAGGTAAAGTTCCATAACGCCTTGGCGCATGCGATCTAATTTCTCTGATTTTGTTGAAACCTTCATACCATCAGCAACTGGAGTGGTACATGAAGAAGGCGTTCCTTTGCGGCCATCAATTTCAACTACGCAAAGTCGGCAAGAACCAAAAGCTTTTAAGCGATCGGTTGCGCATAACTTAGGGATATCGATGCCGCACTCTGCTGCTGCGCGCATGATTGAGGTATCGGCAGGGACTTCTACAGTTTGGCCATCAATTTCGACCGTAACTTTTTCGGTGCGCTTAGATTTAGGAGTACCGAAATCTGGTTCCATTATTAAGCTCATTTTGCTCCTCCGAAGTCCTCTGGGAAGTTTGTTAAAGCGCTCTTTACTGGAAGTGGTGTTAAACCACCCATGGCGCAAAGAGATCCATCTGTCATCACTTCGCAAAGATCTAGCAATAACTCCTTGTTTTTCGCTACATCCTTACCATTGATAATTAAATCAATAGTTTCTACACCTCGAGTAGAACCAATACGGCATGGCGTGCATTTGCCGCATGATTCGATCGAACAGAATTCCATTGCAAAGCGTGCTTGCTTGGCCAAATTAACCGAATCATCAAAGACCACGATTCCACCGTGGCCCAACATGCCACCGGCCGTAACCATAGATTCGTAATCTGCACTTACAGATAATTTATCAACATCAAAATAAGCGCCTAGCGGGCCGCCAACTTGAATTGCGCGAATCGGTTTTCCAGTCAAAGTTCCGCCGCCATAACCATTAACTAATTCATCAAGAGAAATTCCAAAACCGGTTTCGACAATTCCACCTTGTTTGATATTCCCAGCTAATTGGAAAATTTGAGTTCCGAGCGAGCGCCCCACACCACGTGCTTTGTAAGCAGCGGAACCACTTGCCAAAATTTCTGGCACGGAAGCCAATGTCAAAACATTGTTAATCACAGTTGGTTTTCCAAATAATCCTTCAAGTGCAGGTAGCGGCGGCTTTGCCCGAACTACTCCACGTTTGCCTTCTAGTGATTCAAGCATCGCGGTCTCTTCGCCACAAACATATGAACCGGCACCTGCGCGTACCTTTAATTCAAAATTACCCAACTTAGGTGCAGCAATTTCGATCGCTTTATTCATTTGCGAAATTGCAGCTGGATATTCAGATCTAATATAAATAAAACCCTTAGTCGCACCGACTGCAAGCGCTGCAATCGCCATACCTTCTATTAATGTAAACGGATCGCCTTCCATCAATATTCGGTCTGCAAAAGTTCCGCTATCTCCCTCATCGGCATTGCAGCAAATGTATTTCTGATCGGCTTCTGCCTCCATAACAGTTTTCCATTTAATGCCTGCTGGAAACCCTGCACCACCGCGACCACGTAAGCCTGATTCAGTAACTTCTGCAATTATTTCTGCTTGCGATAATTTCTGCGCCTTAGCCAATCCGACAAAGCCACCATGGGCCTCGTAATCGGCAATTGAGAGTGGATCAATTATTCCAACTCTCTTATAGGTAATTCGATCTTGTTTTGTTAACCAATCAAAGCTGTCCACAGCGCCAATTGAAAGATGGCTACCATCTAATACTGCTGCGGCATCATCGCTAGTTACATTGGTATAGCCAATTCTTTGACCAGATATCTCTACTTCAACTAATGGCTCAAGCCATAGCGCACCGCGGGTGCCGTTACGCACAATGGTGATGTCAAGATTTCGCTTTGCAGCTTCCGCTGCAATCGCCACTGCAACTAAATCTGAACCAACTGATTGAGCTGCAGCATCTCCTGGAATATAAATTTTCATTTCAATTTCTCCAGAGTTGCTCTACCAATCAAGCGATTACCGACCATCGCAGCAGGGCCGAGCGCGCAATTGCCAAAGCAATAAGCTTTCTCAACTTCAAGTCCAGCTTTTTCTGCTTCTGCAATTAAGGAATCGCAACCAACTGCTTGACATGCTTCGGCTGCACATATCTTCACCGCATTATTTGCATGCGGTACTTTCTTTAAGTCGTGATAATAAGTAAAGACGCCAAATACTTCAGCACGCGAGACATTAAATTGATCCGCAATCATTTGAAGTGCATCTTCATGCACAAATCCAAATTTCTCTTGAATTGCCTGTAGCGCGATGAGTACCGGTCCTGGCTCATCGCGAAGCGCTGCGATTACATCTTCGGCAATCGCAGCGTTCCACGAATTTGAACTCATAATTTATAGCCTAGAAAAGGCCAACAACCTTTCCATCAATGTAATCAATCTTCTCGGCGGAAGGTAGCTTTGGTAAGCCAGGCATTGTCATAATCTCTCCACAAACTAGAACCACAAACTCTGCACCAGCAGATAGTCGCACTTCGCGGATGTTTAGGGAATGGCCAGATGGTGCCCCACGCAGAGATGCATCAGTTGAGAAGGAGTACTGCGTCTTAGCAACGCAGATTGGATAGTGGCCATAGCCGCCTTCCTGTAACTCTTTCAACTTATTGCGCACCTTCGCATCAGCTGTTACCTCTGCTGCACCGTAAATCTTGGTCGCCACTGCAACTGCCTTATCCCAAAGAGTTGCCTCATCTGGATAAACGAAAGTTACCTGGTTTGGCTGTTCGCAGAGCTCTACAACAATATTCGCTAACTCTGTTGCACCTTTACCGCCTTCAGCCCAGTGATTAGCCAAAGTAATTTTTGCGCCCATCGCCTCTACTTTTTTACGTAGAAGGGCAATTTCATTATCAGTATCGCTAACAAACTTATTGATCGAGACCACCACAGGGATGTTGTAAACCTTTGAAACGTTATGTACGTGACGCTCTAAGTTAACAATGCCTGCTTCAAGAGCTGCAAGGTTTTCGTTTGTTAGTTCCTTAAGATCCGCACCACCGTGATACTTAAGCGCACGAACAGTTGCCACGATTACGCAAGCATCTGGGCGTAGGCCTGACTTACGGCACTTGATATCAATGAACTTCTCAGCGCCGAGGTCTGCGCCGAAGCCTGCTTCAGTAACAACATAATCGGCAATCTTCATAGCGGACTTGGTTGCAATTACTGAGTTGCAGCCGTGTGCAATATTTGCGAACGGTCCACCGTGAATAAATGCTGGTGTGTTCTCAAGAGTCTGCACCAAGTTTGGCTGAAATGCATCCTTCAAGATGACTGTCATCGCACCTTGTGCATTTAGATCCTTTGCAAGAACTGGCTTCTTATCTGTGGTGTAACCAACTACGATTTTTGAAATGCGTTCCTTAAGATCTTCGATTGATGTTGCTAGGCAGAAGATTGCCATGATCTCTGAAGCTACAACAATGTCGAAACCATCTTGACGTGGGTAGCCATTGCCAACGCCACCAAGTGAATTAACGATGTCGCGAAGTGCGCGATCATTCATATCAACCACGCGCTTCCATGCCACACGTCGTACGTCAATGTTTAACGCATTGCCATGGTGGATGTGGTTATCTACAAGCGCCGCAAGCAAGTTATTTGCAAGCGCAATTGCATTGAAATCACCGGTGAAGTGAAGATTGATATCTTCCATCGGAACAACTTGTGCGTATCCGCCACCTGCGGCGCCACCCTTCATGCCAAAAACTGGGCCTAATGAAGGCTCGCGAAGGCAGATAAGAGAGTTCTTACCAATATGGCGAAGCGCATCTCCAAGACCAACAGTTGTTGTGGTCTTACCTTCACCAGCTGGTGTTGGTGAGATCGCAGTAACCAAAATCAGCTTGCTGTCCTTCTTCTCTGGAAGTGAATCCAAATACTTCAAAGACATCTTTGCTTTGTAATGACCATACGGCTCTAGATGTTCTGCTGCAATTCCAAGCGATGCACCAATTTCAGTAATTGGTTTCATTACTGCTTTTTGTGCAATTTCAATATCTGACATTTATTTAGCCGCCTTAACTGCTTCGATTAACTTTGGAAGTACCTGATGAAGATCTCCAACAATGCCGTAATCTGCATAGCGGAAAATAGTTGCTTCTGGATCGGTATTGATTGCAATGATGGTTTTGCTGTTCTTCATACCAGCAATATGTTGCATCGCACCTGAAATGCCACAAGCAAGATAAAGATTTGGTGCCACTTTCGAACCTGTCTGTCCGACCTGCTCTGAATGTGGACGCCAACCTGATGCGGTCACAACGCGTGAACAACCAACTGCACCACCAAGTAGAGATGCGAGTTCTTCAATAACTCCGAAGCCTTCTGGTCCGCCAACACCGCGACCGCCAGAGACAATTACCTTTGCATCGGTGAGGGTTACACCGCCAGTTGAAGATTCGCCTACGCGATCTAAAACTTTAACAACGGTATCTTCTGGAGACAATGAAACTGAAATCTCTTTAACTTCGGCTGAACCACCAACTTCTTCTGGTTCGAATGCCAGCGCCATCACTGAAGCGATTAACAAATCAGAGTGAACATTTGCATCCTCAAGTAAGTTGCCTGCCCAACGAGCACGAACCACTTTATGTGGAGCTCCCAATGTAATGCTGGTGCATTCTGCTGCCATCGGAATATCTCTAAATGCAGCTAAATGGGCTAATTGCTCATTGCCGCGCGGAGAACCTGCTGCAATTACGGCAGCCGGCTTTAAAGAATCTACTAATTCTGAAAGCGCACGACCAGATGCCATTGGAGCGTAATCTGAAATTTCAGCATTATTTACGACATGCAGAACTTTCGCACCAAACTTTCCAACTTCAGCTGCAACTGCGGCGCCCGCAGCGCCAATTACAACAGCTTGAATATCAGCATCAATCTTGCGAGCCGCGGTAAGTGCGCGAGTTGAGAGTGGATCTAGTGTTCCACGATCGTGATCTACCAATACCAAAATCATTAGAGCACTCCAATCTGCTTAAACTTTTCAACTAACGCAGGAACTGCATCAGCGCCATTTCCAAGGATTTCTGCGCCAGTATCTTTTGAAGGAACTACGGTTAATTTCAACTTCTCCAGCTTCGGTGCTGCGCCGCCAGCTGCCTTTATATCAACTGGCTTTTTACGTGCTTGCATACGACCAGGTACAGATGGATAGCGAGGAACATTTAATCCATCGCGAACGGTGACAATAGCTGGAAGCGGTGCTTCATAAACTTCACGTTGCGTTCCGACTACACGTTCACCGCGTACTTTTCCGCCTTCAACTTTCATCGCCTTTACGTTTGTAATGATTGGCATGCCAAGGGCATGCGCTACACGAATGTGAATTTGATAGCCAGCACTGTCTGCAGATTCTGCGCCAAAAATAATCATGTCGAATTTAGTAGGTTCGGCTTTGATTGCTTCTACTAACGCATTTGCAGTTGCTTGCGGATCCCAATCGTTTCCATCAGTTTCCAGCAAGATGGCACGTGCTGCACCAACTGCAAGAGAGGCACGAAGTTGTTCTTCGGCATCTGTTGGCCCAAGTGTTAATAGAGTTAACTGACCGCCAATTTGTTCTGTTAACTGGACGCCAGCTTCAACGGCATTCTCCTCATGTGGAGAGATGCCGTATCCCATGTTGTCCGTCTGCAGCGCTTGATTATCAGGAGTAAGAATTAACTGACTACCAGTAATCGGCACACGCTTAATACATGCCAAAATCTCCATGTTTTTAGCCCAAAATCCTTTCATTGCTTGAATCGAATACAGGAGTAATTCCAACCTCTGCAATGCTGCATGGATATTGCTCACCCAAATACTCAACTAAGAATTTATTTCCAACCTTAGCCATTTCGGTAGGAATGAATGACATCAGAATGTGCTTGCCAAGTGATGGCGCTGAACCTGCAGAAGTTACATAAGAACGACGTCCATGTGAATCTTCGATGGTCTTTCCATCAAGAGTAAGAATTGGTTCCTTGCCAAGCATGTATCGCTTAACACCTGACTTTGATGTGTGATCATCAACGAAAAGTGTGCAAAGCATTGTTACTGGCTTCTCAGCGCGATGCTTCTCATGCGCAGCGCGACCAATGAAATCCTGCTCTTTCAACTTTGGTGTTTGCATTCCGCATTCAACAACGTTGTATTCAGTTTCAAGTTCTGCGCCATAAGCACGATAGTTCTTCTCAAGTCGCCCAGTGGTTCCGTAAACACCGATACCAACTGGAATCAAACCGTGGTTCTTTCCTGATTCCCAAATTAGATCCCAAAGCTTCTCGCCTTGTTCCATTGGAATGTAAAGTTCCCAACCAAGATCTCCAACGTAAGAGATACGAGATGCCAGAACTCGAAGTGAACCAATTTCGATAGTCTTGCAAGTACCAAACTTAAATGCTTCATTTGAAACATCTGCTTTGGTAATCGCTTGCAAAATCTTGCGGGCATTTGGACCCCAAATACCAATAGTTGTGTATGTAGATGTTAAATCTGCAATTGCGGCAGTGCCATCTTCTGGCAGTAGATCTGAGAACCACTTCTTATCTGCCATACCGTGTGCACCACCCGTTACTACTCGGAAGTGATTCTGGCCCAAACGCATGATGGTTAAGTCAGACTTGAAGCCACCATTTGGACCAAGCACTGGCGTGTAAACCACGCGACCAATTGCGACATCCATCTGACGTAGCGCTGCCTTCTGAACTACTGCGAGCGCAGATGGGCCGGTGATATCGAAGATAAAGAACGCTGAAAGATCAACAATTCCAGCAGTTTCACGCATCTGTAAGTGCTCAGCGTTAATAATCGGCGACCACCAACGTGATTCCCATTCAGCTTCGCGCGGCATAACTTTTTCACCGAATTTTGCAACTAGTTCTTTATTTGATTCATACCAGAATGGACGCTCCCAACCAGCGGTCTCATAGAAAACTGCACCTAGTGCTTTTTCACGATCATACATAGCTGATTTACGAACGCCACGGTTTGATTCGTACTGTTCGTTTGGATGAACGATTCCGTAAGTCTTGTTAAAGCTTTCCGCTACGCGGACCTTTACGTGTTCGCGTGCTTTCTGATGCTCATGGAAACGGGCAATGTTTGATGCATGTAGATCAATCTCAGAATCGCCTAACACCATCCACTCTGCAACTGCGCGACCGGTTCCTGGGCCTTCTTTGATCCAAACAGCTGCAGCAGACCAAAGTCCCTTAACTTCTGGAGTCTCACCAAGAATTGGCATGCCATCTGGAGTGTAAGAAAGAATTCCATTGATTGCATATTTTTCACGGACAGTTTCATCGCCAAGAATTGATGGAACTAATTCGTAAGCATGCTCATCTTGAATATCGAAATCCTTCTGAGTGAATGGGAATTCGGTTGGAGATAAAGCTGCTGCTGCATTTGAAGGAATTTCATTTGCTTCGTAAAGAATTGGTCGGTGAGCATATGAACCAATTTCCAAACCGGTACCGTGTTGACGCTCGTACATATTGGTATCCATGTCGCGCAGAATTGGCCATTCGATATCGCCCTTTGCATCCTTGAAGAATGGCACCGGACCAACGTCCTTCATCTGGTGAACCGCTGGAGTCAATGGAATCTCTGCGCCTGCCATCTTTGCAAGCTGTGCTGACCAGCAACCAGTTGCAATTAATACATACTCTGCTTCGATGAAACCTTGATCAGTTTCTACGCCTTTGATGCGACCGTTTTCAACTTTCATGCCAGTAACTTCGATGTTTGCAAAGCTTTGCGCTGCACCCATTTCAATCGCCTTTTCACGCATTAAAGTACCGGCGCGCAGTGAATCCACCACACCCACTGTTGGCTGGTAATAACCACCGAGAATCACTGATTCTTCAACATAAGGCACTAACTCTTTAACTTCTGCCGGAGTAACAATTCGACCACCATCAATGCCCCATGACTTAGCACTTGTGATGCGTCTAGCTAATTCCTGCATACGTTCCGGAGTACGTGCAATTTCGATGCCGCCACATTCAGTAAAGCAATTTAGCTCTTTGTACTGCTTCATTGAATCCGCAGTGATATGAGCCATTTCTTTTGAATGATCCACTGGGAAAATAAAGTTTGATGCGTGGCCAGTAGATCCACCTGGATTAGGTAGTGGCCCTTTATCAATCTGAACTAAGTCTTTCCAACCTAGTCGAGCTAAGTGATACATAACGGAATTGCCAACAATGCCAGCGCCGATAATTACGCACTTAGCTTTTGCAGGTAGTTGTGCCATGGTTTTTTCTCCTTGATTTGCCTTAGAGGCTCTTTCTGATGGTGGTTTCGAAACCTTCGATATGTTCTCGCATCGCAAGCTCTGCCGCATTCTTGTCTCCGTCAAGAATTGATTGCAAGAGCGCGCGGTGTTCGATGATTGCATCTTCTAATTCAGAGACGCGGTCTAGAGCCATAAACCAGATGCGCAGCGCGTGTGCGTAATACTGATCTAACGTTGACACTAGAAAATCATTATGTGTTGCAGCATAAATCTGATGATGAATTCTTTGATCCAAGTGAATCAACTTCTCCATCTTAGGTTCGCCTTTAATTGCATCAATTTCTTTTATTAATTGATCTATTACAGATTTATCGGTCGCGCTAGCGCGCTCTGCTGCAAGACCTGCTGCTTGGATCTCTAATTGGCCACGTACTTCCGAAATCGCAGCCAAATCTTTTACATCGACGCCAGCTACAAACATTCCGCGCCGTGGATAAACTTCAATTAATTTCTCGTTGGCTAAATTACGTAGCGCTTCTCGTATTGGTGTACGTCCCATTTCTAATTGGGACATTAATTCGACTTCAGAAATTACTGATCCTGGACGGAGCTGACAGCTAATAATCATCGAGCGAATCTGGGCATAGGCCTCATCGCTTAACGATTGATTTTCCCTCATTGGCTGAATCAAACTCACGGCGCCAAGGTATATCAGTGATATATCAACTTCAAGGGGGTGCGCTACGCTATTTCTCGTGGCGAGGGTCAACTTTTATGCGGCGGCGAAGGCGGCAGCCGGCACGGCCGAACTCAAGGTTCCCGCTTCATCCATCGGGGAGCTGATTTCAAGCCTTAGCCAGCTAAGCCCCGAAATGACCAAATTGCTGCCAACCTGCTCTTACCTGCTAAATGGGGAATCCTGCACCAACTTGGCGCAATCTTTATCAGATGGCGATCAAGTGGATGTGCTGCCTCAGTTTGCCGGAGGCTAACCGCCAATCGCGGACATTGGCCGAACTGGTTTTACGAAATCTGGATTATTAATTCCATGTCCTGGCAATTTAGCTTTAACGCTTAGTCCAAAAGCTTTCACAATATCTTCTAGTTTTTCTCGCTCAGTCAAATTTCGATTGCGCAAAATAGATCTCAAATCTGTCTCTTCGTTTGAAAATAGGCAGTTCCTTAATTGACCATCAGATGTAAGTCGTAACCGATCACAATTTGCACAGAATGAACGGGTAACACTTCCAATGATTCCAACCGTTGCCGGACCACCATTTATGTAAAACTCTTCAGCTGGAGATGAACCGCGCTCTGCCACTGGTGTTAATTCAAATTCTGAACTTATTTGGTTATAAATTTCATCTGCCGTAATCAAATTACTTCTAGTCCAAGCATCACCTGCATCAAGTGGCATTTGTTCGATAAACCTTAAATTTAAACTCTCTTTAAGTGCCCACTTTAATAATGGCAAGGCTTCATCACCATTTATATCTCTCATCAAAACTGTATTTATTTTGATAGGGGCCAATCCTGCCGCTCTAGCTGCGGCAATTCCTTCGATAACATCGTCGTATCTATCTCTAAAGGTAAGCCTCTTAAAACGTTCCCAATCCAAAGTATCTAGACTTATATTGATTCTTTTTAAACCAGCTTTAGCTAATTCGTTTGCGACTTTTGCTAAAGCTACGCCATTTGTCGTCATGGATAGTTCTGGCACATTTTCTAATGCATTGATTCGAGAGACTATCTCTACAATATCTGGGCGTAATAAAGGTTCTCCCCCGGTTAATCTGACCTCTTTAATCCCTTGAGATACGGCAATTTCAATTACTTTAACTATTTCTGGGGCTGTCAATAAGGTCTCGCTAGGTAGCCATTTATCGAAATTAAATGGCATGCAATAGGTGCAACGCAGTGAACAGCGATCTGTAAGTGAAACTCGTAAATCTCTATGCACTCGGCCATATTTATCAATCAAACTCATGCGCTATTCACCCACTCGGTACTACCGTCAGCAAATTTTTGATATTTCCAGATAGGTAATTCCGCTTTAACTCGCTCAACCAACTCTTGGCAACATTCAAATGCTGGGCCACGATGAGCCGAAGATACCGCAACTACAAATGCACTTTCTCCGATTGGAATCAAGCCGTATCGATGCGCAACAGCTACTGCTTTTACTTCATACTTGCTAGCAACTTCGTTTGTAATTTTTTCAATTACCGCTTGGGCAGTTGGATGAATTTCGTAATTTAAAGATATCACTGCTTTGTTTTTATCATTGTTGCGCACATCTCCACTAAAGGTAGCAATAGCACCTGCTTCATCCAGCTTAACCAATTCAGTTAAAGCCGTTGCAGATATTTTCTTATCAGTTACTTGTGCTGTGATCATTTCCAGCCAACTGATCATGAATATGTGGTGCAAGTCTTTCAATAATTACCAAGCCATCTTTAACCGCTCCTGGTGAACCGGGTAGATTTACGATTAATGATTTGCCGGTTACGCCCGCTAATGCGCGAGATAAGTCTGCAGTTGGAACTTTTTCGCGAGAGTATGCTCTGATTGCTTCAGCAAATCCTGGTAACTCACGTTCAATCAATGGTTTTGTGGCTTCTGGTGTTACATCTGTTGGTGAGATTCCAGTTCCGCCAGTTGTGACTATTAAATCTATCTCTTCTGACAGCGCGCTCTTTATTGTGGTTGCAATTTGATTGATGTCATCTTGAACCAGCTTATGGCCCAAAACTTGATAACCCAATTGCGTTAATCCCTCTTTGAGCGCTGCCCCACTTAAGTCTTTGTAAACTCCAGCACTTGCACGATTACTAGCAGTAATGATTAATGCCTTTTTCATCGCTGCCAATCGCCAGTTTTGCCGCCGCTTTTACTCTCTACTTGGACCGCATTAATGCTTGCATGGGGATCCATTGCTTTGATCATGTCTATCAAGGTAAGTCCTGCTACCGAAACTGCAGTCAGGGCTTCCATTTCAACTCCAGTGCGATCAGTTGTTTTTGCAGTTGCCTGAATCGCTACGCCGTCGCTTACAATTCTTAGATCAATTTCTACTTTATTTAGGGCAATTGGATGGCAGAGAGGAATCAGCTCGCTGGTTTTCTTGGCGCCCATAATTCCAGCAATTCGTGCAGTTGCTAATACATCACCCTTTGGAGTTTGGCCAGAAGCAATCGCATTCAATACTTCAGATTTCATGGTTACTTTGCCAGTTGCGATTGCGATACGAACCGAGATCTCTTTGCCAGAAGTGTCGACCATATTTGCTTCGCCTTTATCGTTGATATGGCTTAGATTGCCAGAACTCATAGTGGTAATCCTAGCCAACGAAGGGTGGTTGGTGGGTTGGTGCAAACTGCAAAACCATCAGCGTGCGCCAAACTTCTAAGCATTGCACTTCCTAAATACTTACCAATTTTGAAATGTCCCTTATCTAAAGTTCCCAGTACCAATCTGGTGAATCCTGATTGAGCTTCAAAAAGATCATCACTAGAAATTACCGGAAGCGGCAAATTTGGCTTTCCTAGAATCGTGTTAATTAGCGGCGCGCCTAAAGTTAGCAATGCGACTACGGCTGACTGTGGATTTCCAGGCAAACCAATTAATGGTTTTCCATTCACCATTGCTAATAGTTGTGGGTGTCCCGGCCGCACGGCAACTTTATCAACATGTATTACGCCATTTAATTTAGCTATTGCAGAGTGCAAAAAATCTCTTGGCCCATCTGCAGTACCACCAGTTGTCACCAAAATATCAAACTGCTTTGATGCTTTATCTATGGCAGAGATTGTTAAATCTAACTGATCAGAAATATATTCAACTTGTAAGACTTGGCAGCCTAAATTTTCAAGCCATATTGGAAGCTGTGGACCTAAAGAATCTCTTACAAGTCCATCTTTGGGAAGTCCGGATAGTTGAATTTCATCACCAAGAAGAAGTAACCCAACTGTTGGGCGTTTTGCTACTTCAATCTCATCGTAACCAGATGCAGCCAATAGACCGACCATGGCTGGTGTCAGCGTAGTACCTTTTTCAATTAGCACTTCATTCAATTTTGCTTCTTCACCGGCTGGACGAAAATCCTTTTCTTCTGAGGTTTCACCGCTAATTTGGTTGCCATTTACAGTTGCATTTTCCCAACGCAGTATTCCAAATGCTCCTTCTGGAATTACGGCACCAGTAGCGATACCTAAAGCTTGTCCAGGTTCTAGCCTTCCTTGAAAAGGTGAACCAGCTTTGATCTCTCCGATTAAATTCCAAGGCCCATTTCCTGCGACTGCATATCCATCCATTGCACTTGTTATGTAAGTTGGTAATTCAACTAAAGATTTTGCAGCTATCGCTAGCACACGATTACTTGATTGATTTATCGGAACAATTTCAGTTGCTTGTAAGCGGACCAAATTTGCTAAATTGGCAGCGGCTACGCGAGCTTCATCCCAACTAGGCTCAATTAAGGTCATTGCGCCAATCTACTAGCCAAGTCAATTGCTTTAAACAGATCTGCTTGGGTATCAATGTCTAACAGGAACTCCGTTTCAACCAATGGAACTTGGTTAATTTTTAAGATCGCCACCAACTCCTTGAGCGACCTATTTTCAAGTGCCCCTAACGAACATAATGCACTTCTTAACTGATTGCTCTTATATAGCGCAGCTAGCGGCTGTACAAATCCTTCACTATCAACTGGCAGCGCCGCATCATCAACCAGTGATTGCTCTAACTTTTCCAAAATTTTCGGAGCAAAAGGCATATCCGTTGCAAAAATCGCAACCAGTTCTGTATCAACTACATTCATAGCAGCTCCAATCGCTGCCACCGGACCGCCACCGATTGGTTCTTCACGTACATAAATTGCATCAATATTGGTTTTAGGACCGACGATAATCAAATCATCTAACTCTGAAGTCAATATTTCCAAAAGAGATCTACCATTGATCTCTGCTTCAGATTTATTTGAACCAAAACGATGGCTGGTGCCTCCAGTCAATATAATTTTTTTCATCGCATCGCTTCTCTAAGCGGCTTGCGCAATAAGAAAACTATTAATACTCCAATTACTAACATCACAGCAGAAAGCACATAAGCAGTATCAACATTTACATCTAATTCTTGGTAAATCAACATGGTCCAGGTTTGTGTTACGCCAGGCAGCGAACCCGCAAACATTAAAGTGGCACCAAACTCTCCCATCGCTCTAGCCCAAGCCAATATTCCACCAGTTGCGATTGCACTTCTAGATTGTGGAATTGCAATCTTCTGAAAAAGTTCGTTGCCACTTACTCGATCAATAATTGCGGCATCTTCTATCTCTTTCGGCAATTGTCTGAAATTAGATTCACAAATTAATACAACGAATGGCAATCCTACAAAGATGCCAGCTAGAACTACTGCACTTGAAGTAAATGGCATAGACCAGCCAGTTATTTCGTAAATATATTTACCAAGCAATCCATTTCTACCCATCAATGAAATGAGTGCAATTCCGGCAACAGTTGGCGGCAAAACAATTGGCGCCAGTACTAAAGGACGTATTAAATTGCTAATTCTGTTTGAACTTTTCGCCAAAATCCAAGCCAATGGCACACCTAAGGTAAGCGAAATAACGGCAGCTAAAGTTGAGGTCCAAATAGATAATTTGATTGCAGTTAAATCAGATAGTGAACCCAAAAAGTTGCTCCAGGGAACTTTTGCCATTAGAGATACCAACGGTGCAATAATGATTGCGGCCGCCGTAATTGACAATAACTTTGTCATTATTCCAAATTTCACTTTGTATCAAACCCTTTGCTTTGTAGGTATTTGATTGCAGAACGCGATTTTATGTAGCTCATAAAAGTATTAGCCCATCGATTCGTTTTCAATTGTGCTATTTGATAGGTAGTTGAGGCTGCCTGAAGATTTGCAAACTCTATTGCCCGTAAATTTTTGTTTGCTAAAACATCGGTGCGGTAAACAATAGCGGCATCGACTTCACCAGCCAGCAATTTAGCTAACACGCTAGAAGCTTTTGGTTCCAAAGAAACGGGTTTTGAAGTCACATTTTCTCCAATGAGGGCTGCTTCCGCTACAGATCCGCAAGGAACTTCACGCGCACATTGAATCCAAATTACCTCTTTATTATTCAGGTCTGAAATCTTTTTAATTGATGAGCGATTAGGAACGGCTAGGACTACCCGGTTAATCAAATAGTCGCTACCTCCTGTAAATGGTTCGGCAGAGACAAAAATATCTGCCGGTGCCCCCGACTTTATTTGCGTCATCAAAGTTGTTGATGATTGAAAAGAAAAAGTAATTTTTACTCCGGGGTGCGCCTTCTCGAATCTCTTTCCTAGCTCTATATAACTCTCAATCAAGCTTGATGCGGCGAAAATGGTCACTTTTGATGAGGCATATGAATTATTTGAAGAAAATAAAGCAATCATGAGTGCGAGTGCGATTTTCTTCTTCATTTCGCGAGTATATAAGGCTATTCTTAACGTCACTCATGGTTGAAATTGTCGCAATTTTCATTGTTGGATTAGCTGTTGGTTTTCTCAACGGGTTTGCAGGTGGCGCCTCCGTACTATCTTTTCCTGCAATGATTGCGGTCGGATTGAATCCGGTGACAGCCGCGATGACCAATGCGCTAGGCGTTTGGACTGCAAATGTTGGTGCATTATTTGGAAGATTTAATGAGATTAAAGGAATCATCAAAGCGGAGAGTCAACTAATCGGATTTTCAATGATTGGTGCCGTTATTGGTGGACTGGCGCTAGCGCTGATGCCAATAGCAGGGTTTCAAAAGTTAGTTCCAATTCTGATCTTAATAGCATCCTTATCGCTTTTTATTAAAGTAAAAGAGAATTTAACTCCCTTAAAGCAGAAAATTGAATACTTCTGGCTGACTGCTATTGGATTCTATGCGGGCTACTTTGGTCCTGGTCAAGGTGTTATGACTATTGCAGTTCTTGCTAGAGATGCCAAAAGAACTGTCTCTGATATCAATGTAAGTAAGAATGTGGTTGTAACAATGACCTGCATCGGTTCTAATTTGATTTATATCGCTAGTGGAAAAGTTGATTGGACATTTGCTGCAGTTTTGGCGGTTAGCTGTGCAATTGGCGGTTATTTCGGTGCAAAAGTTGTAGACAAATTTAGTCGTGATGCATACCGAATGGGAATATTTGCAATCGGACTGCTTTGCGCAGTCTGGTTTGCTTACGAATATTGGGCTTAAATACTCAATTACTCATCGTCGTGACGACGATTTGCGGTAATTTCCAACATATGTGTAGAACGTAAAACAATCAAAATAATAATTGTTAATCCGATTGAAGCAACCTGGAAGCCAAGGCCAACTGCACAACCCATCGCGGCTGTTGCAAAGACTGTTGCTGCGGTTGTAACGCCTTTAGTACCTGAATCACGCGTCTGGAAAATTAAGCCGGCACCAAGAAAACCAATGCCAGTAATGATTGCGTGCATTGCACGTGTTGGATCTCCGAACTGTGCATTTTCGCCAAGGATATGACCAATATTTACTATTGCGGCTGCCGAGGCGCCAACCAGAGCCATGGTGCGAGGTCCTACAGATTTACCTGCGCGATCACGTTCCCAACCAATTGCTGAACCTAGTAATGCAGCGATAGCCGCGTTAATTACAACTAAAAATTGGTCAGCTAATGCGATGGCTTCAAAATCAATCATTTGATGAGTTTACGCTTCTTTGACGCGCATTCCAAGTATGAATGATGGAGATTCCAAAAATATAAAGTGGAAATAGAACCAAAATTGGTTTTAGCGCCGATTCACCCGATGGATATTGGAACGAGAGCGCAGTCAATGCAACAAAATAGATAACAGCCAACGACCAAGTTAATGGCCGTAAAAATTCCACTTTAACTAAATGTGGAAACTGCAGCTTACTTAGGCTCAAAACAGATAGCACAATAATGATTGCAATTATGTAACTTTGTCTTGTTCCTAAAATTATGAAAGTAGGAATAACCAAATTCCAAGCCGCCGGAAAACCATTAAACCAATGATCATCTGTTTCTTGATCTGTGCGAGCAAACCACAAGGCGCCTGTGAAAATAATTAGACCTGAAAAAAATAATCCCCAGTGGCCAGTTAATAAATCCAATCTGACCAACATCACAACTGGCACTACAACGCAAGTTACATAGTCGACTACTAAGTCAAGAATATGACCGTCAAATCTGGTGGCATGAATGTGGATATCGATTTTTCTTGCCATCGGACCATCAAATCCATCAATGATTTGGCAAGCGATTAACCAAAGTAATCCACTGCGATAGTCGCCATTGATGAATTCTTCAAGCGAAATTAGCCCTGCAATTGCACCAAAAGCTGTGATGGAATGAATTAAATAGCCGGCAACGACTTTACGCATTAGATAGCTTCAGACATCGCTTTAGTATGAGCGGGCGAGGATCCGCAGCATGAACCAATCACATTAACGCCAAGCTCTTTCATGTCCAGTGCGTATTTAGCCATCTCTTCAGGTGTTCCGTCATAAACAAAATCGCCGCCGACTAATTTTGGCAGCCCGGCATTGGATTGCGTAATGATGAAGACACCATCAGGACGTGCTTCGGTTAACTCTTTTGCGATTACTCGCATCTCATCAACTCCGCGACCACAATTTGCTCCGATAATGCGAACACCTTCAGCAGCTAGAGTTTTTACTGCAACCGCTGGCTTGACTCCCATCATGGTGCGTAAATTTGTATCAAAAGAAAAAGTAACAATTATTGGCAAATTTGGCGCAATTTCTTTAGCTGCTCTAACTGCAGCTTCTACTTCTTGTAAGTCGCTCATGGTTTCGATCAATATTGCATCAACACCGCCAGCTACTAACGCTTTGATTTGATCCGCAAAAAGCGCCTTGGCTTCGTCAATTGTCATTGTGCCCATAGGTTCCATCAATTCACCTGAAGGTCCTACATCACCCATTACAAAACAGCCTGGATGACGATCTGCAACTTTGCGGGCAATCTCTGCGCCGGCTTTATTTAATTCAAAAAGTCGATCTTCAAGACCATGCATCTGCAATCTACCGCGAGTGCCACCGAAAGTATTGGTGGTAATTAAATTTGCGCCAGCCGCTGCATATTCTTCCAGGACCTCTTCAATTGCGGTTGGGTTTTCTACATTCCATAATTCAGGAGCGCCACCGTCAGTTAATCCTTTTCCCTGCAACATGGTTCCCATGGCGCCATCTGAAATCAATATTCCCTTTTCAAGCGCTTCATAAATTGCTGACATAACTACCCCTATCGGAAGCTGAATTCTACTAACCTTGCATTGAGGAGACCAACACATGACTATGAAAACCGGTTACGTTTATCACGAACTCTTTGGCTGGCATGACACCGGCACAAATGCAGGCTTCTTTCCAAGCGATCCTGCCAAAGGATTACAGCCATTCTTAAATTATGAGAACGCTGAGACCAAGAAACGTATTCATGAGCTGATAGTCGTATCTGGACTAATTGATCATTTGCATCGTATCCCTGCGCGTCATGCAACTGATGATGAATTGCTATTAGTGCATCCGCAAAGTTATTTAACCAATCTCAAGAAAATTAGCGAACAAAGACTTGGTGGCGATGCCGGAGATGGTGAGACACCGCTTGCAAAAGGTGGATATGAAATTGGAACAATGGCGGTTGGTGCGGTTACGGCGCTGGCACAATCCATAATGTCAGGAGAAGTTGATAACGGTTACGCACTCGTACGCCCACCTGGACATCATGCAATACGTTCGGGCGGAATGGGTTATTGTCTCTTTTCAAATCTTGGTATCGCGCTCTCTGTAATCAAACGTGACAATCCCGGAATTCGAATCGCTACTGTTGATTGGGACGTTCACCACGGAAATGGAACTCAAGATGTTTTTTACAATGATCCAAATGTTCTAACAATTTCATTACATCAAGATCGTCTTTATCCAAGAAATTCTGGAATGAGAAGTGAAATAGGTGAAGGTGCAGGTATTAACACCAATTTAAATATCCCATTGCCTGCAGGAACCGGTAATGGCGGTTACCAGTATGCCTTTGAACACGTGGTTGCTCCTGCCATCAAGAAATTTAATCCTGATTTAATTGCAGTGGCTTCCGGCTTTGATTCTTGCGTATACGATCCATTGGGTCGAATGATGCTCACTGCTAATGGTTACGCAAAGTTAACTGAAATTCTGATGAGTGTATCTAAGAATAATAAATTAATGATTGCCCACGAAGGTGGTTATAACGCGGTCTATTCACCGTTCTGTGGACTTTTTGTTTTACAACAATTATCTGGTGTTAAGAAGTTAGATGACCCATTCGACCACACAGAGAATTACCCAGGGCAGGCGCTATTTGAACATCAAAAATTCGAAGTGGATGAAGCTGCAAAACTCTTAAGTGCACTACCTGATAATCGATAAACAGTCCATTCATCCATCGCTTCAGCACCGATAGATTTATAGAACTTAATCGAAGGTTCATTCCAATCCAAAACCCACCATTGAAATCTTTCGTAGCCGTGGTCAAAACAATGTTTTGCCAAAGTTTTCATTAATTGCAGACCCAAGCCTTGGCCGCGAAATTCAGGTTTAACAAATAGATCCTCTAGATATAAACCTGCTTTACCTAACCAGGTGGAGTAATTAAGAAACCAAATTGCTATGCCAACTATTTGACCATCCACTTCTGCAACATGGCAGAAAGCAACAGGATTTGCCCCAAATAAATTCTCTTCTATATCGGAAACTGTGGCTACAACTGCATCAGGTTCACGCTCATAAATCGCCAGCTCAATAATGAGTTCATAGATGGCTTGTACATCACTTTTCTTCGCTTCACGGATCATGAAGCAAAGGCTACTCTTAAGGTATGAATGTTGTTGAGATTCAAGGCTTAACAAAGTTCTATGGCGATGTTGTAGGTATTGAAAATCTAAACCTAGAAATTAAAGCTGGCGAAGTTGTTGGGTTTCTCGGTCCTAACGGTGCCGGCAAATCAACCACAATTCGAGTGCTACTTGGATTAATAAATGCCAGTAGCGGTAGAGCATCTTTTAATGGCGCTGATGCGCTTACCAAAAATCCAGATTTAAGGAGCCAAGTTGGTTACTTACCTGGTGCGCCAACTTATTACAATCGATATAAAGCTCTGGATTTCCTAAAGATGTTTGCGGATATCCGTGGTGTAAATTGCGATGAAATTATTTATGACTATGCCAGACGGCTGAAATTGGACTTAACCAAGAAAATTGGTGAACTTTCTAAGGGTAATCGTCAGAAAGTTGCTGTTATTCAAGCCTTTATGCACCAACCAAAAATCTTATTCCTGGACGAACCAACTAGTGGGTTAGATCCATTGGTTCAAATCGAATTTGAAAAAATACTTGATGAAGCCAAAGCTCGAGGTGCGGCAGTCCTGCTCTCTTCACATGTAATGAGCGAGGTAGAACATTTGGCAGACCGAGTAGCCATTATAAACAAGGGGCGACTAATGGTCTTTGAAGATATTGCCACCTTGAGGTCAAGAACAATCAGAAAAATAGATCTGCATTTTCCGGCAATTACTTCAGCAGAGCGATTTAAATCCTTATCTTCAGTTTCGGAAGTTGATGTACATGGAAAGCGCATTACCTGCACCGTCGTAGGGTCTGAACATGAACTACTAAAGCTTGCAGTTGAACTTGGCGTAGAAAATGTTAAAACTCACGAAACTAGTTTGGAAGATATTTTTCTTGCGGAAGTTGGTCGCAATTGAATCGCCAGCTCTTCTTTCAAACTTGGCGTAGCCATTGGAAATCTTTCATCTCATGGGCCGCCGTACTGATAGTTATGAATTCAATAGAACTTTCGGTTTACCCCACAATGAGTAAATCCGGTGATTCTATGAAGAGCTTCTTAGACTCCTTTCCTGAAGGCTTTAAGAAAATGTTTCGAATGGAAGACTATTTTTCAGGTCCAGGTTTTCTAAACACTGAGCTTTTTAGCCTAATAATTCCAATGGTAATGATTGGTGTCGGGTTGGCATGGGGTGCCGGTGCCACTGCAGACGATGAGGAACGCGGAACAGCAGATATGCTCTTTGCACTTCCAATCACAAGATCCAAAATTCTTTGGTCAAGATTGATTGCAATGATTAGTGCACTTGGTTTGCTCGCAGTTATTAATTTCATTAATCTCATGATTGGCGCCAGGATTGTAAATATGCAATTAACGGCTACTCAGGTTGCCGCTGGATCTGTTGGCTGTTTCTTAATCGGAATGCTCTTTGCCTCATTAGGTGCGCTATTGGGAGCACTTTTAGGCAAGAGAGGTGCTTCACTTGGAATCGGATCTGGGTTGGCAATCCTTTTCTATGTTTTCTACACCTTAACAGCTTTAGTAACAAGATTTGATTTCATTAAGCCAATTAATCCATTTCAGTGGTTAATTGAAGCTAATCAATTGATTGAAGGCTTTAAATGGAGTACAAATTTCAAGTTCTTGATTCTTTCAGCGCTTTGCGCCATTTCTGCCTCATGGATAATTAATCGTAGAGACATTCATTCAAATTGAACTATTTTGAACTTAAAGTTGTTAAAGCCCACATAATTGCTAGCAAGTCAATAAATTCTTGAGCAATTGCTCCTTGGCTGGGAGTTAATAGATTGAAAGCCGCAGCGAACATCGCAATCAACGCCAGACCCATTCCACCAATTGATGCCTGCATAGCCTTTGAGTGAGAAAGCTTTGCAATTGAAATCGCGCTCACGACCCGATCGATTGAGTCCTCAATAATTACCACGTCTGCGGCTTCGCTAGCTGCGGATGCCCCTCTTGCGCCCATCGCAATACCTACATCAGAAGCCGCTAAAGCTGGGGCATCATTAATTCCATCGCCGACCACAATGACACTTCCTGAAACTTTATTTCGATACTCGTGAACTACATTTAATTTAGTTTCAGGAGATGAATTGGCTATGACTCTGTTGATTCCTAACTCACTGGCGACAATAGAGGCAGTCTCTTCTTTGTCACCAGTGACCATAACGATTTCGATTACTCCCAATTTATGTAAGTCACTAATTGTTTTTTTCGATTCAGAACGAATTGGGTCTTCTAATCCAAAAATTGCAATCAGCTGATTGTTGATGTGCAATGCAACAATTAAAGGTTGTTTCAGATTTGCCCAGCTTGGC
Source organism: Candidatus Nanopelagicaceae bacterium (assembly GCA_018883345.1). GTDB lineage: Bacteria > Actinomycetota > Actinomycetes > Nanopelagicales > Nanopelagicaceae > ZLKRG08. The sequence goes on from VEQG01000007.1 coordinate 53,934, forward strand.
AGGTCTGTCGGCGCCGCACCCACTCGTATCAGGACTCCATCTATTTCTCCAGATACTTCTTTGCCATGTTCTTCGACCACATTTGAAGCGCTAAGCAATGAAATGCCTCTGTTTTTAGCTTCATCCACCAATGATTTAGCAACTACATGTGGGCTGTATTGATCTAAAGATGCCGCCATTTGTAATGCATATTCATGGGTAATTCCCGATGAAGTAACAATTTCGGTAATGACTGGCCCGCCGTGCGTAACTGTTCCGGTTTTATCTAAAAGAACAACTTCGGCTTTGCTTAACTTCTCTAATACCGCGCCACCTTTAATAACCGCACCACTTTTAGTGGCTCTAGACATCCCAGAAACTAAAGCAATTGGTACTGCCAGAATTAGAGGGCAAGGAGTAGCAACTACTAAAACCGCAACAGTTCGAGTTGCATCGCCAGTAAGCAAAAATGTTAATGCTGCCATTGCCATAGTGATTGGCACAAAACGTAGCGCCCATTTATTTGCAAGTCGAATATTCGGAGAAGATTGTGCTCTTGAATTGCGAACCATTGTGACAATTCCAGAATATGTACTTTGGCTTACATTTCCGGAAGCTATCATTTCAAATGCATTCCCTGCATTAATGGTGCCACTAATTACAGAACCTGCTTTTTCCAATAGAACTGGCATTGGTTCTCCAGTTAATGCAGATTGATCTAGGTAACAAGTTTCTTGAGCAATTCCGTCTACAGGAACAATTTCACCGGATTTAACTAGCAATCGATTATTTATCTCGACATCCTCAATTTTAATTACTTCTAATTGACCAGTCTTTGTAATTCTGTTTGCCAACTTTGGCATTCGATCGATTAGTGATTTCAATGCAAAATCTGCGCGCCCCTCTGCCCAACTTTCCAGAGCTCGACCGGAAGCCAACATGAATGAGATCACGGCGGCGGCAAAAAACTCTCTTATTGCCAGAGCTCCAACGATTGAAAAGATGGCTAAAACATCAGATCCCATCTGTTTATCTTTAAGTTCATCTAAAACCCATTTAATAGATGGGATTAATCCGATAAAACCACCAATTGCCCATGGAATATCGGCGCTAATGTTCAGAAAATATTTAAAAATTAGACCAAGCGCTAACGCAGTCGTCGATGAATAAAGTAACGCCGCAGTCACCTTGTCTTTCACATTCCTTACGATAGTCTTTAAACATGTCTCCGACCATCAAATTCCTCGGCGCAGTCGGAACTGTGACTGGTAGTCGTTTCATCGTGCAAGGAAAATCATCAAAAGTGATGATTGATTGTGGTTTATATCAAGGCTTAAAAGAGCTGCGGCTTAAGAATTGGGAGAAGTTCTCCGAGGATCCACAATCTATTGATGCAATAGTTATTTCACATGCGCATTTAGACCATTGTGGTTATCTGCCGAAATTGGTTCGAGAAGGATATGACGGTCCGATTTATTGCACCCCATACACTGCAAAACTAGCGGCAATCGTTTTACGAGATTCTGCAAAATTACAAACCGAAGATGCTAAATATGCAAAGAAAAAGGGTTTTTCAAAACATAAAGACCCCACCGGCCTTTATAACGCCGAAGAGGCAGAAAAGGCGATTTCGCTATTTCACCCAATTCCTTTCCACGAACCCTTTGAAGTAGCCAAAGATGTCACAGTGACATTCCATAGAAGCGGACATATTTTGGGTTCCTCTTTTGTCGATCTAACGGTTGAGGGTAAGAGAGTTGTATTCACTGGAGATATTGGACGCGGTAATCACATGGTGCTTACCAATCCTGACTTAATTCCGAAAGGTGCTATTTCAGCTTTGGTAACCGAATCCACTTACGGTGATCGCACGCACCCTAAGACAGATGACTCTTTGGCTGATGCGATTAATCGCACTATCAAACGACGTGGCAATATTTTGATTCCAGCTTTTGCCGTAGATCGCACTGAAATTATGTTGATGACATTAAAGAAGTTGATTAAAACTAAGAAGATCCCAAATTTACCAATTTATGTCGATTCTCCTATGGCACTTTCCGCCCTTAATCATTATAGAGATGCAATAAATTCAAAATCTCCCGAAATTCGCCCAGAGCTTTTTAATCTCAGTGAAGACCCTTTTGATCCGGGAACATTAAATGAAGCAACAACTGTTGAAGCATCTAAAGCAATTAATGATATTGATCAGCCTTCAATAATCATTTCGGCAAGTGGCATGGCTACCGGTGGTCGTGTTGTGCATCATCTCGAACATATGTTGCCGAACCCGAATAATTCGGTTCTGCTCGTCGGTTATCAGGCTGCAGGTACTCGTGGCCAATATCTATTATCTGGCGCCAAAACTATAAAAATGTATGGCAAATTCGTTGATGTGAACGCCGAAATAGTTCAAATAGAAGAGTTTTCAGTTCATGCCGATAGCGAAGAATTAATTAAATGGTTTAGGAGTGCCGATTCCACTCCAAATTGTGTATATGCGGTTCACGGTGAATCCAGCTCAGCAGAAAGTTTTGCTAATTTGATTCATAATAAACTCAATTGGAATGCGCAAGTTCCTAAATTAGATCAAATTTATGAACTTAATTAGCCTGGGGTTGGTGGTATTTGCTTGCAATTTAGCCCCGATGTTTGCACCACCTACTTGGTCGATTCTCGTATATTTCATAATTACCCATGAATTAAATACGGCAGCTGTAGTGCTTATCGGTGCGTTGGCGGCTGGACTAGGTAGGTATTTATTAGCTCTAGCCACACGTGCTTTACGAAATTACATTCCAGAAAAAGCTCGGAAGAATCTTTATGACGCAGGTCAAGTTTTAGAAACCGATAACAAAAGAAAATTTGGCACGTTAGCACTTTTTATTGTCTCTCCCCTGCCTTCAGCGCAACTTTTTGAAGCAGCAGGGTTAATGCATATGAATCTCAAAAGATTAACTTTGGCTTTCTTTTCTGGACGCATTTTTACATATACTTTTTACGCAACTTCTGCATCTCAATTAAAGGCTACTGATTTGGGTAATGTAATAAGTAACGCCTTTAAATCACCCTATGCTTGGGCGCTCCAATTATTCTCAATTGGAATTATTTATTTGATTTCTAGAATTGACTGGCGAAAGCACCTTAAGCCAACAAATCACGCACAATTGGAATAACTTTAGTTCCATAAAGTTCCAGGCACCTCATTAATTGTGCCTGAGTTTGTGGTCCATTTGCATATTTAAAGTCGAAACGATTCGCTCCAACTGACTTAACGGCATATGCAATTTTCTTTGCGACAGTTTCTGGCGAACCTACATATAACGAACCATATTGAACTTCTTGCAAGAAATGATCTTTAGTCATCGGTGCCCAGCCTCGTTCGCGGCCGATACGTCCAAACATTGCAAAATGGTTTGGCCAATGTGTCTCGATTGCCTCTTCATCGGTTTCTGCCACATAACCAGGTGAATGAATTGAGATGCTCTTGGAAGCATGTCCGAATTCAGACATCGCTTGGTGATAAAGCTGCGCAAATGGCGCAAAGCGAGCTGGGTCCCCACCAATGATGGCCAGCGCTAAATGCAGATTTAGGCGGGCTGCTCTAACTACAGATTCTGGAGTGCCACCAACACCAACACGTAAAGGAATCGCTCCACTTTCGCTCTTTGGGTAAACCTCTTGATTATTAAGTGGCGCTCTCAGTTGGCCAGCCCAGGTAACCGGTCTCTCCTTAAGCAATTCAACTAATAGCTCTAGCTTTTCTTCAAACAAATTTCCGTAATCTTGTAAGTCATATCCAAATAGCGGAAATGATTCAATAAATGATCCACGGCCAGCCGTAATTTCCGCACGACCATTTGATAACGCATCTACAGTGGAAAATCTCTGGAAAACACGAACTGGGTCATCGCTTGATAAAACCGTGACGCCTGATCCCAATGTAATTTGCTTTGTACGTGTCGCAATTCCTGCAAGCACCGAATCTGGTGCTGAAACTGCAAAATCATCGCGATGGTGTTCACCAATATTAAAATGATTAATTCCTAATTGATCAGCAAAGACTGCTTGTTCTACTAAATTTCTGATGGTTTGAGCAGCTGTAATTGGATTACCTTGATCATCAGACTGCATATCCCCGAAAGTATCGAGGCCAAAGGTAATAGTCATCAGTTAAGAGAAAAGCTTGGATATTTATCTGTAACTAGGGCAATTGCGTATCCATAAACACGATTCCAATATCGAATTGTATTTAAAGTTATTTCTCCGGCCCATGCTGGGTAAGAACCAGTTAAAGATGTCAATGCCCAAGCAAGTACCGTTGCGATAAAAGTTAGTGCCATATAGAAAAAACCGACTAAGTAAAGTGGAATAGCTAGAAACCATTTAACTAGCGGCAACCAGCGATTTAATTTCTTGCCACCTTCCACGTCTGGGAAGATCACAGCCACTTTAGAATTTCGCTCGAAAGTTGGGTATTCATCTGTAAGCAAGAAAAAGTAAGCAGCAAATCGTGTGCCAAATTCCATTACTGCATGATTGAAAGTCAAAAGCCAGCTTGGGTAGATATTTCTAGCAACCAATGCAGCCGCTACCGGAGCTGCAAGAACCAAGGTTCCCCACTCACTTTCAGCCATTTGCCCAAAGAGATAAATGAATAGAAACACTGGCAAACTCAAAAAGAATCGGAATAAGACTGTCGCGCGATTGCGATTTTCTAGTGAAATTTCTACTTGAGTTTCGATTTGATTTAGCATGGGTTAAGTTTATAACTAATTACAACTACTTCCTATTTGCAAAAAGTTCGCGTTTAGTCTTTTTTGGGCTACTTCTCTAAAATTCCCCCATTCTTCAAATAAGGAGCAAAAATGAAGGTCCATTCCGATATTACAAAGATTGTTGGCAATACTCCGCTAGTTCGAATTAATCATGTAACTGATGGAGCTGCTGCAGAAGTTTATGCAAAGCTTGAATTTTATAATCCAACAAGTACTGTTAAAGATCGTATCGGTATTGCAATGGTGGATGCTGCGGAAGCAGCAGGTGCATTGAAACCAGGCGGCACAATTGTTGAAGCAACTTCTGGAAATACTGGAATCGCACTTGCAATGGTTGGTGCTGCACGTGGTTACAAAACAATTCTTACTATGCCTGATTCAATGTCAAAGGAACGTCGCGCTTTGCTACGCGCATTCGGCGCAGAGTTAGTTCTGACTCCTGCTGCTGAAGGCATGAAAGGTGCGGTTGCAAAGGCAGAAGAGTTAGGCGCTAAAGATGGCGCAGTATTGGTTCGTCAATTTGAGAATGCTGCAAACCCAGAGATACATCGTAAGACTACTGCTCAAGAAATTTGGAATGATACAGATGGAAAAGTTGCTGCATTAGTTGCAGGCATTGGAACCGGTGGAACAATTACCGGAATTGGACAAGTTCTTAAAGAGAAGAATCCTGATGTAAAAGTTTTTGCAGTTGAACCAGCTGCATCACCAATTCTCAATGGAGGATCTCCTTCAGGTCATCCAATCCAAGGTATTGGCCCAAACTTCGTCCCACCGATTCTCGACACAAAGGTGTATGACGAAGTGCTTGATGCTCCAAGTGATGAGGCGATTAATTACGCACGTCGCGCTGCAAAAGAAGAAGGTCTACTAGTTGGAATCTCTTCGGGTGCTGCTCTTTGGGGTGCAGCTCAAATTGCTAAGCGACCTGAATTCGCAGGAAAAATCATTGTTGTGATTATTCCTTCATTCGGTGAGCGCTATCTGTCGACAGTGCTTTACCAAGATTTAATGGATTAAAATCCCTAAGTGTTTAAAACTATTAGAGAAGACCTCGAAACTGCATTAAAGCGCGACCCAGCGGCGCGCAATAAGTTAGAGGTCTTTCTTACTTATCCAGGGGTACATGCGGTTTGGAACTATCGAATTTCGCATTGGCTTTGGCAGAGAAATGTAAAACTGTTGGCAAGAATGTTTTCAAACAGAGCACGTCGACGCACCGGAATTGAAATCCATCCTGGTGCAACTATTGGACGTCGCTTCTTCATAGATCATGGCATTGGTGTGGTTATTGGAGAAACCACTCAGATCGGTGATGATGTCATGCTCTATCACAACGTAACTTTGGGTGCGCGACGTTTCGCAACTGGAAAACGTCATCCAACCATTGGAAACCGAGTAATTATCGGAGCTGGTGCAAAAATTCTTGGCCCGGTCAATATCGCTGATGATGCACGCGTTTCCTATAACAGCGTCGTAATTGAAGACGTCAAAAAGACCAACGATTCAGATATTTTCTATATTTAATCGTAGACTCCAGATATGGAGCAGCATCTTTCAGGTCAAGAAATCTCAAATTTCTTAGCATCTCGCCGTAGTACTCGCGATTTTCTACCTACTCCGATACCGCAAGAACTCTTGGAGCAAGTATTAACAGATGCATTGACGGCGCCTAGCTGGTCAAATACTCGACCATTTATGATTGCGGTAGCTGAAGGCGAAGTTAAAGAACGAATCAGTGCGGAATTTCAAAAACGCTGGGCTTATTTATCTAAACAATTAAAGTCTGGCATTATCGGAAAAATTAGGTTGCTTATCACTAGATACGGCTTACCAACAAGCAATCGCATTATTAGTAAGCCTTATTCAAAAGATCTGCAACCGAGAGCGATGAGGCTTGGAGCCGATCTTTACGGTCATTACGGAATCAAGAGAGAAGATCGTGAAGCGAGAGATAATTGGTGGGCTGCAAACTATAAATTCTTTGGTGCTCCAACGGAATTATTTGTTTATGTACACAAGAGTTTAGGTATTTATGCAGCCAACGATGCAGGTTTGATGATGGAGAATTTAATTCTCTCTGCCCATGGCCATGGTTTAGGTACATGCCCGCAAGGCGCAGTAGGAATTTGGGATGATGTCGTTCGAAAAGAATTTGATATTCCAAAGAATTATCGACTGTTGTGCGGAGTTGCTATTGGTTACCCAAGTAGTTCAAATGCAAATGCCTTTAAAGCAAACCGAATTGCACCTTCAGAAATTAAAGCAAAGCTCAAAGAAGATTAATCTTTAGCCAAACAAAGCTAGAGCAATTTCAAGATATAACGGAATTCCGATAATTAAATTAAACGGGAATGTAACTCCGATGCTAGACATCAAAGCCAATCCTGCATTTGCCTCTGGAATTCCGATTGAAACTGCAGCTGGCGCAGCTATGTAAGAGGCGCTTGCGCTAAGAACGCCCAACATCGTGGCGCCACCTATTGATAACCCAGCAAAGTGTCCAACTATCACACCTAAAGTGCCGGCAAGAATTGGGAAAACTATGGCAAATATGCCGACAGATAAACCAACTCTACGAATTTCTGACCATCTGCTTCCTGCCAAGTAGCCCAGGTGAAGTAAGAACAAAGTAAGTAAGCCAAATTGCAGATCAATGAAAAATGGTGAAACTTTCTGGTAACCGGCAGCGCTTGTTATTGCGCCAATTACAAGACCGCCTACTAGCAAAAGTATGGTCTTTCCGGTGATGACTTCATGCATGGTCTTGCCCCATTGCACATCTTTTTTGGTATGTCTTGCACCCAGATAAACGCCAACGACGATTCCGGGGATCTCCATAATTGTTAACAGAGCGGTTGCGGAACCTTCTACTTTAATTCCGCTGTTTTCGAGAAAAAGTAATGCGGCCGAAAAGGTAACTAATGAGGTAGAGCCGTAATGTGCTGCAATCGCGCCTCTATCCAAATCGTTAATGTTCTTTATCAATTTCAAAGTTAAGAAAGCAAGAATTGGTATTAATACACCAAGAAACAAAGTGCCGAATACTGGCTTGATAATTGAATCAAAGCTTGTTTCTTTTAAGGCATGACCACCTTTTAGACCAATTCCAAAGAGTAAAAATATGGAGATCATTTGATAAATAGAATCCGGAATTCTTACATCGCTTTTTAGTCTGGCTCCCAGAATTCCTAGTACAAATATTAGAGTCGCTACCGAAGTTAAATTCTCAATTGTTACAGCCGAAATGCTCAAGAGTTCCTCCAATAGCAGTTGGCGAATATTACCAAGTATTTATCTTGAGTAAATTCAGATTACCTAAAGAAGAGAAAGAAGAACTACAAGCCCTGTTTCTTTCTGAAATATGCAACTAACGCATTTGCGTGGCCATGACCCATTTCAAATTTTTCCTTCAAATGTGCAACTTGTTCCATATGAGCTAATTTTGAAACTTTCTTAAGCTCCTTCATCCAATGTTCAATTGGCTTTCCATACTTCTTCTCTATAGAAGGAAAATATGAAGCCGGACCCATTACTTTTTTCTCTGCCATTGTTAAAGTGTAATTGAAATCTTTGACTGTGGTTAAATCTTTACAATTTAGGTTTTCTGGATGGGTTAACTTAGTGACTAGCTCCTCCAAGGTTCATTACAACAACGCCTACGATAATTATTGCCATGCCAAGCATAGAAACCTTACTTATTTCTTGATTGAAAAATACGTATCCTCCAATTGCGGCGCCAATAATTCCTACTCCAGACCAGATTGCATATGTGATTCCAACATCCAATTTCTTAAGAGAAACGGCCATAAGCGCAAAGGCACTCGCATATCCAACTAAGACTCCAATCGACGGCCACAATTTACTCAAGCCATCACTTGCTTTAAGCGAGAGCGTTCCAAACACTTCAGCAACAATTGCTACTGAAAGCAATAACCAAGGCATTAGATCTCATTTCTCTTCGTCGAGCTAAACCTAGACCATTTTCCGACTAATATGCATTAATTTCTCTAAAGGACCTTGTCTATAAATTTTTAACCAAAGTGATGATAAATAGACGAGGGTGAGCCAAATTCCTAATGCAAGAATTAAAACTACCCAAGTGGGTAATTCTTGAAATAGCCCAAAACCCCAGGATCCAAAAATAATAGAAGTTAATACTGACTGGGAAATGTAATTTGTGAGGGACATTCGGCCTGCAGATGCCATCCAAGACACAACTTTAGGTCTGATAAATACTAGTTTACGGATAACTCCTACATATGCCATTGAGAGTAAGGGTGCAGATATAAAGCCAATAAATAGTGTCGCCAAATAAAGCGCTTCAGAAGTTTCATCCGCTTGTTCATTTAGGACCATTAAAAAAGCTGCAATTACCTGTATTGGTAGCCCGATTAAGAATCCAATTTTAATCATTCGAGAATTTTGAACTTCATCTATAGGGGCAGAAAGAAAATTGCTTCTAGCCAATCTCAAGCCGAGAAGAAATGCAGCAAATGCCATTCCTCCTTGTAAGAATATTCCAGTAATCAGTCCAAGACTCCAAAGTTCGACACGTGGTGCAATGGATTCAAGATATGTACCATTTCTCATAACCTCATCAAGACTCGGTTCAATATATCCACTATTGATTGGTTCGTTAGAATATTGTTCTGCAAGTAACAAAATTGATGTAATAATAGTTATAAATAATCCTGATACTCCGTAAATTATGCGTGTCCAAATTTTTATTACACGATCAGATCTGAACATAAATGCTAAGAGAATTAACCCAAATAGTCCGTAGAGAAAAATGATGTCACCATGCCACAAAAATGTAAAGTGAATTGCACCAAAAGCCATCAATGTGAAGCACCGCTTTATCCAGCGTCCTCTATTAGCTTTATCATTCTTGATAATGTAACTAGAACTGTATCCAAATAAAAAAGAGAATAGTAGGTAAAACTTTCCAGTAAAAAAGGCTGCGATTAGGAAAGTTGCTAAACCATTGGCAAATCCGTTAGTCCATTCGCCGCGAGCTCCTTCATCGCTGCTCAAGCCCATAAATTGAATGTTCACTGCAAGAATTCCAAGAAGCGAGAATCCTCGAAGAACATCAGGTGTTATTTCACGTTGCATTTGCTAAATATCTCGCTCGCGCCAAGCTATAACCATCGATGGCAAAGAGGCATAGGCAAATAGCGTTGCAATGAGTAGATAACTGCCATCATTAGCTGTATCGCTAAAAAGGCTTATTTCTGGTCCGAAAATGTAAAGCAGCAACAAAGTTATCAAAAGGTAGCCAGAGATCAGATACGCGTACCTATATGAGGTATCCCTGACCCTCACTTGCCTTTCATCTAGAAGCTCTGTAGGGGCATCTGCAATCCCACGAACTGCAATGCGTAGAAGGCTGTATCCAACAAGAACAGCAAATAAAAGGAACAGAACAGCAACTGTCAGCCAGACTATCTCTGCACTTCCATCAAGACGAAGTTCTTCTTTTAGGCCACTGTAATATGAACCCATTGCGGTAACGATGATTCCCATAGCCATAAATAGGACAAGTACCCGTCGATTGCGTTGCCGACGCAACCATGAAAACCTGGAATTCTCGTCATTCAGCAGAGATTTAACTCCTTTCTCGGTAACGCCCTCTAACCAATAAATCTTGTTTTTATTAGACATCTTTACTTGCCTTTCTTCAGTGGTGTTAAGGAAAAGAGCTCTGATACCTCTTGATTCAGTGACTTAGCAATACGCAAAGCAAGTACAAGTGAGGGGCTGTATTCCTCGCGCTCTAGGTATCCAATGGTTTGGTAATGCACGCCTGCTTTATCGGCTAGATCTTGCCTTGATAGCCCCAAGGCAACACGGGCTTCTTCAATACGGTTATAGACCGGTTCTTCAGGGTTGCGACTCATAAGAAATAGTATATATGCTATGTAGCATTAATGCAACATCAATGGAGAAGGTCCCCACGATTTTCGTGAGGACCTTCATGTTTAATTGAGTTGCCCTATAAGCCGGATTCTGTGATCGATCACCATCCATCTAGGTTTGTTATTACTAACAAACTCAAGCAACCTACCCGTTAACTCGAGCGAGCAGCTCTCAAACGCTAACTACATGGTCTTGCTCCAAGCGAGGTTTACCTAGCTACCTGTATTGCTACAGATACTGGTGGTCTCTTACACCACCGTTTCACCCTTACCAACTTACGTTGGCGGTTTACTCTCTGTTGCACTTGCTCGCGGATTGCTCCGGGTGGGTATTACCCACCGCTTTGCTCTGTGGAGTCCGGACTTTCCTCGGTGATTTCTCAACGCGGTGATCCGGGCGACTCATTTCAAAGTGTATTCCCTACAATTAGATCTATGAAATTACGCTTGCTAATCATTAGCTCGCTAATACTTCTGAGCGCGTGCGGTAACGCTGATCCTGCACCTACTCCTACACCCACTCCAACTCAATCAATCTCTGACCGCGCTGTACCTGCAAGTTGTGAAATCCCCGATGTCATCT
>VEQG01000026.1 GCA_018883345.1 Candidatus Nanopelagicaceae bacterium
ACTTAAGGGAGGCGCGGCGGTAGCTACTGTCACATCTTTGGGCATGACAGCTGGGTCCCCTAGTGCTTCTGCAGCTTCGTATAACCCGAAGAAATATGCAGGTAAGACTGTAAAGATCTTGCTAGTCGATGGCGAGAGAGATCAAAATGGATTGCAAGACAAAATTTCTGAAATTAAAGCAAAAACAGGAATTAAAGTAGAAGTAACAGCCCTTGCCCTTGGTGCACAAATTGAAAAGATGAATTCAGTTCTAAATGCTGCAGCTTCAGAATACGACATCATTGATGTTCTTGGATTTTTCGTATCTGGAGTAGTTGGCGCAGGAAAATTCACTAAACTCAACAGTTATATTGCGAACAAAGAATTAACTGCTCCAAATTATAATTATCCAAAGGATTATCCTAAGGGTCAGTTGGATTACACAAGTTATTACAATATTGCCGGAAAAAAATTCGGAGGCTCAGACACTTACTTGATTCCAGGAATGCACTCTGGATCAGTAATTATGTTCTATCGCAAAGATCTAATGAGCGCAGCAGGTTTGAAAGTTCCAAAAACTTGGGATGACTATGTAAGCGTTGCTAAGAAATTAAACAACGGAGACGTATCAGGTACTTCTATGATCGGCGCCAACGATGTTTCATTAATACTTGTAGATTGGTTCGCTCGTTTTGCTTCATTAGGTGGCAAATTGATGTCTGGAACACCTGCAGGCGGCAATTACAAACCAAATCTAACAAGCACCGCATCTGTGAAAGCACTTCAGAACATGATTGATTGTGCTGCATACTCACCTAAAGGCGTGGCTTCATTCGGCTTCACTGAGAGTGTTGATGCATTTTCACGTGGAAATGTCGGAATCATGCTTTGCTGGTCAACTATCGGTGGGTCAATTTTCAATAAGACTTCATCTAAAGTAGCAAGTCAAACTGCAGTTGCAGAAGTTCCAGGAACACCAGGTCGTCCAATTCGTGGTGGTTGGGGTCTCGGAATTCCAAAGAACATCTCTAATGATCGAAAGAATGCTGCCTGGTTAATTCTCCAGCACATTACTAGCTCTGAATTCGATAAATATCAGTTCGATAATTACCAAACTGATCCAAATCGTATGTCGACATATAACGATAAGGCACTTAATTCTAAGTGGCCATATCTAAAGGTCGCTGGTCAAGCGATGGAAAATGGCAATATTTTAGATGTAGCTGCAATTCCAGAGTGCTTTGAGTTAGTTGGAGAAGCGGCTCGCGAATTTAATCTTGCCCTACTTGGATCTCAATCCGCTCAAGATGCTTGTAATAATGCCCAAGCTGCTTGGGAGAAGGTTCTTCGAAGAGCAGGTCACTTAAAGTAGAAAAAACGTAATGAATGACGGAGAGTCTGACGACGTTGACTCTCCGTCATTTATTAATATAAATTTAAAATGCACAATTTATAATTACTAAAAAGGAGGGAAGTTCTTGAAAACTTTCCTCGATAAGCATGAAACAAAACTGCTTCTCGGTCCAGCAATAGTCTACCTAGCAATTTTTGCTATTTTTCCATTAATTTATAGCCTAGGTATTTCATTTTTCGAATACGACCGTATAAAAAGCAAATGGATTTTTGTCGGACTAAAGAATTACTCAGGCATATTTACAGATCCAGTCTTTTGGAAAGCAATCTCCAATACTCTCTTGATGAGTGGAACGGCTCTTTTAATAGAGATCATTTTTGGAGTAGCTTTAGCAATTTTCTTTGGCCAAAGGATGTTTGGAGCCAAATTAGTTCGAGCACTGCTAGTCATTCCTATGATTTTAAACCCAGTTGTAGTGGGTTTAATGTTTCGAGCATTATTAAATCCAGACTGGGGATTGCTAAATTATTTTTTTGCAAAAGTAGGCTGGGAAAATACACCCATTTGGCTAGCAGACCCAAAATGGACTCTTTGGGTTTTAGTGATTGTTGATGCTTGGCAGTGGACCCCCTTCATATTCGTGGTGGTGTTCGCCAGATATCAAGCCCTACCTCATGATGTCTTTGAATCAGCAAGAGTAGATGGAGCTAATTCTCTTCAAATTATTAAAAGTATTACGTTACCTTTACTTTATTCAGCAATTGTTTTTGCCGCAGTATTTCGAGGCGTTGATTCATTTAGAAGTTTTGACCTGGTTTATGGACTGACATTTGGTGGCCCAGGCAGAGCTACCACAACTCTAAGTTTCTACGCCTTTGAAAATGGGTATGTGTATTTTAGATATGGATATGGATCTGCAGTTGCCTATGTAATGGTTATTATGGCATCGATAGGCTTCTTTTTCTTGTTGAAGAAGCTTTCGTTGAGAAAGCAGCATTAGCCAATGTTGATGAGATTAGCAGGCAGGCTCACCAAATACTTATTTTTGGTATTTATAGCGCTAGTGGGAATTGCGCCGCTACTATACCTTTTGCTTTTGTCGACGAAAATGCGAATTGAAATTGGAGATCTTCCTCCGAGTTTAAAGATAAATTGGGAAGTTGTTAAAGCTAATTATGAAGAAGTTTTAATTCGCAGATCTTATATAAAGAATAATATAAATTCATTTATTATTACCGGTTTGACTGTTTTTTTCAGTCTTTCACTTGCTACTCCTGCCGCTTATGTTTTATCAAAAGTAATGAGCAAGCGATCAGACTCTCTTTCAACTAATATTTTAAGCCTTCGCTTTATGCCTCCGATCGCAGTTGCAGTACCTATAATGTTGATGATGCGTTCTGTACATTTAAATAATACCCATGTTGGACTCGTAGCACCATATGTTGCGGCTTCACTACCTCTTGCAATCTGGATTTTGCTTGGCTTCTTTGATGAAATTCCTAATGAAATTGAGGAAGCGGCTATGCTTGATGGCGCATCTCGAATTCAAACTTTCTTTCGAGTAAATTTGCCACTAGTTAGACCTGGTATCGCAGTGGCAGGAATTTTCAGTGCAATATTGATTTGGAATGAGTTTCTAGTTGGAATGTACTTGATTGACTCAGAGTCACTTAAAACTGTCCCAATAGCTGCAGCCGGTTTAATTAGTGCTCAAAGGCCAATTGACTGGAATATTGCTGCAACTGTAGGTGTGGTAACACTTGTACCTTTATTGGTTGCTTCATTTTTTGTGCAGAAGCATTTAGTAAAAGGTATTACAGCTGGCGCAATTAAGTAATCAGGATAAGAAAGGAAAATATAGTGAATACACCTGAATTATTAACAGAAGGTTTGGGGTGGGCAGAAGGCCCTACTGTTCTGCCGGATGGTCGAGTTTGCTTTGTAGAAACATATAGAAGCCAAGTAAGTGTTTGGGAACGCGGATTTGGTGTGAAGCAATATGCATACACTGCAGGGGGCCCAAATAGTTGTGTACTTGGCGCAAAGGGTGAGATGTATGTTTGTCAGAACGGTGGCACGACTGGACCTTGGCGAGCGAAAGAAATGGTCCAGCCATCTATACAAGTAATTAATCGCGAAGGCGGTAAAGCTGAGATAATTTGCACTGAGATAGATGGAAAAAAATTCAATGGGCCTAATGATTTAGTTTTTGGACAAAATGGAAATCTCTATTTTACCGATCCAGGTACCTATAGACCTTCGGATCCCGAACCTTCATATCTATTTGAACTTAGCCCAAACGGAAATGGTAGATTACTAGCAGAGTTATCGCCTCCAACATTTCCAAATGGAATCGCAATTGAAGCTGACGGCAGTGTTGTATGGGCCGAGTCCTATACCGGAATGGTTAGAAGATTGCGATTGGAAAGTGGAAAGATTGAAGATATTTGTAGGCTTCCTGGCGAAAATCCAGTTTGCGATGGAATGGCAATTGCAGCAGATGGAAGACTTTTCGTAACAACCGTAAATGGCGGTGGTATTGATGTGATTTTCCCTGACGGTAGATATGACCAATTTATAAAAATTGGCATTATTCCCACCAACTGTGTATTCAATGGTTCTGATCTCTATATGACAGACGCTGGAGTATTAGCAACTGGTTCAGAAGCAAGCATGGGTGGTCAGTTGTATTTGCTGCGTGATGTTGCAGCTGGGTTAGGTACTTGGCCAGGCTCGATTGGTTAGAAATGAAACCGATTCTTGAATTATCAGCATTACATGAATTTGTAAGTGGCTTAGATCATTCGGAAGGTATTTGTCTTGCGCCCAATGGAAATATTTACATGGGTGGCGAAAGTGGGCAAGTATATGAAGTTGGTCCAGACAAAAAATTAAATATTATTGCAAATACAGATGGTTTCCTATTAGGTTTGGCAGCCGATGCACATAATCGACTTTATCTTTGCGATACTGTTGCTAAAAAAGTGCTACGACTAAATGAAGATAAATCTCTGACTACTTTCGCTGAACACCCTGAACTTTTTTTACCTAACTGGGGGGCATTCTCCCCAGAAGGTACTTATTATTTTTCAGATTCTGGCCATTGGGGAAAATGTGATGGGAAAATTTTTAGAGTAAAGAGCGGGAAGACAGAAATTTGGTCGAGTGAATCTAAGAATTTTCCAAATGGTCTGACTCTATCCGCAAATGCTGATTCACTTTTAGTACTTGAGAGCTACCCGTCTGCATTAGTCGAGATACCAATTCTGGCGGACGGTACTGCAGGCGCACGTCGAGTTATTTGTGAAATGGGAGAAATTGTTCCAGACGGCATAGCTTTAATGAACGACGGTAGATACTTAGTTTCATGTTATCGACCAGATTCTATTTATGTAATTACGCCCGAAGGTAATCTTTTACTGCTGGCAAATGACCCTAGAGGAACTGTAATTGCTGGGCCTACCAATGTAGTTTTTTTTGGCGAAGATTTATCAAAGGTGGTGGTGCCTAATATAGGAAGGTGGCATGCGACCGAATTTGTAATCCCTGGGATAAAAGGAATACCACTTTTTTATCCCGATAAGAATGTAATAGGTGATTGAACTGAGTTCGCCTTATTTATTATTTATGCACTTCATTAGATTGGAATTCAGAGCTAGAACTTCTTTACTGCAGAGAATCCACCATCAACGTAAACATTGCTAGCGGTCACATATGCAGCTTGGTCTGACAACAAGTAGGACACTAAATCGGAAACATCTTTTACTGTTCCCACTCTGCCTAAAGCATTAGCGGCGTTTACTTTAACCATAAATTCTCCTTGCTCTTCACGGTTCATCTTAGAAAGATCTCGTTGCAACATTGGAGTATCGATTGTTCCTGGGGCGATGCTATTAACTCGAACTCCTCGTTCGCCGGCCTCGAGGGCAAGTGTCCTGGCTGCTGTGACAACCGCTCCTTTGGTTGCTGCATAAACAACTGCTTCATATAGAGAATGCGTAGCTTGAACAGAAGAAATAAAAACCATGCTGGCCCCAGCTTTCATCCGAGGAAGTGCTTGACGAGCAGGCTCAAGTACTCCGATCAAGTTCACGCTAATAAGATGAATCATTTGATCATGTGTCATTTCATCAAACTTACAATAGAGTCCGATTCCGGCAGCAGCAACATAATTTCTCAAAGGTTGACCTGAATTATCTATATCTTCAAAAACTCTGGAAACTTGTTCTGGGTCTGAAACATCACATGTAAAAACTTTCATATGTTTTCCTGAGATGCGCATTGTTTCGTCTAGCCCTACAGCATCTACATCTAGTGCATAAACCAGAAAGCCTTCTTCAGCCTGTCTGATCGCAATATCTCTACCCATACCCGAAGCCGCACCCGTAACTAGGGAAATCTCTCGCTTTTCAATCTGCATTCTTCAACTGTACAAGCCTGGTTGCCAAAAGTTAAGTGGTTCAGGCATGCTTTAAACTGCAATTACAACATAAAATGTTTCGAGCAGCATAGTGACCCTTGTATCCCTAAAATTTATGTAATTGCGTTTAGCAGTTAGTCGTGCAAGCGTGTAAACTCTAAGCACAAGGAGACGTCGCATAGCCCGGTCGAGTGCGCCTCACTGCTAACGAGGTAAGGTCTAAAAGCCTTCGAGAGTTCAAATCTCTCCGTCTCCGCTCAGTTTTACAAACCTACATCAGTTAAAGATTTACTAAATAGCTCAAGACCTAATTTCGCTTCTTCAACTGTTACGTTGCATGGTGGATTTAGGTGAATTCGATTGAAATTATTAAATGGCATTAAGCCATTTTTGCGACAACTTGCCACAATCTCATTCATCTTTGGACTTGATCCACCGTATGCAGCTAGTGGTTCGCGAGTTGCGCGATCAACCACCATATCAATTCCCCAGAAAACACCCATTCCGCGAATATCGCCTATCACTTGATGCTTCTTGGCAAGTTCTGCCAATCCAGGTCCAATTACTTCGGCGCCAATTTTTGCCGCATTTTCAATCATGCCTTCCTCTTTCATGACATCAATCGTTGCAACTGCGGTTGCACAAGCAAGTGGATGTCCTGAATAAGTTAGCCCTCCTGGGAAAACTCGATCATTAAATGTTTCTGCAATCTGCTTGGAAATTACTACACCACCAAGAGGTACATAACCTGAAGTTACGCCCTTTGCAAAGACGATTAAATCTGGCTTTGCATTTGTATGTTGGAATGCAAACCATTTACCGGCGCGACCAAATCCAGCCATAACTTCATCTGCAATCCAAAGAATTTCGTACTTATCACAGAGTGCACGAATTCCTTCTAAGTAACCTTTAGGTGGCACAAGCACACCGGCAGTGCCAGGAATACTTTCAATCAAAATAGCGGCAATGGTTTTTGGGCCTTCAAAAATAATAGTCTGTTCTAAATGCTCTAGAGCTCGCGCGCACTCTTCTGCTTCATTGTTTGCCCAGAATGAAGTGCGATAAAGATATGGTCCCCAGAAATGCACATGCCCATGGCTAAATTCATTCGGAAGACGTCTTGGATCGCCAGTTGCATTTATAGCCGCACCAGTGTTGCCATGGTACGAGCGATAAGTAGAGAGAATTTTATGTTTGCCAGTATGTAATCTTGATAAACGGATGGCATTCTCTATTCCATCTGCTCCAGCATTAGTAAAGAAGACTTTGGCAAAATCTCCGCCAGCAAGTTCTACGATTCTCTGTGCCGCTTCGTTACGTGCATTATTTGCATGTTGAGGTGCGATAGTTGCTAAAACATCTGCCTGCTTTTTAATTGCTTCAATCACTTTGGGGTGCTGATGGCCAATATTCGTGAAAACCAATTGTCCAGAGAAATCTAAATACTTATTACCGTCGTGATCCCAGAAGTAAGAACCAGATGAGCTGGCTACCGGTAGTGGCGTTATTTGTCCTTGTGCAGACCATGAATGAAATACGTACTTACGATCGGCTTCAAAAACCTTCTTGCTATCTTCTGAACTCATGGATTTTCCTCAACTAATGACGTTAGAGCCCTATCTAAGCATTTATTTCTGCTTATTTGTAGAGGTACGCTATGGATATGAAGCAAATTTCGCATTGGATTAATGGCAAAGTATCGACAGAAACATCTGGCCGAAAGGGCGATGTTTACAATCCAGCAACCGGGCAAGTAACGGCCACAGTGGAATTTGCATCAACAGAACAAGTTGGAAAAATTGTTGATGTAGCTACTGCCGCATTTAATGAATGGCGCCATAGCTCTTTGACCAAGCGCACCCAAGTGTTATTTGCATTCCGCGAATTGCTAAATCAAAATAAAGTCAAAATTGCTGAGATGATTACAGCTGAACATGGAAAAGTTTTATCAGATGCACAAGGTGAAGTAACTAGAGGACTTGAAGTTGTCGAATTTGCCTGCGGAATTCCACATCTATTAAAAGGTGGATATTCGGAAGGCGTATCTACAGATGTAGATGTTTACTCAATTCGTCAACCTTTAGGCCCAGTTGCAATTATCTCTCCATTTAATTTTCCAGCAATGGTTCCGATGTGGTTCTTCCCAATCGCGCTTGCTTGCGGAAACTCGGTTGTAGTTAAACCATCCGAGAAAGATCCAAGTGCAATTATGTTGATTGCAGAGCTGCTTAAAGAAGCAGGGCTTCCTGATGGAGTATTTAATGTGGTGCATGGCGATAAAGAAGCGGTAGATGCGCTCTTGGTTCATCCAGGAATTAAGTCAATTTCCTTTGTGGGCTCTACTCCAATTGCAAAATATGTTTACGAAACCGGCACACAAGCAGGTAAGCGCGTACAAGCGCTAGGTGGCGCAAAGAATCATATGGTTGTGCTGCCGGATGCAGATTTAGATTTAGCGGCAGATTCGGCAGTTAATGCTGGCTTTGGTTCTGCCGGAGAGCGCTGCATGGCGATATCAATGCTGGTCGCGGTCGAACCAGTTGCCGATAAATTGATTCCAAAAATCAAAGAACGTATGGAGAAAATCAAGACTGGCGATGGCACAAAGGGCTGCGATATGGGGCCGCTAGTGACTAAAGCGCACCGCGACAAAGTCGCTTCATATATTGAAGCGGGTGTTAAAGAAGGTGCGACGCTAGTTATGGATGGCCGCCAAGTTAAACCAGATGAGAATGGTTTCTGGCTTGGTCCTACACTTTTTGATAATTTGAAAACTTCAATGAGTATTTATACAGATGAAATCTTTGGTCCAGTACTTGGCGTGATTCGTGTAAATAGTTATGACGAAGCGCTCAAGTTAGTTAATGATCATAAATACGGAAACGGAACTGCGATTTTCACAAATGATGGTGGTGCGGCACGTCGCTACCAAAATGAAGTAGAGGTCGGAATGGTAGGAATAAATGTGCCGATTCCGGTTCCAATGGCTTATTACTCATTTGGTGGA
Source organism: Candidatus Nanopelagicaceae bacterium (assembly GCA_018883345.1). Classification (GTDB taxonomy): domain Bacteria; phylum Actinomycetota; class Actinomycetes; order Nanopelagicales; family Nanopelagicaceae; genus ZLKRG08. The sequence goes on from VEQG01000026.1 coordinate 8,761, forward strand.
TGGAAGTCATCGTTATTTGGCGACTCACATGCACATGGCACTGAAGGCGTCCACTTCTTTACTCGCGGTAAAGTTGTTACAAGTCGCTGGTTAGACCCAAGCCATGGCGGAATTAATTTAGGTTTCCCTACAAATAATTAACTAGTTAATTATTTAGTTAGGTAATTAGGAACGAAGATATTTAGCGAAGTTTCTAAAATCTTCGACTTGGAAATCAATCTCTGCTTGGCCATGCGCAAAGCTAATTAACCATTGCTCATCAAGTCCTGGCGGCGTCATGATGTCATGATTAATTGACCAGAGGAAAGATAGCTCTGCAATATCAAAATCAGTAGCTTTGTAATCGCGGTAGTTACGAACTGGTTTTTCAGACCAAGTGGTGCAACCTTTCACACCAAATCCAACTGAGTGTGCTGGCAATTCATATTCCTTAATGATTTCACCAATGCGATTTAACGCCTGCAAGTTATAACTTTCACACTCTGCCAATTTTTCTGGGGTAGCGATGCGATCAATTACTTTTACCGCAGCCATACCAAGTAAGTGGCCATTAAAGGTTCCTAAATGATTCATACGGCCATCAGAAACTGCTGCCATATACTCATTTTTGCCACCAAAAGCTGCAAGCGGGACACCGCCACCGATTGATTTAGCTAAGCAAATTAAATCTGGAGTTACTCCTAGACGCTGCGCAGCACCTTGTGGGCCAGCAGTTAAACCGGTTTTGACTTCATCAAACACCAACAGCACACCGTATTCATCGCAGAGTTCGCGAACCCGCTCCAAATAACCTTCATCAGGAACCACAATGCCGATGTTCTCCATTACTGGTTCCATGATTAAACATGAAATGGTGCTGGCATGTTTCTTAAATAAACGCTCTAGCGACTCAGCATTGTTGTAAGGAACCACATGCACCTCTCCAGCTACCGAAGTAGGTGGTACATATGGAGTTGGATCTTCCGGAGAACCAATTTTATCTAGCGGTGGTTTAGTAGAGACCATCAATGGGCCACCACTTCCGTGGTAACCACCTTCAATTTTTGCGATGCCATCTTTCTTTGTATACGCCGCAGCAGTCCTTATTGCATAAAGAGTTGATTCGGTTCCAGAATTTGTAAAGCGAATTTGATCAATTCCAAAACGACGACAGAGAATTTCAGCGGCATCACGTGAGATTGGTGATGGACTTGTAAATAAAGTTCCGACATCAAGAATCTTCTTTAACTCTTCAGTTACATCTGGATTTAAATGTCCGACCAGCATCGCGCCGAAGCCCATAGAGAGATCCAACATTTTTCGGCCATCAACATTTGTAACCCATGCGCCTTTGGCAGAGGTCATCGAAATTGGCCATGGATCAAAAGATTGGAATGAAGAGTGCACACCAAGCGGGATTGTGGATACCGCTGCTTTATTTTCCGCGCCAGATTTAGCATTTACTTTGTCATACAAATCAAGTTGCTCTTGAATTTTCTTCTTGATTGCAGTGATATCAACTGGCTTTGAAGGGCCATAGGTTGCCCTGAAGGTCTGTGAATGATTAGAGATAGTTTGCATCAGCGCATAGAGACTTCAAATAACAGTTCAGAATTCGAACTTGAGTTTGAGTATCAATCTCCTACCGGGGTTCTGTAAGAGCTAATCTACCAATTTAAACTTTTTAATCAACCCCCCAAAATGAGCGTAAAACCCCTTAAGCGCGGATTACGTTGACTGCATTTATCGTAATAATTGCAATGCCAACGATAATTCCTAGATGCTTTGGGTGGAGCTTTGCTACGAATTTGGCTGCAATTGGCGCAGCCAACATTCCACCAAGTGCAAGTCCACCAACGGTTGACCAATCTAGATCAATTTTATTGAAGTTAATTAGAAAGCCGAGACTTGCAGCAAGCGCTACACAAAATTCTGATGCACTTACGGTGCCAATTACTTTACGTGGTTCGGTCGACGTTGTTGAAATAATAGTTGGAGTTACTACTGGACCCCAGCCGCCGCCACCCGAAGCATCAATAAATCCACCAGAAAAACCCAAGAAAGTAAGGAATTTTGGATTATTTATTTCCACTAAATTTACATTCTGTGATTTAAAGATGTTTCTATATAGCAATACGAACCCAAGTATTAACAGGATTGTTGAGATAAAAACTTTGGATTTAGATAAATCAATATTAGATAGGAAATTTGCTCCCAAGAATGCGCCAATCGAACCTGGAATGGCAAGGCGAATCATCACCTTTTTATCCACGTTCTCTGCATGCCAATGCGAAAGCCCAGAGGCCAAAGTGGTACCAATTTCCGCAACATGCACCGCAGCTGATGCGACAGCAGCAGATGCACCGACTGTCACAAGAAGAGTCGAGCTGGTTAAACCAAATCCCATACCAAGTGCGCCATCGATGAGTTGTGCAATAGAGCCAACTACTGCGAAGACAATCCAGTTCATAAACTCTCCTAATTCCCTACTAAATTAGTATACTTTAGAGTAGTATATAGCAGAGCGAGTAATTTTTCGAGGAGGGATGAGATAAATGAATATTTCTGCTGCCAGCGATTATGGAGTCCGCGCCGCGTTGCATTTGGCTGATGCATATTTGAAAGATGCCAACGGATTAAGCACCACCGAAGAGATCTCCAAGGCGCAAGATATTCCGGCTAAGTTCCTAGAAACCCTTATCCGACGCTTAAAAGAGGCCGGTTTAGTAGAAAGTCGCCGAGGCATAAATGGTGGGCATCATTTAAGTATGCCGCCAAAAGAAATCTCAATTGCAGATGTCATTAGAGCTATTGATGGTCCTCTTGCAGCAGTAAAAGGTGAACGCCCAGAAAGTTTGAAATATAAAACAAGCGCCAAACATTTAACCTCAGTTTGGATTGCAGTTAGAAGTTCGCTTCGATCTGTATTGGAAGAGGTATCACTTGAATCAGTAGTAAAAGATAAATTGCCAAATTCAATAAAGAAAGCAACCGCACAACCAGGTGCGTGGGAGCGACGTTAAAGAATTGTCTTTAGTAACTTACTAATATTTTCTTCAAGCGGTGCAGTGCCATCAAGAATCAAATCAGGATTTTTTGGTCTTTCATAATCTTGACCAACACCTGTGAAATTTGGAATTTCTCCAGCAGCAGATTTCTTATATAGACCCTTTGGATCTCGCTGTTGACAGATTTCTACTGGAGTATCAACGAACACTTCCAGGAATTCACCTTCTGCAAAAATAGATTTCGCACGATTACGATCTGCTTCAAAAGGACTTACTAGTGCAGTAATCACAATCAAACCAGCATCCACCATTAATTTGGCGACTTCAGATACGCGACGAACATTCTCGGCACGATCTTCCGGTGTAAAACCTAGATCCATATTTAGACCAAGGCGAAGGTTGTCACCATCTAAAACGTAGCAATGTGCACCATTTGCATACAGGGTCTGTTCAAGAGCATTTGCAATAGTTGATTTTCCAGAACCAGAAAGTCCAGTTAACCAAATCGCACGCGCTTTCTGATTCTTCTGCGCACTACGCTGGGCCTTATCTACTTCATAATTCTGATGGTGAACATTGGTTGCGCGACGTAGAGTATGGCGAATCATTCCGGCGCCAACGGTTCTTTGAGTCAAGCGATCAACAAGTATGAAATTGCCGAATTCTCTCGATTTTTCATAGGCTTTTAGCACCATCGGGATATCGGTAGCGATCTCTACATCGCCAATATCGTTCATATTTAAAGTATCGGCAGATAAATGTTCGCCAGTGTTTACATCTAAACGGTGTTTAATTTTGGTAATCATCGCAGGTGAAGATGAAGGACCAGAGTAAAGCATGTATGAACGGCTATGAATCAATGCCTCTTCATCTAACCAAACAATATGCGCCGAGAATCGATCTGCCGCAGCTAAATCATCAACATTGGTTGCGACCACATCTCCGCGAGCAACATCTACCTCTGGTTCTAAAACCAGAGTTACTGCTTCGCTGGCATCAGCGCTTTTAATCTCTTTTCCAAAAGTTACAATTTTAGAAATAGTGGCTTTCTTGCCACTTGGGAAGATTGCTACTTCATTTCCAACTGAAAAAGTTCCTTGATGAACCGTGCCAGCTATGCCACGGAAATCATCTGCACGAGAAATCAATTGGGTACGCATCATCGCAGAAGATCCAGCAAAGTCTGGAGCTTTCCATTCTTGGATTGCCGCTTGCAATGTTGGGCCGCCATACCAAGGCATAGTTTCAGTTTTATAGACCACGTTATCGCCTGCAAGTGCACTAAGTGGAATCAGAATTACATCTTTAAGACCCAAACGATTAACAGTTTGGGATATGTCAGCTGCAATTGCATCAAATACTGATTGCTTATATTCCATTGCATCTAATTTGTTAATTGCGATGATGATTCGACTTACACCCATAAGTTCGCAAATTGTTAAATGGCGGAGAGTTTGGGTGCGAACACCTTTGGTTGCATCAATTAGAACTAACCCGATATCTGCGCGAGATGCAGCTACCACCATGTTGCGGGTGTATTGCTCATGGCCAGGAGCATCAGAAATGATTAGGCGTTCGCCATTTAAAAGCGTCATTGATCTATAAGCAACGTCGATCGTGATGCCTTGCTCGCGTTCGGCCTCCAAACCATCAGTTAATAAGCTGAAATCAATCTCTCCAGCTGGAATAGTCGAACCACTTCGGCGAACTTTTCTAGCAGCGCCGATAGTGTCATGCGGAACGCTATTTGTTTCTACCAATAAGCGACCAATCAATGTGCTCTTGCCATCATCAACTGAGCCACAAGTTAATAATCTAATTACAGAGGTTGCCATTAGAAATAGCCCTCCGTTTTCTTCTTCTCCATAGAATCTTCATTTTCGCCATCAATTAAACGTGTGGCGCGTTCAGAGAGATTTACATTTAATACTTCTTCGACGACTTCGGTCAAAGTGGTTGCAGTCGATTCCACTGCTGCTGTAAGTGGGTAGCAACCCAAAGTACGGAAGCGAACCATTGCCTCAAATGGTTTTTCGCCTTCTTTAAGTGGATATCGATCATCATCAACCATAATTAATTGATCGCCACGTTTAACCATTGGACGATTCTTTGCAAAGTAGAGTGGATTTACATAAATATTCTCTTGCAAGATGTAATGCCAGATATCCGATTCAGTCCAATCAGATAAAGGAAATACGCGCATAGTCTGACCTGGAGCCAAGCGGGTGTTGTATGTTCGCCAAAGTTCAGGTCGTTGTGCACGCGGATTCCAACGATGTCCCTCATCGCGCACGCTAAAGATACGTTCTTTAGCGCGACTTTTCTCTTCATCACGACGTGAGCCACCAATAGCGGCATCAAATTCATATAGATCTAACGCTTCACGAAGCGCAACAGTCTTCATCACGCGGGTGTATTCAGAGATGCCTGCATTAAAAGGATTTATCCCTGACTCAATCCCAGCTTTATTGGTGTGAACAATTAAATTTAAACCTAAATCTTTAACTACTTCATCGCGGAAACTAATCATTTCTTTGAATTTCCAAGTGGTATCGATGTGTAATAACTTAAATGGAATTGGTGATGGATAGAAAGCTTTTCGGGCTAAATGAAGCAGAACTGATGAATCTTTACCGATGGAATACATCAAAACTGGGTTGCGGAAAGAAGCCGCGGTCTCACGAAGAATCTCTATCGATTCATTCTCTAGTGTCTTTAAGATCTCTGATTTGATGTTCATTTGATGCTCGCAAAGTCAAAGTCTGAGTGCTTCTTATTATGAAGCGCTAAGTAGTCATCTTGAATTTTTGAGCTCTTATCCATTTTCGTCGTAGTAGGTGCCTTAGGTAGCGAATCTAATCCATGGTTATTTACTGCGACAAATTCTTGGATGCTTTGGGTAGTTGCGGGGTCATGTAATTGACCAAATTCGATATCCATTAATTGGCAGCCACTTGAAATGGCAGCGCCTTTAACCTTGCCATACCAATCTATATATTGATCAATATAACGTTGCAACTCAGCTTCATTAATAGAAATTTCAACATCAGAGCTATTTACCTTATGCCATTTACCCGTTGCGTTCGCCTTCTTAAGCGAGATATATCGGTCTAAATGGTTTCTTCTTAAAATCACAAGGTGTGGTTTGAACTTTGAAATTATTTTGCTCAAAGTTTCCATACTCAAATGCTCTGGAAAAATCTTGATGGTATGAGTTCCTGGATAAATCAAAATCTTTTCAATGGTTTTAATTGGGTCTAATGAAGTTTTCTCAAATCGATAATGTTCCCAATTTCGTTTTTGACGTCGAGTATTTAGGAAATAGCGCCAAGAGAAGAACGGAATTGATTTGTTTAAGTTTTCTACAATTGGGCTCCACTGATTAAAGATAAAGAATTCACCGTAATAGTTAAGTCCAATGCCAGGATGATCAATCATTGAAGCTAAAGCATGCGTACCAGAGCGCGGAAATGAAATTACCAAAACCAATTTCGATTCAGGATGTTTCTTAGAATTTGGCTGATACTTCAATAAATATTTGGCATTCAGCAGAAATTTGCGGAGTCCGTGTTGGAATCCATAGTCATTTTTCGCTTTAGCCACGCAGGGATGCTATCAAGCGCAGTGAGGTAACCTTTGCTAGTGCCACATTATTTCTCAGCGAAACCAAAGTGCAAATGAGCAGGAATACTTCATTTGCGAATGAACTCGCAGAGATTTCACAGATTCGAAAAGCTCGTCGCGAAGCAATTAAGGAATATCCAAAAGTTAGCGTGGTAATTGCAACGCTTCGCCCAACTGATTTAGAGAATATTCTTAATCAAATTCTCAAGCAAACGCTACCTAATTTCGAATTACTGCTAGGGCTTCACAATATTGATTTAAATACTAAACATAAGGCGTTAATAAAGAAGTTATCTACGCGTAAAATCTCGGTTTCGCATTTTAAATTCGCTAAATCAGCCACGCTTGGTGAGATCCTCTCATCACTCTGTGAAAAATCCACTGGTGCGTATATATCCAAGATGGATGATGATGATTATTACGGTCCAGAACATTTAAGGGATTTAGTAGATGCGGCGCTGGACACTAAAGCAGATGTAGTTGGCCGTGCGATGAATTATGTTTATCTAGAACCGCTATCGTTATCAGTAAGACGTTTTTCACCGACTGGTATTCAAGCTGTAGAGCTTTGGACTGATTGGGTATGTGGCGGAACAATTTTAGTAAAACGAGATGCAGCAAAAGCGGCAGGTTGGTTTGGTAAAGGCACCACCGCGGTTGATCGCTATCTGCTTAGCAATGTGACTGAAAATGGTGGCAAGATTTATCGCACATATGGTGCGGGCTATATTTATCGCCGTACCTTTACCTTCCATACTTACGTAACTAATTATTCAAAGTATCTAAATAATGCCAATGAACAGCGGGTTGGAATTTGGCCAGATTCGATTTTTGGTACCAAATGAGCCAGACAGTTTTTCGCTTCGAGCGACCAGATGATTTAGAGATACTTCAACAGAGCAAGCTCTCGGTTGCCGTTGTAATTTCATGCCGTGGTGGCCAGGATAAATTGGATTTAACTTTGGCATCGCTAGCGGTTCAAAGCTATCCAGCTAAATTGATAAATGTTTATATTGTCGATGATGGCAGTGAACCGCCTTTAAAGCTGCCAAAGATTCGCCCGGCGAAAGTTAAGTTAATTAACTATAAGAATGATCCTAAAAAGTGGGGCAAAACCAAGGCTACCAATGCGGTTACCTCATCACTTAAAGAAGATGTGCTCTGGTTTGTAGATGCGGATATGGTCTTTGATGCTGATCATCTGGCGCACCACATGAAATGGCACCATGATGCAGATGATTATGCCGTCCTTGGTTGGAAACGATTTGTTAAAGAGTGGAGCTACACACCGGCCGAGTTGAAGAAGACTCTAAATAATGGCGAATTTTTGGATTTACATGAAGAACATTGGGGTAAAGAGCGTTGGGAAGCACGCAGTGAGCGGACCAATGATTTACAGAATCCTGGCGTTGAGGGTTACCGCAACTTTGTCGGCGCTACTTTCTCAATCTTTAATAAGCGCTGGAAAGAGTTGGGCGGATATAACTCAGATTTAATAACAGGTGAAGATACTGAATTTGGTTGGCGGGTTCAGAACTCTGGCTTACGAATGGTGGCAGATCGTCAGGCGCATTCTTGGCATCTTGGTTACAGCACGATTGAAGAGAATAAAGAAGAGTTAAATCGCCACAATAATCCAGCGCTCGCGCAATTAATTCCTGAGATGAAATCAATTCGTGCACATAGTAAAGATCGTTTTCAGGTCTCTAATTTTGAAGTAGTACTTGATGTACGTAATTGCACATTGAGCCAATTACAAAAGTTAGAAAGTGACTTATTGCAAGTAGCGGGCACCCAAGCTGAATTTCTCCTACTTGCAAATTGGAGCGATTTGAAGCGCCGCTATACACCAGTTAAAGATTCACTTGCTGATTTGCGAGAAATTCATAATTGGCTAAAGGGAAGTCCGCAATATAAATTTAGAGAGATTGCCGCAGATGCGCAGTTAAAGATTGAAGAAATCATCTCTCTATTCACGCTCTCTGCAATACCGATGCATATCTTCGCAGAGGGCGATTTCGCCTTGAATTTAAAGGATTTATGCGACTTTACCTGGGCTAAGGAATATGGGTTATTTGGTTTGGCCAATAATCAAGATTGTCGCGCCTTTGCGCTTATCAATCCAGCCCTGGCTCGTGCTCGTCGCACTAAAGGCGATACTTATACAAATATTGCCGAGCAATTTGGTCTTCACTGGGCGACTTATGAGAAGTTCTTAGAAGTTTACGACGGTAAGCGCTCTTTGACTACTCGGATTTCAAGATTCGTGAAACGCGAAGGTAAGAAAATTAATTCACCAAAACAATTACTTATTTTTGTAGGCAAAGTTTTGAAATTGGTAAAGCGCAAAGTAATTAAATGAGCAAACCAACCGTAATTCTTGCAACAAGTAATGGCATTGGTATGGGCCACTTGGCTCGTGCTAGCGCTATTGCAAAGGCGCTTAAGTCTCAGGCAAATCCAATTATTGTTTCAATGGCTGGTGGTATTGCAGAGATTCCTGATGCACTTGGTATTCCATGCGAATATATCCCTGGCAAAGATCGACGATGGATGCCACGACCTAAGTGGGAT
>VEQG01000008.1 GCA_018883345.1 Candidatus Nanopelagicaceae bacterium
GCGAAGAGAGGGTGAACCACACTTATTTGATCCAGAAACTGTATTTACGCTTCAGCATGCAACTCGTTCAAAACGTTTTGATGTTTTTAAGAGGTATACTAGCAGAGTTGATGATCAATCCCGTCGATTAATGACTTTACGAGGGTTGTTTAATTTTAAGTCTGACATACGAAAACCTATTCCAATTGATGAAGTAGAACCGGCCTCTGAAATCATTAAAAGGTTTGCTACTGGCGCAATGTCTTATGGATCAATTTCGCAGGAAGCGCATGAAACGCTGGCAATTGCCATGAATCGAATTGGTGGAAAATCAAATACCGGCGAAGGCGGTGAAGATCCGGCTAGAAATAAAGCAGATAGCAATGGAGATCTACGTCGTTCTGCTATCAAGCAGGTTGCCAGTGGAAGATTTGGTGTCACAAGTGAGTATTTAGTTAATGCCGATGATATTCAAATAAAGATGGCGCAGGGGGCAAAACCAGGCGAAGGTGGGCAGTTACCGGGCAACAAGGTTTATCCATGGATTGCAAAGGTTCGCTACTCAACTCCTGGAGTTGGTTTGATCTCACCACCACCACATCATGATATTTATTCAATTGAAGATTTAGCGCAGTTAATTCATGATTTAAAGAATGCAAATAAGAATGCACGTGTACACGTAAAACTTGTTGCGGAAGTTGGTGTTGGTACCGTTGCCGCAGGCGTCTCTAAAGCACATGCCGATGTAGTTTTAATTTCTGGTCATGATGGCGGAACTGGCGCATCTCCGCTTACATCTCTAAAACATGCGGGTGCTCCATGGGAACTGGGCCTTGCAGAAACACAGCAAACACTTCTTTTAAATAGATTACGTGATCGCATTGTCGTACAGACTGATGGACAGTTAAAAACTGGACGAGATGTAGTAATTGCAGCTTTGCTTGGCGCAGAAGAATTTGGTTTTGCAACCGCACCGCTAGTTGTTTCCGGATGCATCATGATGCGGGTATGTCATTTAGATACCTGCCCAGTTGGTGTAGCAACGCAAAACCCAGAACTTCGTGCCAAATTTTCAGGTAAGCCGGAATTTGTTGAAACTTTCTTTGAATATATCGCAGAAGAAGTTCGACAACTTCTGGCGCAATTAGGATTCCGCTCAATCAAAGAAGCAGTTGGCCATGTTGAATTTCTAGATACCAAAGCTGCAATTGATCACTGGAAAGCTAGTGGCTTGGATTTAACCCCGTTACTTGCAAGACCAGAAGTTGATTCTCCACTTCATAACACTACGACCCAAGATCATGGACTTGAAAATGCATTGAACAACAAATTAATCGAACTTGCAAAACCGGCACTTGAAAAAGGCGAAGCAGTCAATATTGATTTTCCAGTTCGAAATGTAAATCGAACTGTAGGAACCATGCTTGGCGCAGAAATCACTCGCAAATACAAAGGTGAAGGCCTACCTGATGACACAATCAATGTAGTTTTACATGGTTCGGCAGGGCAATCTCTGGGAGCTTTTATTCCGCGTGGATTAACCATCAGACTTTATGGCGATAGTAATGACTATGTCGGCAAAGGCATCTCTGGTGGCCGTGTGATTGTACGTCCCGATGAAAAAGCTAAATTTAAATCTGAAGAGAATGTAATTGCAGGAAATGTAATTGGTTATGGTGCAACTAGCGGTGAAATTTTTGTGAGAGGTAAAGTTGGCGAACGTTTCTGTGTTCGCAATTCAGGCGCAACTGCAGTAACTGAAGGTGTTGGTGACCATGCGCTTGAATACATGACCGGCGGCCGCGTATTAATTCTTGGCAGTACTGGCCGCAATTTGGCAGCTGGCATGTCAGGCGGAGTTGCATATGTTTTAGATCTAAAACCTGAACTAGTAAATACTGAATTAGTTGATTTACTTCCAGTAGGTGCAGATAGAGAATCAGAGTTAAAATCTATGCTCTCTAAATTTGCGGCAGAGACTGGTTCAGTTGTGGCATCAGAATTATTAAAGAATTGGGATCTCTCAAGATTTACTTTGGTCTTACCTCGTGATTACGCAAAGGTATTGGCTGCAATTGAAGAGGCAAAGACCAAAGGTTTAAGTAACGAAGAAGTGGATAAATTTGTGATGGAGGCTGTTGCAAATGGGTGATCCAAGAGGTTTTATAAAGCAGCAGCGCGAAACTCCTAAACGTCGCCCAGTAGATGTTCGAATTCAAGATTGGCGTGAAGTGTACGAACCTCAATCGATTGAACATTTACGCTCTCAAGCTTCACGTTGCATGGATTGCGGAATCCCGTTCTGCCATTCGGGGTGCCCACTTGGCAATTTAATTCCTGAATGGAATGACTTGATGTATCGCGGAGATCTCAGCTCTGCTATAGATCGATTACATGCAACAAATAATTTTCCAGAATTTACTGGTCGACTCTGTCCCGCTCCTTGCGAAACTGCTTGCGTCGTCGGAATTAATCGAGATCCAGTAACAATTAAACAGGTCGAACTTCGTACGGTTGAAGAAGCTTGGGGTAACAATTCAATTACCCCTCAAATTCCATCGCGTTTAAGCGGCAAAACGGTTGCGGTGATTGGTTCTGGTCCAGCAGGTTTAGCTGCAGCACAACAATTAACCAGAGCTGGACATACTGTGGCTGTTTATGATCGAGCTGAACGTATCGGTGGCTTACTTCGATATGGAATTCCGGAATTTAAAATGGAAAAGTATGTAATCGATCGCAGATTGCAACAGATGGAGAAAGAGGGAACTCGTTTTCGCACTGGTGTCAATGTGGGTGTAGAAATTACCGGAGATGATTTACGGCGCAAATATGATGCAATCGTGCTTGCGGTTGGCGCTACTCAGTGGCGTGATTTAAATATCCCAGGTCGTGAATTAAAAGGCGTTTATCAAGCCATGGAATATTTACCATGGGGAAATAAACAAGGACTAGGTGAAATTACCGAGCCTCCAATCAATGTAGCTGGAAAACATGTAGTGGTAATTGGCGGTGGAGATACCGGAGCAGATTGTTTAGGTACTGCAATTCGACAGAAAGCCGCATCAATTACGCAACTTGAAATTATGCCAAGACCGCATGATGAAAGACCATCTTCACAACCTTGGCCGACTTATCCAATGATTTATAGAGTTTCAAGTGCACACGAAGAATTAGATAATCGTGTATTCAGTGTCAACACTCAAGAATTTGTTGGCGACGGCAATGGTAATTTGAAAGCACTAAAAATCGCTGAAGTTAAATTCGAAAATGGAAAATTCGAACCAGTCGCCGGAAGTGAAAAGGAAATACCGGCAGATTTTGTCTTTATGGCAATGGGATTTACTGGGCCAGAAAAATCTGCCCTTCTCGAACAACTTGAAGTTGAATTTGATGAAAGAGGAAACATCAAGCGTGATGAAAATTTCAAAACTAATCAGGAAAGTATTTTCGTTGCAGGCGATGCTGGTCGCGGCCAATCATTAATTGTGTGGGCAATAGCAGAGGGTAGAAGCGCCGCTGCCGCTGTAGATAATTATTTAGTTGGAAACACCCAACTTCCAGCGCCAATTTTGCCAACCGATCGTCCACTTACTGTCTAAGATTTAATACCAAACGAAGAGGAAAATATGCGCCGCGCGAAAATTGTCTGCACAATGGGTCCTGCAGTAGAAGCCCCAGAACGAGTCAAACAACTAATTGATGCAGGCATGAACATGGCCCGCTTAAATCTTTCACATGGTGGCTATGAAGAGCATCAAAATCGATTAGATCGAGTTCGGGCAGCTTCAAAAGAGGCAAAAGTTCCAGTTGCAATTTTAGTTGATTTGCAAGGACCAAAAATTAGATTGGGTCGCTTTGCAGATGGACCACATGATTTAGCCCGCGGTGATATTTTTACAATTACGACGGATGACATTCAAGGCACCAGAGAACGTGTCAGCACCACTTTCAAAAATTTACCTGGAGATTGCAAACCAGGAGATCGACTTTTAATCGATGATGGAAAAGTAACCGTAGAAGTTATTGAAGTTAAAGGTAATGATGTAATTACCAAGTGCATCGAACCCGGTGCAGTTTCAAATAACAAAGGAATCAATTTACCGGGAGTAGCAGTATCAGTTCCGGCACTCTCTGATAAAGATAAAGAAGATTTGCGTTGGGGGCTAAAAGCTGGAGTAGATTTTATTGCGCTCTCTTTTGTGCGCGATGCTAAAGATATTAAAGATGTCCATGCAATCATGGATGAAGTTGGTATTCGTCTTCCGGTAATTGCAAAAATCGAAAAACCACAAGCAGTAGCCAATCTTGAAGAGATTGTGGCAGCATTTGATGGCATCATGGTTGCGCGTGGTGATTTAGGTGTAGAACTTCCAATCGAAGAAGTGCCTTTGGTGCAGAAGCGTTGCGTGGCGTTAGCTCGCGCTGCTGCAAAGCCAGTAATTGTGGCAACTCAGATGCTTGATTCAATGATTACAAACAGCACGCCAACAAGAGCAGAAGCAACAGATTGCGCGAATGCAGTTCTTGATGGCGCTGATGCTTTAATGCTCTCCGGAGAGACTTCGGTTGGAGATTTTGCAATTGAAGCCGTGCAAACAATGGCGCGAATAATTACTTATACAGAATCAAAAGCGCTAGAGAGAATTACACCACTTGATGCAAAGCCAACAACTAAAGGCGGCGCGATCACTAAGGCGGCGACTGAAATTGGTGCAACTTTAGGTGCTAAATATCTAGTAGCTTTTACCGAATCAGGTGAATCTGCTCGCCGGATGGCAATGTTTCGTAGCCCAATTCCGATTTTGGCGCTAACTCCAGTTGAAGGTACATACAATCGATTGGCGCTAAGTTGGGGTGTAGAGCCAGGAATTGTTCCAACTGTTTCGCATACTGATGACATGGTTAAGCAAGTTGACCAATATTTAATTGCTAAACGTGAAGCGCAAGTCGGAGATACTGTTGTAATCGTGGCAGGTGCACCTCCAGGAATTCCAGGATCAACAAATGCAGTACGAGTTCACGTAATCGGTGACGCGGCCGCTGGTCGCGCAGCTGCATATCGTTAATTTCTTTCAGGCTTACCTATACCTTAAACTGGGCTCAAGTTAAAAGTTAATATGCCTCGGTACTCCAACGGTAGAGAGGGCAGTCTCAAACACTGCATAGTGTCGGTTCGAATCCGACTCGGGGCACATGAAGATTCTCGTTGCTGAGGATGAGGCGTTAATTCGCCTCGATCTAGTTGAGATGTTGCGTGAAGCGGGTTATGAAGTAATTGCTGAAGCTGGTAACGGCAAAGAGGCAATTGATTTAAATCTAAAACACAATCCTGATTTAGCGATTCTAGATATCAATATGCCAATTTTAGATGGATTAACTGCTGCCGAAACAATTGTTAAAACAACTCCGGTGTTGATGCTTACTGCATTTAGTCAACGTGAATTAGTAGAACGTGCAAATGCTGCAGGAGTTATGGCTTATGTGGTTAAACCATTTACAATCAATGATTTAATTCCCGCAATAGAAATTGCTGCAAGTCGATATGCGCAGATGACGGCGCTCGTAGATGAAATTTCAAACTTAAATGAGCGATTAGAAAGTAGAAAATTAATTGATCGCGCAAAAGGAATTTTGATGCAAGCTTTAAATCTCTCCGAACCGGAAGCATTTTCATGGATTCAAAGAGCGGCTATGGATCGTCGATTAACCATGAAAGAAGTGGCTCTAGCAGTGATTTCTCCAGATGCCGCCCCAGAGCGTTAGTTTCTGATTTCCTCTGCATTTCGTAACCAAATCGCAATAAATCTCTCTCAAATCACGCCTAGATTTCGATAGTTGCATAAACCTCGCATGTTGTCTAACAGTTGCTCGCCCCTTTATTCTTACGCCCTCCCTTCCCGGGAAATTACGAAAGGTATTAAATGAACAAGAAGATCCAACGCGGTCTTGCAATTGCGACTGCTGCAGCTCTCGCATTTGGTGTTGCAGTTACCTCACAGGCTAACGCAGCAGGTAAGACTGTTTATCTTGCTTACCAGGGTCCATTATCTGGTGGCGAAGCTTCAACAGGTACTGATGAGCAGAACGCTGTTAAGTACGCAATCAAGCTTTTCAACGCAGCTAACCCACAGTTCAATGTGCAGTTAGTTTCAGTTGATGATCAAGGAGATCCATCAGAAGCTGCAAAGGTAGCTCCTGCAATTGGTCAGAACACAAAGATCATCGGCCTTGTTGGTCCTGCATACTCAGGCGCAACAATTGCATCACTTCCTTACTACAAGGCAGGACGCCTTCCACTTATCTCTCCATCAGCAACTCGTGTATCTCTAACAGATCCAAAGAACAAGTCTGACTACGGTCAGCCTGTGTTCCACCGTGTTGTTGCAACAGACGACAAGCAGGGTCCAGCTCTAGCTAAGTTCGCAACCAAGGGTGTTTCTTCACCTAAGGTATTCCTATTTGACGATCAGTCTGCATACGCAGTTCCACTAGCTGGATATGTAAAGACTGCTCTTAAGTCACTTAAGATCACTCTTGCTGGAACCGATTCAGTTCCTGCAGATACAAAGGATTACTCAGCAACCGTTGCAAAGATCAAGTCATCTGGTGCAAACGTTGTAATCTACACAGGTTACTACTCAGCAGCTGCGGTATTCGTAAAGCAGATGCGTGCAGATGCAGCGCTTAAGAGCGTTGTATTCGCAGGTGGCGACGGCGTATTCAACTCACAGTTTGCAGTTCTTGCAGGCGACGCTGCTGAAGGTGCACGTCTAACTGGTGTTGCTGGTCTAGCAGATGCAAGCAAGACTGTTGCTGCTGCTTACACAAAGTCAATGGGTTCTGAACCAGGCGTTTACGCAACAGAGTCATTCGATGCAGCAAACATCTTCCTATCAGGTATCAAGGCTGGCAAGCTAACACGTAACGCAATGTTGAACTGGGTCAAGGGTGGCCCATTCACTGGCGTTGGTGGAGCTAAGTACAAGTTCAACCGTAACGGTGACATCTCAGAAGGCGGCTTCGCTGGCTTCAACGTCACTAAGGGCGAACTAGTAAACACAGGCCCAGTTGCTTAATAAGGCTAATTTGGCTTAATAGGTAGATATAACTACCAAAAAAAGTTAATAAAGAGCGGGCGCTTTGGTAACCTTTCCCGGTTATTAAAGTGCCCGTTCTCTTTTTTATATGGGACTTTTAACCTTAACGAATTAGGGAGTTAGATGTTTGACGTTCTGCTCGATCAGTTTTGGCAATTGACCATCTCTGGCATCGCCCTGGGCTTCATCTACGTCTTGATTTCACTTGGCTACACCATGGTTTACGGCGTGCTCCGTATGATCAACTTTGCCAATTCCGAAATCTTTATGTGGGGCACCTTCGCATCTGTTGTGGTTACGGAACGAATCTTTAGTTTCACCCCAACTTCAGAACCTGCAAAGGGTGGTAAGCTCATATTAGTTCTTTTACTCTGCTTAGTTGCAGCAATGGCAACTTCAGCGCTCGTAGCGATCTTCGTAGAGTTTGTTGCGTATCGCAGATTAAGAGCACGAGGCGTAAATCGTTTAGCTACTTTGATTTCAGCAATCGGTATTTCAATTGCGCTCTCAGAGGGTATGCGCATTTTGACCGACTCTCGTCCAGTTAACGTGCCACGCGTTCTCGAAAAATCTACTCTCTTTAACATTTTTGATGCACACGTACGCATTGATAACGTCGTCGTAATTGGCGCCGGCGCAATTATTTTCATCTTGCTTGAGAGATTCATCAAGCTATCGCGTATGGGTAAAGCTATCCGTGCCGTATCAATGTCAGAAGAGACCGCAAAGTTGATGGGCGTAAACTTAAATCGCGTTATCACCATTACTTTCGCAATCGGCGGATTAGCTACCGGTGCTGCGGCGTTCTTCTACACAACTGTTTATGAGATTACAAAGTTTGATGTTGGATTCACAATGGGTATCGCTGCCTTTACCGCTGCCGTTCTTGGCGGCATCGGCAATATACGTGGTGCAATGGCCGGCGGTATCGCGCTAGGCCTGCTAGAAACTTACGCCGCAGCAATCCTCGGTACCCAATGGAAGGCAATTACCGTATTCGTGGTTTTGATTCTCGTACTCTTATTTAGACCTACCGGTCTATTTGGAGAAGCGATCCAAACAGGAAGGGCGTAACGGTTATGAATATGAATTTCAATCTCCGTGACTGGGGCGCAGATAAATGGGAGCGCTCTAATCGAATCCAAAGAGTTGGTTTAGTACTTGCATTTATCGCAGCAGCAGCTTGCTTGCCATTTCTTGGAATTAGTATCTTGGATACTCCAAATGCTTCTTACACTGCAGTTCTAGTTCACCCAGTTGCCATGTTCGTACTGATGGCCCTCGGACTAAATATTGTGGTCGGTAAATCAGGTATGTTGGATCTAGGTTACGTTGCATTCTTCGCACTTGGAGCTTATGCAATGGGTATCTTGGGTGTTCGTTATGGTTGGAACACTTGGGAAGTTATGCCAATCGGTATCTTGCTTGCGATGTTTGCCGGTCTCTTACTTGGTTTCCCAACCTTGCGACTTCGTGGCGATTATTTAGCTATCGTCACAATGGGCTTCGGCGAAATTATTCGAATCGTTGCACTTAACTGGGGCAGCTTAACTAATGGGCCAAATGGAATTGCTGGCGTACCAATGCCACCTGCGATTTTTGGTCAAGAGTTCGACTTGGTAGATCAGAAACTTTTCTATTGGGTTGTTTTGGTGATGATTCTTCTGACTATCTGGATGATTCGTCGCTTGACTGTGCGCCGCCCAGGTCGCGCATGGGAAGCGATTCGCCAGGATGAAGATGCAGCAGAGCTCATGGGAGTTCGTGCACTTCGCTACAAGATCTGGTCATTTACATTAGGTGCATCAGTAGGTGGCGCAGCCGGAGTGCTCTTTGCGTCAAAGAACCTATTTATTTCACCAGAACAATTTAAATTAAACGTCTCTGTTTTGATTCTTGCTTGCGTTGTATTTGGCGGAATCGGAAATATTTGGGGCGTAATCCTCGGCGCGGCAATCCTTGGCTACCTGCCAGATCGCATCCGTTTTATTTCAGATGAACGTATGTTGGTATTTGGTTTGGTTCTCGTTCTAGTAATGAACTTCCGTCCAGATGGATTACTGCCACGTAAGAAACGTGAAAAAGCTTTAGTCAAGAAAGTTACAGGAGGGGAGGCGTAACCATGTCAGATCATCTACAAAAAGAGACTAGAGATGATGCGGTACTTTCGCTACGTAACGTCACTATGCGCTTCGGTGGAGTCACCGCTTTAAATGAAGTAAATATTGATCTTTATCCTGGCGAAATTCTGGCGCTTATCGGCCCAAATGGGGCAGGTAAGACCACCGTATTCAACGTAGTTACAGGTGTATATCAAGCAACCGAAGGTGACATTGTCTTTAACGGAGAGCGTTTAAATGGAATGAAGCGATTTGATATCACTAAATTAGGTATCGCTCGTACTTTCCAAAACATTCGTCTTTGGGGCGATATGACTGCACTTGAAAATGTGGT
Organism: Candidatus Nanopelagicaceae bacterium; assembly: GCA_018883345.1. Lineage (GTDB taxonomy): Bacteria > Actinomycetota > Actinomycetes > Nanopelagicales > Nanopelagicaceae > ZLKRG08. The sequence goes on from VEQG01000008.1 coordinate 9,531, forward strand.
CACCGGAACGGATGTGCATAAGAAGTCTGGTCTGATGGGCGCACTATTTGGCCTTCCTCGCGCACGTCGCGAAGAGCGCGAAGGTCGCGAAAAGGCGATGGAGATTCTAAAGTTCATCGGAATTGATGAATATGCAGATCGCTTAGCTAAGAATCTTCCATATGGTGTGCAACGTCGTTTAGAGATTGCACGCGCGATGGGAACTGATCCAAAAGTTATTTTGCTTGACGAACCTGCAGCAGGATTTAATCCAGCAGAAAAGGTAGAACTTGCAAACACCATCAAGAAGATTCGCGATGCTGGCTATACAGTTCTTTTGATCGAGCACGACATGTCCTTGATCATGGGAATTTCTGATCGCGTAATCGTTATTGATTTCGGAACCAAGATTGCTGATGATGTTCCATCAGCAGTTCAAAACGACCCTCGAGTTATTGAGGCCTACCTAGGAGCACCTGCAGATGCGTCTTGAAATTAAAGATCTACATGTCTTCTACGGAAAAATCGAAGCCATTAAAGGCGTATCCGTAAACGTCAACCAGGGTGAAATCGTTACTTTGATTGGTGCAAATGGTGCCGGTAAGACCACAATGCTAAAAACTATTTCTGGCATACGTCCGGTAACAAGTGGTCAGATTCTTTTTGATGGTCAAGACATTAGCAAAGTGCCGGCACACGAACGCGTTGAAATGGGAATTTCACAAGCTCCAGAAGGCCGCGGAATTTTCCCTGGCATGACAGTTCTTGAGAATCTAGAGATGGGTAAGTTCTTCCGCGGCAATCGTAAAGCTGAGATGCAGGAAGACTTAGATCACGTTTATCACTTATTCCCACGCCTTAAGGAGCGTGCTTCTCAATTTGGAGGAACGCTATCCGGAGGAGAGCAGCAGATGTTGGCGATTGGCCGCGCATTAATGCAACGTCCAAAAGTTTTATTGCTCGATGAACCATCAATGGGTCTTGCGCCGATGATGATTCAAAACATCTTCAACATCATCACTCAGATCAACAAAGAGGGAACCACAATTCTTCTAGTTGAGCAAAATGCACAGCAGGCGCTACAGCGCGCACACCGTGCATACATTCTTGAAGTTGGTCATGTCACCAAAGAAGCACCTGCAAAGGATCTATTAAATGATCCTGCAGTTAAGGAAGCCTATTTGGGAACTGGTGCGCACTAATAAAATTAGTCGTTAAGAATTAAGCAAGTGATACGGGCAGTGCAAGTGCGCTGTCCGTCTTCATTTGTAATCTCAATGTTATAACTGCAAAGCGTTCTACCCAGAGAGATTGCAGTCGCAACTGCAGTAACGACGCCTTTGGTTGCAGTTTTGTGGTGAGTTGCATTTATATCGACGCCGACAATTCTGCGATTTGGACCAGCATGTAACCAAGTTCCGATCGAACCTAAGGATTCTGCAAGTACGACATTTGCGCCACCGTGTAGAAATCCCAGCGGTTGGGTATTGCCTTCAACAGGCATTGTTCCAACTAAACGCTCTGGAGTTGCTTCTAATATCTTGATGCCCATCTTCTTATCAAGGGCAGCTTGGCCACGACCATTTAAAAGCTCCATGAAATCCATAATCAAAAGGTAACATCATAGGATGCATGAGTGGGGAAGAAACTTCTATTAATTGATGGCCATTCAATGGCTTACAGAGCTTTCTTCGCTCTTCCTGTAGATGCATTCACAACCGCATCGGGCCAACATACGAATGCAGTTTATGGTTTCTCAAATATGCTGATGACTTTGATCAAGGATGAAAAACCAACGCATGTAGCGGTTGCTTTTGATGTATCACGAAAAACCTTCCGCACCGAAAAATTCCCTGAATATAAGGCGACCAGAAGCGCTACTCCAGATGAATTTCGCTCTCAAATCCCATTGATTCACGAGGCGCTCAAAGCGATGAATATCAATGAGTACTCTTTAGAAGGATTCGAAGCAGATGATTTGTTGGCGACCATTTCCAAGCGCGCAGTAGCTGAAGATTTTGAAGTTGCTATCTGCACCGGAGATCGCGATAGCTTTCAATTGGTTACCGAAAAGATTACGGTGTTGTATCCAAAAAAGGGTGTTTCAGAAATGGCCCGAATGACACCCGATGCGGTTGTAGAAAAGTATGGATTGACACCAGCACAGTATCCAGATTTTGCTGCGCTAAGAGGAGATCCAAGCGATAACTTACCTTCAATTCCAGGAGTGGGAGAGAAGACTGCCGCTAAGTGGATCATTGAATATGGCTCATTTTCTAATTTAGTAAAGAAAATTGATGAAATTGGCGGCAAAGTTGGCGACTCATTACGTGCAAATATTGATTCTGCCATCCGCAACCGGGAATTAACTCAACTAATTTCTGAGGCTCCAATAAATTTCAACTTAACAGATATGAATTGGAATGGTTTTAACTATGATGCATTACGAGAAATATTTGCAAAACTCGAATTTCGATCTTTAATTGCCAAGTTGCCTGCCAAGGCTGAAAGTGTGCCAGAAGCGGTCGATATTAAGTTTTCTACCCCTGAAGAGGTCTCGGCGAAACTTCAGAACTTCACTGGCACCCTCGGGTTCCTCTTTGAATTATTAGACGAACGCCTAAGTTCTTACGCTGTAGCTATATCGCCAAGTGAAGTTTATTTAGTTATGTCAGATGAAATTGGACCTTGGCTAGCTGATCCAAACATTCAAAAGATTTCACATGATTTCAAATCACTTGCAAGGACTATGGAATTTAACGGCGTGGTCTTTGACACCTCTTTAGCCAGCTATTTAGTTGATCCAGGAAATCGTTTGACTGAGATTGATGAAATTCTTGAGCGATGGGGATTAACTGATGCCTCACTTTCTGCCAAGGCCGGCGCGTTATTTTCTTTACGAGATAAATTAACCGAAGAGCTATCGACACGAAATGCGCTCAAACTACTTATTGATTTGGAAATTCCAGTATCCCAAAGTCTTTCGAGAATGGAGCGTTTTGGGGTAGCGATCGATAAAAAGGTACTTAAGGCTCAAAGTGAGGAACTTCAGAAAGAGGTTGCCAAGCAGAGCCAGATTGCCTTTGAGGCAGCTGGGCATGAATTTAATGTCGCTTCACCAAAACAACTGCAAGTAGTACTTTTTGATGAATTGAAATTACCAAAAACCAAAAAAATCAAAACTGGCTACACCACAGATGCCGAAAGTTTGCAATGGCTATTTTCTGAGACCAAACACCCAGTTTTGGAGGCGCTACTTAAAATTCGCGAAGCAAGTAAATTGCAGAGTGTTATCGAAGGATTGTTAGGTGAAATCGCAGCTGATAATCGAATCCATACTCACTTCCAACAGACAGTTGCAGCAACCGGACGCCTCTCATCAACTGGCCCTAATTTGCAGAACATTCCGATCCGTACCGAAGCAGGAAAGAAAATTAGAGATGGCTTTATTGCAGGAGAGGGTTTTGACGGAATCCTTACCGCTGATTACAGCCAGATTGAAATGCGAATACTGGCCCATCTTGCGGAGGATAAGAAATTATTAGAAGCATTTGCATCAGGTGAAGACCTCCATTCAACAGTAGCGTCCTTGGTATTTGGCGTTAAGGGCGATGAAGTTACCCCAGATATGCGCCGTCAGATCAAAGCAATGTCTTATGGCTTGGCATACGGTTTAACGGCGTTTGGATTGTCGCAACAATTAGATATTACGCCCGGAGAAGCTAGCGCGTTAATGGAAAATTACTACAAACGTTTCGGCGGAATTAGAGATTATTTAGCTACGGTTGTCGTTGAAGCTAAGAAAGTGGGCTATACCGAAACCTTATTAGGGCGCCGCAGGTATTTACCTGACTTACAAAACGAAAATAAATTTAAGCGAGAAATTGCTGAGCGCGCTGCATTAAATGCACCTATTCAAGGCACCGCTGCCGACATAATCAAATTAGCAATGTTAAGAGTGGATCAGGCAATGAAAGCAGCTAATCTAAAATCACGTCTGCTACTGCAAATTCATGATGAATTACTCTTTGAATATATAGAATCTGAATTAGAAGAGCTTAAAGAATTAGTAAAGCAAGAAATGGGAGCTGCTTACCCGCTTAAAGCACCGCTATCTGTAAATATCGGGTACGGCAAAAGTTGGCACGCTGCCGAACATTAGCCTTCAAGCACTACATCAGCAGCAGCAAATCTTCTTCGTCCGATATTTAGAAGCGCAAACCCAATCGCTAACGCTAAAGTCGTAACACCTAAACAGAATTGTGGCGAGATTGCTTCTGCAACCCAACCACCTAACGCGCTTCCAAGTGCAGCCATTGAACCTTCGATGGTCCAAAGCCAGCCAAGTGACGCAGTGGCACTTCCTTGTGGTCTAACTGCATCTAATACTTCAAAATAGAAAACTTGCAAGGCACCGCCAGTTAATCCGAGAAGTGCACCAACCACCGCCAAAGACCAATCAGGATATGTGAAGTAAAGTGGCAATGAGAAAACAAACCAACCAAAGTATGTAGCACGCATAGTTCTGAATGCAGAGCGACGCTTCTTGATTAAGCCTGCGATTAATCCACCAATAACGTTACAGAGACTCATAATGGAAAATAGCCAGGCAGTTCGGTGGGGAACATTCTCTAGGGTTGTATATGCGGGAATTCCCACATCAAAAAAGCCCCAGCCAAGTCCGATAAAGCAGCCTTCAATCATCAACAATCTAATTGCTGGTACTTTCCAAAGTTTAGCTTCACTTGGATCTTTTTTCTCTGTAAACCAATTGCGATGATTGATAGTGAATTCAAGTGCGATACCACCGATTATCATCAAAGCTGCACATGTGCCAAGTGCAAAACCAGGTCTGCTAGATAGAGAAATGGTCGTTGCAATCGCCGGTCCAATTATTCCGACGCCATTCATGACGGCAGTATCTAAACCATATGCAGTTCGAACTACTTTTTCTCCCACGATCTGTTTCCAAAGTGGGCGAACAGATAAATTAATTGGTGGCGCCGAAAAGCCAAGCACAAATGCCCAAATCAAAATTTCAGTTTTAGTGGATGCGATATTTAAAGCGATAATTCCAAACGCATAGCCTGGTACCAGAATTCGAATTGGCCACTTCTGACCCCATTTATCAATTGCGCTTCCGCGAATACCTGCAGTGAGTGAGCCTGCCAATGCATTTAGGCCAAGAGCTAATCCTGCCAATGGAATCGAATCTAAAGTGCGCTCAGTTTTAAAGAAGATTGAGAGCCCGATCATTGAATAGGCCATACGGGCCGGGGTAGCTGCAATCAGCAGCTTTCTGGCCATCGGAATTTTCAGTAACTCTAAATATTGCTTCATCGCACGCGTAATCTAGCGGGTCTTAGCCAAGAATATTCTCGGATTTGCTCTATTTAGTAGTAAATAAGTAACCTTGCCCTTCGCAAGTTGGATTTTGAAGCCATCAAAATTCATTCCTACTACTAACTATCCCTACGGAGCATCTTGACCAATTCAAATACGCCAAGCATTGCAATCAATGACATTGGCACAGCAGAAGATTTTCTAGCCGCAATCGAAGGCACAATCCGAAATTTCAATGATGGCGATCTGGTATCTGGCGTAATCGTCCAGGTTGATCGCGATGAAGTTCTTGTAGACGTCGGATATAAGACAGAGGGTGTCATCCCATCTCGCGAATTATCTATTCGCAACGACGTTGATCCAAGTGAATTGGTCAAAGTTGGAGAGAGCATTGAAGCTCTTGTTCTTCAAAAAGAAGATAAAGAAGGACGTTTAATCCTTTCAAAGAAGCGCGCTCAATATGAAAAAGCGTGGGGCGAAATAGAAGGCAAGAAGGAACGTGACGAAGTCGTTACCGGAACTGTCATCGAAGTTGTTAAAGGTGGCTTAATTGTAGATATTGGTCTACGTGGCTTCCTTCCAGCGTCACTTGTTGAAATGCGCCGCGTTCGCGATCTTTCACCTTATATTGGCAAGACAGTTGAAGCCCGTATTATCGAATTAGATAAGAACCGAAATAACGTTGTTCTTTCACGTCGTGCATATTTAGAGCAGACCCAATCAGAATCACGCACTACTTTCTTGAACCAGCTCCAAAAGGGACAGGTTCGTACCGGAGTAATCTCTTCAATTGTTAACTTTGGTGCATTCGTTGATCTCGGTGGTGTAGATGGACTAGTTCACGTTTCAGAACTTTCATGGAAGCATATTGATCATCCATCTGAAGTTGTAGAAGTTGGCGATGAAGTAACCGTGGAAGTTCTCGAAGTAGATTTCGAGCGCGAGCGAGTCTCACTTTCATTAAAGGCTACCCAAGAAGATCCATGGCAAGCATTTGCTCGCACTCACACCATTAATACAGTGGTACCAGGTGTTGTTACAAAGCTTGTGCCATTCGGTGCATTTATTCGAGTGCATGAAGGCATCGAAGGTCTAGTTCACATCTCTGAACTTGCAGAGCGTCACGTAGAAATTCCTGAGCAGGTTGTTCAAGTTGGCGACGAACTATTTGTAAAGATTATTGATATCGACTTAGAACGTCGTCGAATCTCACTATCTCTAAAGCAAGCTAACGAAGGCGCTGAAATTGAAGTTGAAGCATTTGATCCAACTCAATACGGCATGCCAGCTCGTTACGATGCTGAAGGTAACTTCATCTATCCAGAAGGATTTGATGCTGATGCCCAAGAGTGGAAGCCAGGATACGAAGCACAGCGCGAAGAGTGGGAGCGTCAATACGCTGAAGCTCAAGCACGTTTCATGGCCCACAAGAAGCAGAAGGATGCTGCTAAGGCGGCAGAGGCGGAAGCACCAGCTGCTGAGTAAGTAAATTAGTCAAAAGCCCCGTGAATTTCACGGGGCTTTTTTCTTACCGATAGGCTTTTATATATGAGCGTAATTGCATTGACTGGCGGAATCGGATCCGGCAAATCCTTAGTCGCAAATTACCTCTTCTCATTAGGCGCAGAGGTAATTGATGCAGATCAGCTTGCGCGCCAAGTAATCGAGCGAGGCACTGAAGGTTTTGACCAGGTGCTAGCCGAGTTCGGCGATTCCATTCTTAATGATGGAGATATAGATCGGCGAGCTTTGGGAGAGATAGTGTTCTCAGATCCAGTCAAACGCAAAGCTCTTGAAGCAATAATTCATCCAAAAGTACAACAAGCATTAGCTGAAGCGAGAAAGAACTTGACTGAAAATCAAATTTTGATCTATGAAATTCCCTTATTGGTTGAAACAAATGCTGCATCAAAGTTTGATAAAGTCATAACAGTCGAAGCTCCGCTAGAACTAAGAATTAATAGACTAAAGAACCGTGGTTTGGTTCAATCTGAAATCGAAAAGCGCATTGCAAATCAAGCAACACCCGAGCAGCGAAGAGCAATCGCCGATATCCAGATAGAAAATGATGGAACCGAGGAAGAGCTCCTGCGAAAAGTCGAGGCGATTTGGGAAGAATTAAATGCGCCCCGTAACTGATTTACAACGGCGAGTAGCGCCATTTGAAGTCATCTCTGATTACCAGCCTGCCGGTGATCAACCTGAAGCGATTGAGGAACTTGCCCGCAGAATTAATGCTGGCGAACAAGATGTCGTGCTACTTGGTGCAACCGGAACTGGTAAATCTGCAACGACCGCCTGGTTAATTGAAAGACTGCAGAGACCAACATTGGTACTTGTGCACAATAAGACTTTAGCAGCTCAATTAGCCAACGAATTTAGAGAGTTGCTTCCGAATAATGCCGTGGAATATTTCGTTAGTTACTACGACTATTACCAGCCTGAAGCCTATGTCCCACAGACAGATACTTTTATCGAAAAAGATTCTAGCGTTAATTCAGAAGTAGAACGGCTTCGTCATTCAGCAACTAATAGTCTGCTGACCCGCCGTGACGTGATCGTAGTGGCCACAGTTTCATGCATTTACGGATTAGGCACCCCACAAGAGTATGTAGATCGAATGGTAAGGCTTAGAGTCGGTGAAGAAATCGAACGAAATCAATTACTCCGTAAATTTGTAGATATTCAATATAAACGAAATGATCTAGCTTTCGAACGAGGCACTTTCCGTGTTCGCGGTGACACTATTGAAATCATTCCAATGTACGAGGAGCTTGCAGTCCGAATCGAAATGTTTGGTGATGAAATCGAACGAATCACTACATTACATCCATTGACCGGAGAGATTATCCGCGACGAAAGCGAGATGTATATCTTTCCGGCTACACATTATGCTGCCGGCCCAGAAACCATGAAACGCGCACTTGCAGAAATCGAAGCTGACATGGAAATGCAGGTTACTAAATTTGAAAAACAAGGGAAGTTGCTGGAAGCCCAAAGATTGAGAATGCGCACAACTTTTGACATGGAGATGATGCAGCAACTTGGTTTTTGTAGTGGAATCGAAAACTACTCTCGCTATCTTGACGATCGAGAACCAGGGAGCGCCCCAAATTGCCTTTTAGATTACTTTCCGGAAGATTTCTTAGTAGTCGTCGATGAAAGCCATGTGACGGTCCCACAAATTGGCGCGATGTACGAAGGTGATGCTTCGAGAAAACGAACATTGGTCGAGCATGGCTTTCGATTACCAAGTGCAATGGATAACCGACCACTTAAGTTTCCGGAGTTCCTAGATCGAGTTGGTCAGAAGGTTTATCTCTCTGCGACACCTGGCAAGTACGAATTAGAGAAAACTGGCGGAGAGGTAGTTGAACAAGTAATTCGTCCGACCGGTTTGGTTGATCCAAAGATTGTTCTAAAACCAGTCAGAGGACAAATTGATGATCTACTTGGCGAAATTAATTTACGCGCAGAACGAAATGAACGTGTGCTTGTAACAACTTTGACCAAAAAAATGGCTGAGGATTTAACAGAGTATTTACAGGAGCGTAAGGTACGTGTTCGTTATCTACACTCCGAAGTGGACACCTTGCGACGCGTAGAACTGCTCAGAGAATTACGGCTAGGCGAGTATGACGTTTTAATCGGAATCAACTTGCTACGCGAAGGCTTAGATTTACCGGAAGTATCATTAGTTTCAATTTTGGATGCCGACAAAGAAGGTTTCCTTCGCTCTGCAACATCATTAATCCAAACTATTGGCCGTGCTGCTCGAAATGTTTCTGGAGAAGTACATATGTATGCAGATAACGTGACCGACTCAATGCAGAAAGCAATCGATGAGACAAATCGGCGTCGAGCAAAGCAGATTGCCTATAACACCGAAAGAGGAGTTGACCCACAACCTCTACGCAAGAAGATTTCAGACATTACTGAGTTGATTGCCAAAGAAGAGGAAGATACCCAGAAGTTGATTGGCGGCAAACGTAACGATGCCCCGGCAATTGGGATACATAGCAAGACTCTCGTTAGTTTGCCAAGACAAGAGTTATTAGCGTTGATAGAGTCGCTCACCGAACAGATGCGCGGTGCAGCTTCGGAATTGCAATTTGAATTAGCCGCTAGATTACGCGATGAAATTAAAGATTTGAAGCGAGAGCTTCGAGCTATGGAAGAGGCGGAGTAAGTGGCAGATCATTTGGTAGTTCGCGGAGCTCGCGAACATAACCTGAAAAATGTTTCTCTTGAATTACCGCGGAATTCTCTAGTGGTTTTCACCGGTCTTTCTGGTTCCGGTAAATCTTCTTTAGCTTTTGACACTATTTTTGCAGAAGGGCAACGCCGATACGTTGAATCACTCTCGGCATACGCCCGACAATTCTTGGGACAGATGGATAAACCGGATGTTGATTTTATTGAGGGACTATCGCCTGCGGTGTCCATCGACCAGAAATCAACAAATAGAAATCCTAGGTCAACGGTTGGAACAATCACCGAAGTTTATGATTACTTGCGTCTGCTATTTGCAAGAGCTGGCAGACCACATTGCCCTAATTGCGGTAAAGAAGTTGCAAGGCAAACACCTCAAGCAATCGTTGATCAAATTTTGGATTTACCTGCAGGCACAAAATTTCAAGTACTGGCTCCTATGGTTAGAGCTCGTAAGGGCGAATTTGCAGATGTCTGGCAGGAGCTAATTACCCAAGGTTTTTCCAGAGCTCGAGTCGATGGCAAGGTAATTCAATTAGCTGAGCCACCGAAATTAAAGAAGCAAGAGAAACACACCATTGAAATTGTGGTCGATCGCTTACAAGTAAAGCCAGAATCTAAATCACGAATCACAGACTCAATAGAGATAGCTTTAAAGTTAGGTAACGGAATAGTAGTTCTGGATGTAATCGATAAAGAAGAATTAACTTACTCCGAACATTTAGCTTGCCATGATTGCGGTTTATCTTTTGAAGAGCTCGAACCACGCTCATTCTCTTTTAATTCACCTTTTGGCGCCTGCCCAGAGTGCACGGGGCTTGGCAATAAATTAGAAGTTGATCCCGAATTAGTAATACCTGACGATTCAATTTCAATCAATGAAGGTGCGATTTCTCTCTGGTCTTCAAGTAGCGGCAGTGAATATTTTATGCGGCTTCTTGAAACACTCGCAAAAGACTTGAAATTCTCATTGGACACTCCATGGAAGAAGCTCTCCGAAAAAGCTAAGGAGGCAGTACTTCACGGTTATGACTATGAACTAAAGGTCAAGTATAAGAATCGTTATGGCCGCGATCGTATTTACGCGACTGGTTATGAAGGCGTAATTCCGTTTATTGAACGTAAACATGGTGAAACAGATAGTGATTATGCACGCGACAAATACGAATCATTCATGCGTGAGACTCCTTGCCAAATCTGTAAAGGCGCTCGATTAAAGCCAGAAATTCTCGCAGTGACTATTGGTGGAAAATCAATTTATGAAGTTTGTGAATTATCGCTTGATGAATGCGCCGATTTTCTCAAAAATATTAAATTAAGCGCTAGAGAGGCAAAGATTGCCGAACGCGTGCTTAAAGAGGTCCACGAACGTATGGGCTTCTTATTGGATGTCGGGCTTGATTATCTAACGCTCTCGCGCGCTGCAGGTTCGCTATCAGGTGGCGAAGCGCAACGAATCAGATTGGCGACGCAAATAGGTTCTGGGCTGGTAGGTGTTCTATATGTCCTAGATGAGCCAAGCATTGGTTTGCATCAAAGAGATAATCGACGGTTAATAGATACGTTAACCCGCCTTCGCAATTTGGGAAATACTTTAATTGTGGTCGAGCATGACGAAGAGACCATTCGTACAGCAGATTGGGTGGTTGATATCGGCCCAGGGGCTGGCGAACATGGCGGTCATGTGGTTGTTAGTGGACCTTATGAAGAGTTGATAAATAACAAAGATTCAATTACTGGCGCTTATCTATCTGGCCGTAAAGCTATAGAGATTCCTAACATCCGCAGGCCAATAGATCCAAAACGTAAATTGACCGTTAAGGGTGCGAAAGAGAATAACTTAAAAGATATCGATGTAGATATTCCATTGGGTCTTTTTGTGGCAGTCACTGGGGTGTCGGGTTCTGGTAAATCTACTTTGGTAAATGACATTCTTTATGTGTCTCTTGCAAATAAGTTAAATGGTGCTCGACAAGTTCCAGGTCGCCACAGAAGCGTTACTGGTATTGATAATTTAGATAAAGTTGTTCACGTCGATCAATCTCCAATCGGAAGAACGCCAAGATCTAATCCCGCTACCTACACCGGAGTTTTCGATAAAGTCCGTGCGCTCTTTGCAGAAACTTCCGAAGCAAAAGTACGTGGCTACCAACAAGGCAGGTTTAGTTTCAATGTTAAGGGTGGTCGTTGCGAGAATTGTTCTGGAGATGGCACGATCACAATCGAAATGAACTTCCTACCGGATGTTTATGTGCCTTGCGAAGTATGTCATGGCGCAAGATACAATCGTGAAACTTTAGAAGTTCACTACAAGGGCAAGACCATTGCTGATGTTTTGGATATGCCAATTGAAGAGGCCCATAATTTCTTCGAATCGGTACCAACTATTGCCCGATACTTAAAAACGTTATGCGATGTTGGATTGGGTTACGTACGTTTAGGGCAGTCGGCGCCAACACTCTCGGGAGGGGAAGCGCAGCGCGTAAAACTGGCAACCGAACTTCAGCGTCGTTCAACAGGCCGAACTATTTACGTTTTAGATGAACCAACCACGGGACTTCATTTTGAAGATGTCAGCAAACTACTCGTAGTCCTTAATCGTTTAGTAGATACCGGAAATACAGTCGTTGTAATTGAACATAATTTAGATGTCATAAAGAGTGCAGACTGGATTATTGATATGGGTCCCGAAGGTGGATTCCGAGGCGGCACGGTGGTTGCGCAAGGCACCCCCGAAGATGTCTCAAAAGTTTCATCAAGTTACACAGGTAAATTTGTTAAAGAGATTCTGTCGACAAATAGAAAATCACCGAAGGTAGTAAAGAAGAAGTAGCGATGCCGGCAAATTTCCGCCCGGAGAACATCCCAACCGAACCAGGGGTTTACCGATTTTTCGACAAGGACGATCGCGTTTTATATGTTGGCAAAGCAATCAATCTGAAGAATCGGCTAACTTCCTATTTCTTGAGCGGACTAGCAGAGCGCACCGATCGGATGGTTTCAGAAGCTGTTAGATGTGATTGGACAATTGTCAGTGGCGAAGTTGAAGCGCTGCAATTGGAATACACATGGATAAAACAATTTAAGCCGCCGTTTAATGTCCGATTCCGTGATGATAAGTCCTACCCATATTTAGCGCTCTCAATTAATGACAAATATCCAAGACTCTTTATCACACGCCAAGAGAAGCGAAAAGGCATTAAATATTACGGACCATACATTCAAGCTTGGGCTTTAAGAACAACTCACGATACCTTGTTAAAAGTCTTCCCAGTTCGTAGTTGTACATCGGGAAATTTCGAAAGAGCGAAATTAACTAAGCGGCAATGCCTTCTCGGGGATATCGGAAAATGCTCAGCCCCTTGCGTCGGCTGGGTATCTGAAGTCGAGCATAAAGAGTTGGCGCAAAAATTAGATAAATTCTTATCAAGCGGAAATACTGATTTGGTTGCGATTTTAGAGCGTGAGATGGCCGAAGCTGCGGCTAACGAAGAGTTTGAGCGAGCAGCCAGGTTGCGCGATCAAGTGAACGCCTTAAACACTGCCCAAGAATCTAACGATGCTGCGTTATCCGAGACAATTAACGCAGATGTAATTTCGCTTTATACCGAAGGACTACATACCGCGGCTTCGATTTTCAAGATTAGGGCGGGATCAATTAGAGGTTCAAGAAGCTGGATTTTAAATCAAAATGAGATTCTCGAAGGCGAAGACGAATTGACGCCATTTATCGTTTCCATCTATTCCGAGGAAGAGATTCCAGCGGAATTGATAATTAATCGCCAAGTTGATCAGGGGCTTTCGCAATTTCTTTCAGAACTTCGCGGTGCCAAAGTCGAAATTAGAGTTCCACAACGTGGCGAAAAGTTAGAACTTTCACAGACGGTGGAAAGAAATGCGCGCTATTCATTAATTCAATATCTTTCTAAGCGCGCAAATGATGCTGCGGTAAGCGGCAAAGCTCTAACTCAAATACAGGAGGCGTTAGCTCTAGATGGTGCTCCACTTAGAATTGAATGTTTCGATATTTCAAATACTTCCGGAACTACTGTCGTAGCTTCGATGGTTGTTTTCGAAGATGGACAAATCAAGAAGAGTGACTACCGTAGATTTATTATCGAAACCGGTACGGCCAATGATGACACCAGAGCAATGCATCAAGTGATCTCAAGGCGCATGAAACGTTGGATATCTGATCAAAATGTAGAGATCGGTGAAGTGGCTGGAAAATTTGCATATGCGCCAAATCTAATTGTGGTTGACGGAGGCGCCCCGCAAGTTGCAGCTGCAGAACGCGCTCTTTTGGAATTAGGCATAACTGATATTGCAGTGGTGGGTCTAGCGAAAAGGTTAGAGGAGATTTGGTTACCCGGTAATCCAGATCCAATCATCTTGCCAAGAAATAGTGAAGGCTTGTATCTGCTTCAACGAATCCGAGATGAAGCTCATCGCTTTGCAATAACTTTTCATCGTTCACGTAGATCAAAGATTATGCTTGAATCGCTCTTAGATGAGATTGATGACTTGGGACCAACAAGGCGAGCAGCGCTATTGGATAGATTTGGTTCAGTATCTGCGATTAGAAAAGCAACAGTTGATGAAATTGCAAAAACCCCTGGAATCGGAGAGCGCTTAGCACAAGCAATCTCTGCACATTTGGCTCAGCAACCAGTCTCAATAGATATGGAAACAGGTGAAATTAAAGATGCTTGACAGGTACGAGAAGATGTCAGCATGAGTAACGAATTACTCCTGCTGACTGGAATGTCTGGAGCTGGCCGTTCTACGGTTGCGCACGCACTGGAAGATTCAGGTTGGTACGTGGTCGATAATTTGCCGCCCGCGCTATTACTTGGGCTAGTGCAAGCTTCAGACTCTCCACGGATTGCGGTAGTGGTGGATGTCAGAACAGGTAAGTATTTCGATGATTTGAGCAGTTCAATCAAGGAATTACGCGGGGCTGGCATCAATTACCGAATGCTTTTTTTAGATGCTTCAGATCAAGCTCTAGTTCAAAGATTTGAATCCACCAGAAGGCCACATCCGCTTCAAGGAAATGGCCGCATTGTTGATGGAATCATTAAAGAGCGAGCACGACTTGAAGAGTTTAGGGCCGATGCTGATCAAGTAATAGATACTAGCAATTTAAATGTCCACCAATTAGAAAAGCGTATTAATGAATTCTTTAAGAGCGACGGCGCATCTGGTGTTCGTATTAATGTTTTAAGCTTTGGATATAAATATGGCATCCCGGTAGATTCCGATTTGGTTTTAGATTGTCGTTTTATACCAAATCCTCATTGGATTCCAGAGTTGCGTCCTAAGAATGGACAGAACTCCGAAGTTAGCCAATATGTACTTTCGCAGGATGGCGTCAGTGACACTATTTCAAACTATGCGGCTTTGTTGAAAAAAATGAGTAGCGGATATTTACGTGAAGGAAAAAAGTACATCACACTTGCAGTCGGTTGCACTGGCGGAAAACATAGAAGCGTAGCCATTGCAGAGGAACTCGCTAAACAATTATCTGCAATGAACAATGACTTTGAAATTGAGGCACATGCAGTCCACAGAGATGTCGGTAGAGAATAATTTTTCATGTCCCAATTAGATTTCTCAACTCCTAAAGTTGTAGCGTTTGGTGGTGGTCACGGCTTAGCTGCAACGCTTAGTGCGATTAGACAATTAACACATCAAATCACCGCAGTTGTTACGGTTGCAGATAATGGAGGTTCAAGCGGAAGACTCAGAGAAGAATTCGAAATTTTGCCACCGGGCGATTTAAGAATGGCACTTACCGCCCTATGTTCTGATGATGACTGGGGTAGAAGTTGGGCTGAAATTCTTCAATATCGCTTTACAAGTGAAGGGCACTTAAATCAACATACAGTCGGAAATCTTTTATTAACTGCGCTTTGGGATCGCGATGGAGATTTCGTAGCTGGATTAGATCGAGTTGGAACTTTGCTTCGAGTAGTTGGCCGGGTATTGCCAATGGCAGCTCAGCCTTTAGATATTGAAGGAACTTTTCAAACTTCGGTAGGAAGAATTGTGGTTCGTGGTCAAAAGGAAGTTGCAACTGCTAAGGGGCGCTTAGAATCAATTCGCATAATTCCAGAGAATCCGCCAGCTCGGCCAGAAGTCATCAGAGCAATTGAAAATGCGGATTTCATAACTATGGGACCAGGCTCTTGGTTGACATCAGTGCTTCCACATTTGATGGTACCTGCACAAAGAGATGCGCTATGTGCAAGCGATGCGAAGAAGATCATCCTTTTAAATTTAGATGCTCATCCATCTGTGGCCGGCGATGAATTTGCCGGTTACACCCCTGAAGAGCATCTGCAATTACTAAATCAGTATGCACCATCGTTGAGATTCGATTATGTGATTGCTGACCAATCAGGAATTCGCGACCAGCAGAACCTTGAAGCAGTGGTTGATGGTTTTGGTGGAAAGTTGATTTTGGCAGATGTAAGACGTGCGCCAGGCGCAATTCATCATGATATTTCCAAATTAAATTCTATTTTCCGCCGAATTTTTGAGAAAAATTTCGATAATTAAGGTTGAATAACGCCACGTATGGCAATGACATCCAGCTTAAAAGATGAGTTAACTCGTCTTCCAATCACCAAACCCTGCTGTCGCAAAGCAGAGGTTTCGGCATTGGTTCGTTTTGCTGGAGGACTTCATATTGCTGCTGGAAAAATTGTTGTTGAAGTCGAACTTGATGCAGCGCAGAGCGCAAGAAGATTACGAAAAGATATTGCCGATCTTTATGGTCATGATTCAGATTTAGCAGTCATTTCATCTTCAGGTCTTCGAAAAGGTTCGCGATATGTAATTCGCGTAATTGAAGATGGAGAAGCGCTGGCAAGGCAAACCGGTTTAGTGGATTCACATAATCGACCTATTCGTGGCCTGCCGCCTCAAGTTGTAAATGGTCCAATCTGCGATGCAGAGTCTGCATGGCGAGGTGCATTCATTGCGCATGGTTCATTAACAGAACCTGGTAGATCATCGTCTCTTGAAATTACTTGCCCTGGTCCCGAAGCTGCATTGGCGCTAGTTGGCGCCGCTCGTCGTCTTGGAATTTCAGCAAAAGCTCGCGAAGTTCGTGGTGTTGATCGAGTTGTGATTAGAGATGGAGATGCAATCGGCGCATTGTTAACTCGCTTCGGCGCGCACGAATCAGTTATGGCTTGGGAAGAACGACGAATGCGACGTGAAGTTCGCGCAACTGCTAATCGATTAGCTAATTTCGATGATGCAAACTTGAGAAGAAGTGCACGTGCAGCAGTTGCAGCATCTGCACGCGTGCAACGCGCTATGGAAATTTTGGGAGATACGATTCCAGATCATTTGAAGGAAGCAGGAGAGCTTCGAATAAATCATGGTCAAGCATCTTTAGAAGAGTTGGGCTCTCTTGCAACTCCACCAATGACGAAGGATGCAATTGCTGGACGAATCCGTCGCCTACTTGCGATGGCCGATAAACGTGCGGCAGAGCTCGGAATTCCCGATACTGAGGCGGGATTATCGCCAGACTTACTTAATTAGAACTTAACTATTCGACTGGCCTGCGATAGGCTTGGGATGTACCCCAGCGTTGTGGATTCTTAGTTTCACCCCTATCTACAAATTAGCTGGGTTTTTTCATGTGAAAGGTAATCACCTCAAATGGCAACTAAAGTTGGTATTAACGGATTTGGTCGCATCGGCCGTAACTTCTTCCGCGCCGCACTTAATAATCCAAATATCGAAATTGTCGGCATCAACGACTTAACGCCGACCGCAACACTTGCTCACCTTTTAAAGTACGACTCAATCTTGGGTCGCCTGCCAGTTGAGGTTTCAGCTGGTGAAGGCTCAATCACTGTTGGCGGTAAAACAATTAAAGTTTTCGCAGAACGCGATCCAGGTGCACTTGGCTGGGCAAGCGTTGGCGCACAGGTAGTTGTCGAATCAACTGGTATCTTTACAAAGGCTGCTGATGCACAGAAGCACATTGCAGCAGGCGCAAAAAAGGTAATCATCTCTGCACCTGCAACAGATGAAGACATCACAATCGTGATGGGTGTAAACGATGGCCAATATGATCCAGCGAAGCACAACATCATCTCAAATGCTTCTTGCACCACCAACTGCCTCGCACCATTTGCGAAGGTCCTACATGAAGAATTTGGAATTCTCCGTGGCCTGATGACCACAGTTCACGCTTACACCAACGACCAGGTAATCCTTGATTTCCCACATAAGGATTTACGCCGTGCTCGTGCCGCCGCTACAAACATCATCCCAACTTCAACCGGCGCGGCTAAGGCAATCTCACTTGTGCTTCCAGAACTTAAGGGCAAGCTAGATGGATACGCGCTCCGTGTTCCAGTTCCTACCGGTTCAATTACAGATCTAACTGTTGAATTAGCTAAGGAAGTTACAGCCGATCAGGTGAATGCTGCAATGAAGAAGGCTGCAGAAGGTCCACTTAAGGGAATCATGGCTTACACCGAAGATCCAATCGTCTCTTCAGACATTGTTACTGATCCACATTCATCAATCTTTGATGCTGGTCTAACCAAAGCGATCGGTTCAACTGTGAAGGTTGCTTCTTGGTATGACAATGAGTGGGGTTACTCAAACCGTCTCGTAGATCTAATCGGTCTTGTCGGTAAAAGCCTTTAATTTCAAATGACAAGCGCAAATAGAATTTCTAATTTGCAAGTATCAGGTAAGCGCGTCTTCCTTCGTTGCGACTTAAATGTCCCTCTGAAGGACGGCGTTATTACTGATGATGGACGAATTCGAGCCTCACTTCCAACAATTAAAACGCTCCTTGATGGCGGCGCAGCAATTGTTATTGCAGCTCATTTGGGTCGACCAAAAGGCGAAGCAAAGCCGGAGCTTTCTTTAGCTCCGGTTGCAAAGCGACTTGGTGAGCTACTTGGGAGAGAAATTAAATTTGAATCAGTAGCGACTGTGGTCAATGCTGACATTCAAGCAAAGGCGTCGGCGCTGCAATCTGGAGAGATTCTGCTTCTTGAAAACATTCGTTATGCGGCTGCTGAAACTTCTAAGGATGAAGTAGAACGTGCTGAGTTTGCTAAGCAATTGGCCGCTCTAGCAGAAGTTTATGTCGGCGACGGCTTTGGAGCAGTTCACCGTAAGCACGCTTCGGTATTTGATTTACCAAAGCTTCTTCCAAACGCGGCTGGTGTATTAGTTGCTGCCGAGGTCGAAGTGTTAAAGAAGTTAACGATCGATCCAGTCCGTCCATACGGAGTGGTACTTGGCGGCGCTAAAGTTTCAGATAAGTTAGCGGTTATCGAAAACTTACTCGGTAAAGTAGATGTTATTGCTATTGGTGGCGGAATGCTCTTTACCTTCCTAAAAGCACAAGGTAAAGAAATCGGAAAGTCACTTTGTGAAGATGAAATGCTCGATACCGTTAAGGGGTTACTTGCTACTGCAGAGAAGAAAGGTGTGAAACTTCTACTCCCTACAGATATTGTGGTGGCCCCTGAATTCTCAGCAGATGCCAAACCAACTTTAGTTAGCGCAGATGCAATTCCAGCTGATCAACTTGGTTTAGATATTGGACCAGAATCTGCAAAGGCATTTTCAAACGCAATCATCGGTTGCAAGACGGTTTTCTGGAATGGACCAATGGGCGTCTTCGAATTTGCCAATTTTGCTAACGGAACCAAAGTTGTCGCGGAAGCTCTAATCGAAGTTTGCCAAAAAGGTGGCATCTCGGTAGTTGGAGGAGGCGATTCTGCAGCTGCAGTTCGTAAGTTGGGTTTCGCCGACGATCAATTTGGTTATATTTCAACTGGCGGTGGCGCTTCACTCGAATACTTAGAAGGAAAAGAGTTACCTGGGCTCAAAGCTTTAGGCCTATAACGGAACTAAACATAGGAGATAAATATGCGTAAACCACTTATGGCAGGAAATTGGAAGATGAATCTCAATCATCTTGAAGCAATTGCAGTTGCACAGAAGTTGGTCTACTCATTAGATGATAAGGATTACGATGCCGTAGATGTTGCAATCCTGCCACCTTTCACCGATATTCGATCAATTCAAACTTTGGTAGATGGCGATCGTCTTCGACTTCAATACGGTGCGCAAGATTTATCCCCAGAGGCAAGCGGCGCATTTACTGGAGATATCTCAGGTTCGATGTTGGCAAAACTAGGTTGCTCCTTTGTAGCGGTTGGCCATTCAGAGCGTCGTTCCATTCACAATGAAAGCGATGCGCTAATTAATAAGAAAATAAAAGCGGCGCTTGATAATGAAATTACTCCAATTTTCTGCGTCGGTGAAGAGTTATCGATACGCGAAGCTGGCACACATGTGGCACACGTTGTGGCGCAAGTGAAGGCTGGCCTTGCTGGCTTCCATAAGCCGGAATTGAAGAAGATTGTGATTGCCTATGAACCAGTATGGGCAATCGGTACAGGCAAGACTGCAACACCAGATGATGCGCAAGAAGTATGCGCAGCAATTCGCCAAGCAATGTCAGAAATCGGTTCGGATGAAATTGCAGAGAAGTGCCGCATTCTTTATGGGGGTTCAGTAAAGTCTTCAAATGTTGTCGAAATAATGAAGCAACCTGACGTAGATGGCGCTTTGGTAGGCGGTGCGAGCCTAGATCCTGAGGAATTTGCGAAAATCGCCAAGTTCCATGCGGCTCAAAGCGCGTAATTCTCACGCTAGAATTTCCCACCTCACGCCATATCAAGGAGTCAGTCAAATGGTTTTAGCTCTATCAATCTTGCTAGTTATAACTAGCGTCTTGATGGTTCTTCTAGTTCTTCTACATAAGGGCAAAGGTTCTGGCCTTTCAGATCTCTTTGGTGGCGGAGTTTCATCAACCTATGGCGGCAGTTCAGTTGTAGAACGCAACCTTGATCGAATCACAATTGTTGTTGGTGGACTCTGGTTTGCCGGAGTAGTTGCACTGAGTTTGGTGCTTAAGTAATGGCAGGCGGAAGTGCAATTCGCGGTAGCCGTGTCGGCGCCGGCCCAATGGGCGAAGCCGAACGCGGCGAGGCTATTGAAAGATTTGTTGTTTCTTACTGGTGCGCAAATGGACATGAAGTTCGTCCATCTTTTGCACAAGAAGAGGGCGTAGTAGTTCCGGAAGAGTGGGATTGCCCAAGATGTGGTTTCCCAGCAGGGCAGGATAAAAATAATCCGCCATCACCTATTAAGAATGAGCCATACAAAACTCACCTTGCGTATGTAAAGGAGCGTCGCACTCCTGCAGAAGCTACAAAGATTCTCGAAGATGCGTTAAAAAAATTACGTGGCGAAGACGACTAACTAGAGATTATTTATAGTTAAAGACTCTTAGCTGCGGCAAGAATTTCTGAAATACCAGAAGCCCGGTCTGTTAGATGAATTCTAGCAACCGGGTATTTTCTTGCCCCTAGCGCTCTAAATTCACCAAGCGCCTGTGCCATTACCAATGTTTGGAATGTAAATTCCTTACCAGCAATTGCAAAATCTTCTTTTGAATCAGCGGTTATTATTAAGAATGACCCATTTGGCTGCCCCGCTTTATGAAACTGTCCAGTCGAATGTTGAAATCGAGGGCCCCAACCAAAGGTAACTGGCTTTCCACTTTTCTCCGCTAATAATTTTCTAAGTTCAAGTAGCGCAATATCTTCTTTGCGATCTAAATAGGCGAGAATCGCAATATAACCTTCACAGTTGGCTACCAATTCTTTCAAAGCTTGCTCAGGAGTTTGAGTTGCAGGAAGCGCTGTGCTATCTGGAAGCTGGTTACTCCACTCTGCTAATAATTCAGATGTCGCATTCTTAGCTTCAGTTACATTTGGCTGATTGAATGGATCAACTTCAAGTGCCACACCTAGTAGGGCAGTTGCCCACTCCCAAGTAATGAAATGCTCGCCAAGATCACCAGAGACAACCAAATCTCCACCAGAAGCAAAGGTAATCCGCATCTGTTCGGATCCAATAGCTTCTTTTGAATCTGCTATTACTACCGGAACTCGACCCTTTTGATCCTTGCCAGTTGATTCGGCAATTAACTGTTCTATCCAATCCGATAAACCTGGAATTTCAGCCGAGTCAGCAAAAGCAACGAATTGCTCCGAATTAGTAAACATGAGGTAGGCAAGGTCAATTGCTGAATTCTCATCCTTTAACAATTCGATTTTCTGTGCTGCTGCACTATCTAAAAGTATTGAAGGATCGATATCAAGCAACGCCGTAGGAACTAAGCCAAAAGCGCTAAGCGCTGAAAAACGCCCACCAACATTTGGATCTGCATTAATTACGGTGTAACCACCTGCGCGAACTTCTTTATCTAGAGGTGAATCAGGGTCAGTTACGAAAATTAAATGTGATTTCGGGTCTAAACCTTGCTTGGTTAATGCTGACTCCATCGCTGCTCTTTGGGAGGCAGTTTCAATGGTAGATCCTGATTTTGAACTTACTAGCACGACCGAATTTGAAAGATCTCGATTAAGAGCATGTGCTGCATAATTCGGGTCAGTTAAATCGAAAATAAATGCGCGCTTCTTAAATGTACCTGCAATAACTTCAGGAGCTAAAGATGAGCCACCCATCCCACAGAGAATTAATTCTCTTCCTTTAAATTTTGCAGCTAGCGCATCTAGCGCCGGTAGCAGCTCGCGAGAAGATTCAGGAAGGTCAACCCAATTTAGACGCACCGCTGCTTCTGCTTGCGCTGCAGCTCCCCAAAGAGTTGCATCTTTATTTGAAAGTCTTGAATTAGCAGCGCTCAACTTTTGGTAAAGCTTGCTACCTCGGTCAATTTTTGAAGCCAATGGACCTGATAGTTTGATCATTATTTCGCTTTCTGAATCTCTGCCTCTACTGCACCTAGTAGGACATCCCAAGAAGTCATGAACTTGTCGACACCATCGGCTTCAAGTTCGTCAGTGATTTTATTTAAATCTATACCTAGCGCTGCCAATGCGAGTAGTTCCTCTTTTGCGCTTTGAATATTTGGCGTAATCGTGTCTTCAGCTTCGATGACCGCTGAAATAACTGCATCTAATGTTGCTGGCGGCATCGTATTGACTGTGTTCGGCGCAATCAATGAGTCTACGTACATTGTAGATCGATAAACCGGGTCTTTAACGCCGGTTGAGGCCCAAAGTGGACGTTGGTGGTTGTGCGGAAAGTTTTTGAACTTTTCCAAATAAAGCTCATATGCCAAACGAGCATTTGCAATTGCGGCTTTACCTTTTAGCGAATCATCAGTTAGTAATTTATCAACTGCAGAATCAACGCGACTTACAAAGAAAGAGGCAACCGAATGCACATTCTTTGGGTTGGAACACTTTTCAATACCTGCTTGATAGGCATCGATTACCTCTGCATATCGGGTTAACGAGAAAATTAAAGTTACGTTAACGCTAATTCCCGCCGCAATAACTTCGGTGATTGCTGGGAGCCCAGCTTTAGTTGCCGGAATCTTGATCATCAAATTTGGCTGATCAATAATTGACCAGAGTCTTTTAGCCTGCGCCACTGTTTCGGCAGTTTGGTGTGCAAGTCTTGGATCTACTTCAATACTTACCCGGCCATCAACCCCATTGGTTGCATCAAAGATAGGCCTAAAAAGTTTGCAAGCATCACGAACATCTTCAGTAGTTAATTTCTCAACAATTTCTTCTGCTGATAATGATTTACTTGCTGCGATTGCACTTTTGTAACTTTCATCCTTGGTAATTGCCGCTTGAAAAATAGCTGGATTGGTGGTCACTCCAAAAACTTCTTTGCGTGCAATTCTTTCGGGCAGGGTAGTAGTAAGCGCCGCTCGAGATAAATCATCCAACCAAGCACTGGTTCCTGCAGCGTAGAGATCTGTTAACTTCATAGCGCCGCCTTAATTCGATTTGCCACCTTTTCGCCGGTAAATCCAAATTCTTCAAACAACTTGCCTGCAGATGCGGATGCGCCAAAGTGATCAAGTGAAATTACCACTCCAGAATCGCCAACGTACTCACGCCACCCTTGCGAGACACCTGCTTCGATGCTCACCTTTAGTGCGCTCTTTGGGAGCAAATTTTCACGATATGAAGCATCTTGCTCAGAGAACCATTCCAAGCAAGGTGCGGAAACCACTTGAGTTGCGATGCCATCTGCTTCTAGTTGTGTTGCAGCTTTCATGGCAACACTGACCTCGGAACCAGTTGCGATTATTGAAACCTTTGGATTAGCAACTGGCTTAACCGCGTAAGCTCCCTTTGAAACCCCAAGCGCATTTGCCGGCAGAACCGGCAGGTTCTGTCTTGATAGCAGAATTCCTGATGGTTTATTTCGCTTTAACATCTCTAACCAACAAGCTGCAGTTTCATTTGCATCTGCTGGTCTAATTACATTGAAATTAGGTATAGCACGTAGCGCTGCAAAGTGTTCGATTGGTTGATGGGTTGGACCATCTTCGCCGACACCAATTGAATCATGAGTCCAAACAAAGATACTTGGAATATCCATGAGCGCTGCCAGACGTACAGATGCGCGCATGTAATCAGCAAACATAAGGAAGGTGCCGCCGAATGCTTTTGTGAGACCGCTTAAAGTAATTCCATTTACAATCGAACCCATTGCATGTTCGCGAATACCAAAGTGAATGATGCGTCCGTAGGGATTGGCGTTCTTCATTTTGCTTGAAGCTGGCAGGAATGAGCCACCATTTTCGATAGTGGTGTTGTTGGATTCAGCCAAATCTGCTGAACCTCCCCAAAGTTCTGGCAATTGCTCAGCCAAAGCATTAATCACCTTGCCGCTTGCTGCTCTTGTAGCAATCTCTTTATCTGAAGGAAAATCTGGAAGCGTAATTGCAGGTAACTTTCCTGCAATTAATCGATCAAGCAATTGACCTTTTTCAGGATTAGCTGCTTTCCATTTTTCCAGGCCAGAGTTCCAAGCGGCATGTACCTCTGAGCCTCGCGCTGCAACCTTTCGAGCATGTGCCAATAATTCGGCAGGCATTGCAAACTTCTCTTCCGGGTTTAAACCGAGCGCGACCTTAGTTGCTGCGATTTCTTCATCGCCGAGTGCTGAGCCATGAGATTTAGAAGTTCCTTGAGCCTTAGGTGCCGGCCATGCAATAACTGTATGTAAACGAATCAACGAAGGACGTTTAGTATCTTGTTTAGCACGTTCAATAGCTGCATCGAGAGCTTTGATATCTACAGAACCATCACTAGCAGCAGATACTTCTTCTACGTGCCAACCGTAAGCTTCATATCTTGCTGAAACATTTTCGGTAAAGGCAACATGCGTATCGCCCTCAATTGAAATTCGATTGTCGTCATAAATAACGATTAAATTTCCTAGTTCTTGGGTGCCAGCAAGGGAAGAGGCTTCGGCAGATACGCCCTCTTGCAAATCTCCATCAGAGCAGATGACGTAAACCTTGTGGTCAAAGAGTTCAGAAGATGGATCGAGTAAGCCTTTTTCAAACCTAGCTGCCATCGCCATTCCCACCGCGGTAGAGATGCCTGCACCTAATGGTCCGGTAGTCATTTCAACGCCAGCAGTATGGCCAAATTCTGGATGGCCAGGAGTCAAAGAATTCCAAGTGCGGAAAGATTCAAGATCCGACATCTCTAAGCCATAGCCACTTAAAAATAATTGAGTATAAAGCGTCAATGATGAATGTCCGCAGGAGAGTACAAATCGATCTCTTCCGATCCATTTAGGATCTTTAGGATCATGAACTAAATGTTTTTGAAAAATTAAGTAAGCAACTGGGGCAAGAGACATCGCAGTACCTGGGTGGCCATTGCCGACTTTTTGTACGGCATCGGCTGCGAGCGCACGTGAATATTTAACAACCAGGTCGTCTTCATTTCCCCAAGTAAAAGACATTGCTTACCTTCCCTGCTATTTTTTCAATTAACGTTTATATAAAAAACTGATTCGAGTTCGCCATATGGCAAACCAGAATAGAGATGCGCCAACTAAATGGAGACCGACTAGAACCTGGGGAAGGCCCTGCCACCATTGAACTAAGCCTATTAAGCCCTGTCCAAGAATTACCGCAAGCAACCAGTTGGCTACGCCACGGGGAAATTTAATTGCGATAAAAATTGCCAGCAGGGCCGTTGCCGCCACTAATGAGCTATGTATTTGCGCAGCTAGATATAGATCAAAATCGAATCTCGGCGCCTTTACATCTCCGGCATGTGGTCCACTTCCGGTCACAATAGTTCCGGCAAAGATGGTGATAAAAGCTAACGTAGCTAACGCTTTGCCAAAATTGTTTCCAACTCGGTTGCCAAATTTCTTGCCATTTTGTCCCGCGAAATTTAAATCTATCTTCTCAAATGGCCGAACCTTGTACTGAAGTGAAGCTGCACCGGCTATTAAGAACATCGAAAGCAGTAGATGGCTAGCGACAGTAAATGGATTTAACTTTGTAAGAACTGTGATTCCGCCCAAGATACCTTGGCCAAATATTCCGAGCACTTGAAAGATTGCTAAATTCCGTAAATCTTGGCGTTTCCAGGCTGCCAATAAAGTGGCCACTGCCGCCGCTAGAAGCGCGATAGTCAATAATCTATTGCCGAACTCGATTGCAGAGTGATAGAGCGATTGGCTCTCATCTGGAATAAATGAATCCTGGGTGCACTTAGGCCAAGTCGGACAGCCAAGGCCAGAGCCGGTCACGCGTACTAAGCCGCCAGTTACGACAATGGACATTTGCAGGACCAGCAGGGTAGTTGCGAAGTACCAGAGCTTGCTCGCCCTAAGCGCTTTGGCTGATCCCATGTGGGCATAGTAACGAAGGTAGATTTGGCTTCTTAACCGGAATTACGACACAATAACGTTGTGAAAATCAAGGATGAACGAACTCGCGAAGGCGTAGCCCGCTCCATCCTGGAGAACGGTCCATCAACTGCCGCCGAGCTTTCCGATCGACTAGGTATCACCCCGGCCGGCATCAGACGACATTTGGATGCTCTACTTGCTGAGGGCACCTTGGAAGCCCGTGAACCTCACGCCGCATCTGTGCGTGGTCGTGGTCGTGGTCGACCATCCAAAGTCTTTGTGATGACAGATAGCGGTCGCGAAAGATTCGAACATTCGTATGATGATTTGGCAATTAGCGCACTTCGATTCATGGCCAACAAAGATGCGAATTTCGTAAAAGAGTTTGCCCAAAATCGTGCAGATGATTTAGAAAAGAAAATCGTAAAAAAATTCGAAAAGAGTAAAGATAAAGTCAAAGCGCTCGCAGATTTTCTATCTGATGAGGGCTATTCAGCAACAATAAATAAGACTTCCCACAAATACGGAATGGGCTATGAGATGTGTCAACATCATTGCCCCATTGCGCACGTTGCAGCTGAGTTTCCAGATCTCTGTGAAGCTGAAACTGCAATTTTTTCAAAAACGCTAGGCACACATGTACAAAGACTTGCAACCATCGCACACGGAGACGGTGTTTGCACAACTTACATTCCGCTTGCAAAGGCAGGTAAATAATGACAATCGCACACCCAGAACTAGAGGGCATCGGAAAGTACGAATACGGCTGGTCGGATCCAGATGTAGCCGGTTCAAAAGCTAAACGTGGTCTCAACGAAGAAGTAGTTCGCGACATTTCATCAAAGAAGAGCGAACCACAATGGATGTTGGACTTACGTCTAAAAGGTTTGTCCTTATTCGACAAGAAGCCAATGCCAACTTGGGCAGCTGATTTAACAACTATCGATTTCGATAACATCAAATACTTTGTGCGCTCATCAGAAAAGCAAGCGCAAACTTGGGATGATCTACCTGAAGATATCAAGAATACCTATGACCGCTTAGGCATCCCAGAGGCGGAGAAGCAGCGACTAGTTGCAGGCGTTGCTGCACAGTATGAATCTGAAGTTGTATATCACTCCATTCGCGAAGATTTAGCGGCGCAAGGGGTTATTTTCCTAGATACCGATACCGGGTTAAAAGAGCATGAAGATATTTTTAAAGAGTACTTCGGCACAGTGATCCCAGTAGGTGACAATAAATTTGCTGCCCTAAACACATCAGTTTGGTCAGGCGGCTCATTTATATATGTACCAAAGGGCGTACACGTAGAGATTCCATTACAGGCTTATTTCCGAATCAACACTGAAAATATGGGCCAATTCGAACGCACACTGATTATTGCTGACGAAGGTTCATATGTTCATTATGTTGAAGGTTGCACCGCGCCTATCTATTCATCAGATTCGCTGCACTCAGCTGTTGTTGAAATCATCGTAAAGAAGAACGCTCGCGTTCGATACACAACCATCCAGAATTGGTCCAACAACGTTTACAACTTAGTGACTAAGCGCGCTACTTGTGAAGAAGGCGCGACGATGGAATGGATTGATGGAAATATTGGCTCAAAGATCACCATGAAATACCCAGCCGTTTTCCTAATGGGTCAACATGCAAAGGGTGAAACTTTATCGATTGCATTCGCAGGCGAAGGCCAACACCAAGATACTGGTTCAAAGATGGTTCACGCTGCACCAAATACTTCTTCAACAATCATCTCTAAGTCGGTTGCCCGTGGTGGTGGTCGTACCTCATATCGCGGACTTGTCCAAGTTAATGAGGGTGCATCTGGTTCAAAGAGCACC
The DNA here is from genome assembly GCA_018883345.1 of Candidatus Nanopelagicaceae bacterium. Lineage (GTDB taxonomy): Bacteria > Actinomycetota > Actinomycetes > Nanopelagicales > Nanopelagicaceae > ZLKRG08. The sequence continues at coordinate 37,688 of VEQG01000008.1, forward strand.
GTCAAATGCGATGCATTACTAGTCGACACAATTTCTCGCTCAGACACATATCCATATGTGGATGTTCGTGAAGATGACGTATCTATGGGCCACGAAGCAACTGTTTCAAAAGTTTCGGATGACCAACTCTTCTATCTAATGTCACGTGGTTTAACTGAAGATGAAGCGATGGCAATGATTGTTCGTGGATTTATCGAACCAATTGCTCGCGAGCTTCCAATGGAATATGCCCTAGAACTAAATCGCCTTATCGAACTTCAAATGGAAGGAGCAGTTGGTTAATGTTAAATACCAACATTATTCACACTCCAACTGGCCGCGAAGAAGCATGGCGTTTTACTCCGCTTGCTAAGTTAAAAGGTTTGCACGACGGAACCGCGGTAATCGGACAGGCTCATTCGCTCGTTTCTAAGCAACTTCCTGCCGGAGCAACATTCAACCGAGTCGCTTCATCAAACCATGCCACAAATAGTGATGATGCAATTGTGCAACGCGTAGTTGGAGATTCAACTATTGCCCAGCTGACAATCGATGGCGAAATCACCGACCCAATCATCATCGGTCGAACTGCGATTAAAGATGCTGAGTATTCAAGAGTGCAGGTTTTAGTTAAGAAATTCGCTAAAGCCACATTGATTTTTGAAAATACCGGCAATTCTTTAATAGCTGAAGATATAGAGATTGCGCTAGAACCAGGATCAAATCTAACTTTTGTAACTTTGCAAGAGTTCGATGCAGATGCGGTTTACGCAGCGCGCCACCATGCAATTGTTGATAAAGATGCCACATTTAAATCAATTACGGTAACCATAGGTGGTTCTCTGGTTCGAATTCTTCCAACCGTGGAATTTAAGGCGCCGGGTGGGGATGTTGATTTACAAGGTGTCTATTTCGCATCGGCTGGTCAGCATCTCGAACATCGCTTGCATGTCGACCACTTAGTTCCAAATGCTAAATCTCGCGTCAATTACAAGGGAGTTTTGGCAGGGGATTCAGCACGCACTGTTTGGTTTGGCGATGTCTTTATTCGTGCTGCCGCAGAAGGAACCGATACTTACGAGCTAAATCGTAATTTGCTATTAACTGATGGCGCTCGTGCAGATTCAGTACCAAACCTTGAAATCGAAACTGGCGAAATTGTAGGAGCAGGACATGCATCTACAACCGGCAGATTTGATGATGAGCAGCTCTTCTATTTAATGTCACGTGGAATAAAAATTGATGATGCGCGACGTTTGGTGGTTCGCGGTTTCTTCAATGAAATCATCGGCCAAATTAACAATGAAGAGATTGAAGAGCGCCTCATGAACCACATTGATGGCGAACTTGAAAAGGTAGGCAAGTAATGTCAGATCTACTTTTTGATTCAATAGTCGAAGGCAAGCCGGTCAAGCTGACAAAGAATGGTAAAGAGCTCTGTGTTGCCCGAGTTGGTAATGAAGTCTTTGCAATCGAAGATAATTGCAGCCATCAAGATGCAGCGCTCTCAGAAGGCGAACAGAATGGCTACAAAATCGAATGTTGGTTGCATGCAGCTGAATTCGATTTACGCACTGGCGCAGCGCTCTGCCCACCAGCTACACAAGCAGTAAAAACTTATCCAGTTTCAATTGATGGCAATAACGTCATAGTAGAAGTTTTATAGGGTTAAAAGGAGAGAAGAGATGAGTAAATTAGAAATTCGCGGCCTACAAGTGGTTGTAAATACCGAAAATGGTCCTAAGGAAATTTTGAAGGGCGTAGATTTAACAGTTAATTCAGGCGAGACCCATGCAATTATGGGTCCAAATGGTTCTGGCAAATCAACACTTGCATACTCAATTGCAGGTCACCCAAAGTATGAAATTACTGGCGGTACAGTTCATTTAGATGGCCAAGATATTCTTGAGATGAGCGTTGACGAACGTGCAAAAGCTGGATTATTCCTAGCAATGCAATATCCAGTAGAAGTGCCAGGCGTATCTGTATCCAATTTCTTGCGCACTGCAGCAACTGCTCTTCGCGGTGAAGCACCTAATGTTCGTAAGTGGGTCGGCGAAGTAAAGGATGCAATGGCCGCACTTAAGATGGATCCAGCATTCGCAGAGCGAAGCGTCAACGAAGGTTTCTCAGGTGGCGAAAAGAAACGCCACGAAATCATGCAACTTGAACTCTTAAAGCCCCGCATTGCAATTCTCGATGAGACTGACTCTGGCTTAGACGTAGATGCATTGAAGATTGTTTCAGAAGGCGTAAATCGCGCAAAGGCGAATAATGATTTAGGCGTATTGCTAATTACGCACTACACCCGCATTCTTCGCTACATCAAACCTGACTTCGTACACGTTTTTGCAAATGGTCGTATCGTTGAAGAGGGTGGCCCGGAGCTAGCTGAGAAGCTGGAAGAGCAGGGTTACGCGGAGTACGTATCTAAGTAATGCTTGATGTATCCGCTATCAAGAAGGACTTTCCGATCTTTGATCGCACAGTCCGTGATGGCCAACGCCTAATTTATCTTGATAGCGGAGCTACCTCTCAAAAGCCTAATTCAGTAATCGACGCTGAAAGCAATTTTTACAGATTTAATAATGCAGCGGTACACCGTGGTGCACATCAATTAGCCGAAGAAGCAACCGAAAACTTCGAGAATGCACGTTCTATTGTTGCTGAATTCTTAGGTGCCAAGAGTGATGAGATTGTTTTTACAAAAAGTGCTACCGAATCAATAAATTTAGTTGCATATGCTTTAACTGAAAAAATCAAACCGGGTGACCGTATTGTGGTTTCAGAAATGGAGCATCACGCGAATTTAGTGCCATGGCAACAGTTGGCAAAACGTACCGGTGCAGAGCTGGCTTGGTTTGAAGTAACTCCAGAAGGACGCTTAGATTTAAATAATATTGAAAAAGTGATAACTGCCAATACTGCAATTGTTGCATTAACTCATCAATCAAATGTTCTAGGAACAATCAATCCGCTTGAACAGATTGTTAAACGTGCCGAAGCGGTTGGCGCGCAAGTTCTACTCGATGCATGCCAATCCGTCCCACATATGTCAGTAGATGTTCGCAAACTAGGCGTTGATTATTTAGCGTTTTCAGGACATAAGGCGCTTGGCCCTACTGGAGTGGGCGTTTTATGGGGCAAGAACCTAGAATCTTTGCCGCCATTTCTATTCGGTGGCTCAATGATCGAAAACGTGACAATGACTGATGCCACTTGGGCACCAGCGCCAAAGAAATTCGAAGCGGGTGTTCCGAACATGGCACAAGCGATTGGGCTTGGTGCTGCATTAAATTACCTTTCAAAAGTTGGATTAGCTTCAATCCACGCACATGAGATTTATTTAGCAAAAGTGCTTATTGCAGGACTTAGCGATATTAAAGGCATCAACATCTTTGGACCTAAAGATATGGAGTTAAGAGGAGGAGTAGTTTCCTTTACGCTCGATGGAATTCATCCACATGATCTTGGCCAGTACTTAGATTCGAAAGGAATAGCAGTTCGAACTGGTCATCATTGCGCATGGCCATTGGCTAGAAAGTTTAAAGTCCAAGCCACAACCCGAGCTTCTCTCTATTTATATAACGAATTATCAGATGTTGACGCGCTCTTATCTGGAATTCAAGATGCTAAGAAATTCTTTTTGGAGAGATAATGGAACTAAATTCTCTTTATCAAGAAGTGATTTTGGATCACTATAAAAGACCCCACCACAAAGGTTTAGTACCTGGCGATATTCAAGTACACCATATCAATCCCAGCTGCGGTGACGAGGTTACCCTCTCCTTGAAAATCGTAGGAGATAAGGTTGCTGAGATAACTTGGGATGGGGTTGGTTGCTCTATTTCTCAGGCCAGCGTTTCAATTATGAGTGATTTATTGATCAACAAAAAGATAGCTGAAGCTGAGAAAATTTTGGATTCCTTCGTAAGCATGATGCAGAGTAAAGGCGCCGACCAAGGAGATGAAATTATTCTGGAAGACGGTGTCGCGCTGGCTGGAGTCTCAAAGTATCCAGCCCGTATAAAATGTGCACTTCTTGGTTGGATGGCTTATAAAGATGCAGTAACTCAAGTAGGGGAGAAATAAATGTCTGCAAAAGTAGATGATGTAACTGAGGCTATGAAAGATGTGGTTGACCCAGAGTTAGGCATCAACGTTGTTGATCTAGGTTTAATTTATGACATTATGGTTGACGATAACAACATCGCAGTCCTTAACATGACCTTAACTTCTGCAGCATGTCCGCTGCAAGATGTCATCGAAGACCAGACCAGAGCTGCATTGGCCGGTATTACTGATGATGTAAAAATCAATTGGGTCTGGATGCCACCTTGGGGACCTGACAAGATTTCTGACGATGGTCGCGATCAGCTGCGGGCACTCGGTTTTACTGTTTAATTTCGGTTAATCTACTTTTATGTCAATGCATGCTGGCTGGATGGCGCTTCGCACGCTATCTAGCGATCAATCAGTTAAGCATGCCAAGTTAAAGCCCGATACCTTAAAGCGAATAATTAAATACGCTAAACCGTATCAGTCTAAATTTATACTTTTTTTCATTGCGCTAGTTCTTGATTCGGTTCTGACCGTAGCAACGCCTTTGTTACTTAAACGGCTAATTGACGAAGGTGTAATTCCTAAGAACGGTGCACTAGTAACACAATTAGCGCTACTAGTAGGTTTAATCGCAGTTGCCTATGCCGCAGTCAATATTTTCATTAGATGGTATTCGGCAATTATTGGTGAAGGTTTGATTTATGACTTGCGCAGTCAAGTTTTTCAGCATGTTCAATCTCAATCAATAGCCTTCTTTACCCGTACCCAAACAGGTGCATTAATTACCAGAATCAATTCAGATGTACTGGGCGCTCAACGAGCATTCACCGCGACTTTCTCGGGCGTAATTAGTAATGTGATTACTTTAATTTTAGTCATCGGCGCGATGATTAGCTTAAGTTGGCAAATCACGCTTTTATCTTTAGTTTTACTGCCAATATTCTTGATTCCAACCAAATATGTAGGACGTCGACTTGCTGAATTCACTCAACAGTCTTATGAATTAAACGCTGAAATGGCAAGTACTATGACCGAGCGTTTCAACGTATCGGGCGCGTTACTTGTGAAACTTTATGGCAATCCTGCAAAAGAGGCGAAGAATTTCCGAGGTAAAGCTAGAAAAGTCGCAGACATCGGAATCAACATGGCCATGCTAAATACTTTTTTCTTTGTCGCTTTAATTTCAGTAGCTTCAATTGCTACGGCTTTCGCCTATGGAGTAGGCGGGCACTTCGCTATTGCCGGCACTATGACCGTCGGAAGTTTGATCGCAATCACCACTTTGCTTGCCAGACTTTATGGCCCACTAACCGCCTTAGGAACGGTTCGAGTTGATGTGATGGGGGCGCTAGTCTCATTTGAACGAGTATTTGAAGTGTTGGATTTACAACCAATGGTTAAAGATAAAGATTCAGCCATTAATTTAGATTCTCAAAATCCAAAGATTGAATTTAAGAACGTAAAATTCGCATATCCAACCGCATCTGAAATCTCGCTAGCTTCACTTGAATCAGCCGCCAAGACTGAAACGATTGAAAGTGGCGAAATATTAAAAGGAATTTCATTTACTGTAGAGCCAGGTACTTTGACGGCATTGGTTGGCTCATCTGGTGCCGGCAAAACCACTATTAGTGCGCTCTTACCTAGACTTTATGATGTCACCGATGGCGCAATAGAAATCAACGGAGCGGACCTTAGAGATATTTCCGGTGAATCCCTACGAGATTCGATTGGCGTTGTGATGCAAGATTCACATCTTTTCCATGACACCATAATTGAAAATTTAAGATATGCCAAAGCCGATGCAACCATCGAAGAGATGGAAGCTGCATGTAAAGCGGCACAAATTTGGGAGTTGATTGAATCGCTTCCTAATGGCTTAGAAACAATGGTCGGTGAACGTGGCCATAGATTATCTGGTGGCGAAAAACAACGACTAGCAATTGCTCGTTTATTACTCAAGTCCCCGAGCATTGTAATTCTGGATGAAGCTACCGCACACCTAGATTCCGAAAATGAATCTTTAGTACAAGCGGCGCTCAAAGAGGCGTTGAGAGGTCGAACCAGTATTGTGATAGCACATCGTTTAAGCACGATTAAAGAAGCAGATCAAATTTTGGTTCTAAATAATGGCGTCATCGAAGAACGCGGCACACACGAAGAATTAGTCGAAAAAGGCGGGCTATATAACGAACTTTATTTGCGTCAGGATCTATCTTCTACGAATTAATATTCGTGCGTAAATTATTAATCCAGCAAAGAAAATCCACTGAAGAGCGTATGCCATATGTGGGCCATCAGAAAGTTCTGGTAACTCTGCCGGAGTATCTGGTGTTACTCCTTCTCCACTGATTAAATCGATATAAAAGTCTTCAGTTTCAACCTTTGATTTAAGATTCCAACTGCTAATTAAGTTTCCCGCTGCTGGCAATGCAAAAAATGAGCCACGGGGAAGTGAAGAATCTAAACGAACTCTTCCAATAATTTCTATCTCTTCTGAAGGCGTTACCGGTAGAGCTGGTCTCTCCAGAGCTGTTGCCCCTGCTTTAACCCAACCTCGGTCAATCCAAAATTGCTTATCTAGACTCTGAAATAGAGTTAAATATTGATAGCCGTATTTACCTTCTGAGTTGTAGCGATTACGAAGCAGCACTTCATTCTGCTTAAGGAAGGAGCCTTGAATACTTATAGTTCGCCACTCATTGTCCTTTAGGTTTTCTGTCTCAAGTAACTCTTCTAGGCTGATTGTTGGCTTGGCGGTGTTTGCTTCGATATCAAAGTTTTTGGCATGCCTTGCAACGCCTCTTTCATATTGCCAATTGGCTGCAACTAAACAAAGCGCAACTAGGATTAGCGCGAGCAATGTTTTAAGAAAAGCCCAAGGTTCCTTTATTCTCTTAGAACTCAATTTGCTTTTGATTTTCAAATCTCTCAGATGGCCTAAATGACTGTGATTGACCTGCGTTTGCAATTACCACTGCAAAGTAGGGAAGCAGAACTGCACCCGCAATTAAAAACCAGCGATAAGGAGACGGTGCAAGTACTGCACCAATAAAGCAAGCAGTTCGAATGGACATTGAAATTAAATACTTTTTCATGCGCCCAGGAATCTCCTCACTATGCGCATATTTGGCGCTAGATATTGAGATTGGCTTCTCGCTCACTCCCTAAGAATAAGACTTACGCATGGGTAATTGGTAAGTTAACCCTCGTGAGTACAGACACGAAAGTGGCCTTAGTTACCGGTGGCAACCGCGGCATTGGTTTAGCGATCGCCCAGTCGCTTAAGGAGGCTGGTTTCAACGTCGTTGTGACCTACCGCTCAGGTGAAGCGCCAGCCGGTTTTAATGCCGTGAAGATGGATGTCACCGATTCAAATAGCGTGGATCAAGGTTTTACAGAGTGCGAAGAGAAATTTGGAATTCCAGAAGTAATTGTTTGCAATGCCGGCATCACCAAAGATGGTTTAGTAATGCGCATGTCAGATGAAGATTTCAATAATGTAATTGACGCAAATTTAAATGGTGCCTTCCGAACTGCTCGTCGAGCGACAAAAGGTTTATTAAAGCTAAAGCGAGGCCGACTAATATTTATTGGTTCAGTAGTTGGTGGTATTGGATCTGCAGGGCAAGTTAATTACTCGGCAAGCAAAGCTGGCTTACTAGGAATGGCAAGGTCGTTTGCTCGCGAACTTGGAAGCAGAGGCATTACCGCAAATGTAATCGCACCGGGATTTGTCGAAACTGATATGACCGCAGAATTAACAGAGGCACGTAGAGAAGAGATTGCGAAAGCAGTACCGATGCAGCGTTTCTGCACTGCAGATGAAATTGCAAAAGTCGTATCATTTATTGCATCTGATGCGGCTAGTTATATCTCTGGGGCTTTAATCCCAGTGGACGGTGGATTGGGGATGGGGCACTAAATGGGCATACTTGAAGGTAAGAAAATTTTAGTTACGGGTGTATTGACTGACACCTCTATTGCATTTCATGTGGCACGTTTAGCGCAAGAAGAAGGCGCCGAAATCGTCCTTACCTCCTTTGGCCGCGCAATGAGCATTACAACTCGAATTGCAGGACGTTTGCCAAAGCCAGCGCCAGTTATCGAATTAGATGTCACAAATGATGAGCACCTTGCAACTCTTGCCGATCGGGTTAAAGAGCACTTACCTCACTTAGATGGCGTAGTTCATTCAATTGGTTTTGCTCCAGAATCCGCACTCGGTGGAAAATTCTTAAGCACTGAATGGCCAGATGTTGCAACGGCAGTGCAGGTCTCTGCTTATTCATATAAATCATTAACTATGGCTTGTAAGCCACTTTTCCCAGCTACTGGCGCATCAGTAGTGGGCATGGATTTCGACGCTCAGGTTGCGTGGCCAAAGTATGACTGGATGGGTGTTGCTAAGGCCGCCCTCGAATCCACCAATCGCTATTTAGCAAAATTCCTTGGCCCGGAAAATATTCGTTTTAATTTAGTTGCAGCGGGACCAATTTCTACAATTGCTGCCAAGTCGATTCCAGATTTTCAGCAATTCGAACATCTTTGGGATTTACGTTCGCCACTTAGATGGGATGTAACTGATCCAATTCCTGCGGCTAAAGGTGCAATTGCGTTACTTTCAGATTGGCTTCCAGCAACTAGCGGTGAAATCATTCACGTTGATGGTGGCTTCCATGCAATGGGTGGCTAATTCCAGACTATTCCGGGTAAGTCCGGGTAAGTCCGGGTAAGTCACGCTCAGTCAGGCGCAGATTTGGCTCAAACTCAGCTTTAACTTAAACTCCTCTCATTGACCGGCTATATGCCGCAAGAGGAGAAATCCCACCTAATCCGCTGAGGCGGACTGGTAAAGTCAAAGAAGTTTAATTACTTCTCTGCTCTTTTCTTGCGCGTTTGCATGTTAATAACCACGTAAGAAGGAGAAATCATCAGCACAGAACCACGTATCAACGATCGCATTCGCGTATCGCAGATTCGTTTAATTAACTATGACGGCGAACAGGTCGGAGTAGTCGAAACTGCAACAGCGCTACAAATGGCGGACGAAGTTGGGTTAGATCTCGTAGAGATTGCACCTGATGCAAATCCACCAGTCTGCAAAATCATGGACTTTGGTAAATACAAGTACGAGATGGCGCAGAAAGCTCGCGAACAACGTCAAAACCAAACCCACATTGTGGTTAAGGAGATACGTCTACGTCCAAAGATTGAAACACATGATTACGAAACAAAACGTAATCAGGTAATTAAATTTATCGGCGCAGGTGACAAGGTTAAGGTGACAATCCAATTCCGTGGTCGTGAGCAGTCCAGACCAGAACTCGGTTACAACTTGCTAAAGCGTTTAGCAGAAGATGTAACAGAGATTGCAAATATTGAGTTCGCTCCTAAACAAGAGGGGCGCAATATGACAATGGTTCTCGGTCCAAACAAGGCTGCCGGTAAAGCTAAGAAGCAGAGCAACTCTGCTCCTGTAAAAGAAGTAAAAGAGGAGGCATAAATGCCAAAGATGAAGTCCCACAGTGGAGCTAAGAAGACTTTCAAAGTCACCGGCTCTGGAAAAATCATGCACGAGCGTGCTGGAAAGCGCCACTTACTAGAGCGCAAGTCATCACGCGTTACTCGACGTTTAGATCAAGAATCAGCTGCAAAAGCTCCGGTTGCATTCGCTGCAAAGCGCATGCTTGGACTTAAGTAAGGGGAGGGCAAAAAATGGCAAGAGTTAAGCGCGGCGTTCACGCTGCAAAGAAGCGTCGCACCACCCTTGAGCGCGCTGCGGGCTATCGCGGTCAACGTTCACGTCTTTATACAAAGGCGAAAGAGCAAGTAACGCACTCATTAGTTTATGCATTTAATGATCGCAAAGATAAGAAGGGCGATTTCCGTCAGCTATGGATTCAGCGTATTAACGCTGGAGCGCGCGCTAATGGCCTTACTTACAATCGTTTCATCCAAGGCCTAAAGCAAGCAGGCGTTGAAGTAGATCGCCGAATTCTTTCAGATCTAGCGATTAACGACCCAGCAGCTTTCAAGACATTAGTTGATGTTGCTCGCGCAAACGTTAAAAATTAATTGAAACTATCTAATAGTTAATCGAAAGTTCGAAATGATTGAGAGCCTTCATTCGCCACATGTTGTGCGAGTGAAGGCTCTTTTGTCATCCAAGAAAGATCGCACTGAATCTAAATTATTTATCGCCGAGGGAATCCAAGGCGTTCGTGAAGCACTTTTGATAGAAGGCGAAGTAGAGACACTTTACTTGACCAAATCTGGCACCGAACGAATGAACAAAGCAGGAATAGATCTTTCTGCAGTGAATGTCGTTGAAGTCTCCGAAAAAGTTGCCGATGCTATGTCGGATGCAATTACCTCTCAAGGAATCGTTGCTATATGTCGGATGATGATTCAAGGTGCAGAAACCCTAGAAACTTTGGCTGCTAGCCATGTTATTTATCTAAACGAAATTCAAGATCCAGGTAATGCGGGAACAATATTGAGAACCGCAGACGCTATGGGCATCTCAGCGGTGGTAACTTCGCCTGGAAGTGTTGATTTTTACTCGCCTAAAGTAGTTCGTTCTACCGCTGGATCTCTTTGGCATATTCCGGTTTATTCTGGAATTGAAATATCAGAGTTGCGTAAGTCGTTGCCAACCCACAACGTTTATCTATTGGATGGCGCAGGAGATAAGTCTCTTTTCGATGTAGATTTCAAGAACCCTGCAATTTGGATATTTGGAAATGAAGCTAGAGGCTTAAAGGAAGGTACCGAAGATTTGAAAGGTGCCACCAGAATTTCAATTGCAATGCCTGGCAAAGCGGAATCATTGAATTTAGCCGCTGCCGCAGCAATTGTGATGCATGAAATATCCCGCGGAAGATAACTTCTTCAATATAGAATTCCGCACGTGAATCCAGCAGAAATCAATCAATGGGTAGCAGACGCTAAATCTGCCTTTGCCGCCGCTGCTGATTTAGATCAATTAAAAATTGCCCGCTTGGCGCATGCGGGAGATAAATCTCCAATCGCGGGAGCAAGTCGAGCATTGGGCTCTGTCCCTCCTGAACAAAAGGCGGAATTAGGCAAACTAATTGGAGCAGCGCGTTCTGAAATTAATGAAGCTTTAGATAAGCGAAATCTTGAACTTGAGATTATTCGAGATCAAAAGGTTCTGCTTGAAGAGGTTGTCGATATAACTTTGCCAGCTCTTAGAGAACATATTGGTGGCTTGCATCCACTTACCGTTATCAAGAATGAGATCTCTGATTACTTCCTATCACTTGGGTATTCAGTTGTCGAAGGACCAGAACTTGAAAGTGAATGGTTGAATTTTGATGCACTAAATATCGCGGCAGACCATCCCGCTCGTACTATGCAAGACACATTTTTCATAGAGCCGCTTTCTGCAGGATTGGTAATGCGAACCCAAACTTCACCGGTTCAAGCGCGAACCATGTTGACTCAAGAACCACCTATTTACGTCATTTCACCTGGTCGCACTTATCGTGCTGACGAATTAGATATGACTCATAGTCCAGTATTTAATCAAGTCGAAGGCCTAGTCATTGATAAAGATATAAACATGGCTCACTTAAAGGGTACTTTGGATGCATTTGCTGCGAAAATGTTTGGACCAGATGCTGTGACACGACTTCGTCCTTCATTTTTTCCATTTACCGAACCAAGCGCCGAGGTCGATGTTTGGTTTAACAACCGCTGGATTGAATGGGGCGGTTGCGGCATGGTCAACCCTAAAGTTCTCGTTAATTGTGGAATAGACCCAGAAATTTATTCTGGCTTTGCATTCGGAATGGGACTAGAACGTACCATCATGGTTCGCCAAGGTATAAAAGATATGCATGACATAGTTGAAGGCGATATTCGTTTCAGTCGCGCTTTTGGACTTGGATTGGCATAGGAAATAGAGATGCGCGCACCTAAATCTTGGATTTCAGAATACGTCAATTTGCCTGCCAACATCTCCGATCAAGAGATTGCAGATGCTTTAGTCAGAGTTGGTTTTGAGGTGGAAGAAATCATCGTCCAAGGCGCTGATTTAACTGGTCCCTTAGTAGTTGGCAAAGTTCTAGCGATCGAAGAGCTTAAGGAACACAAGAAACCCATTAGATACGTAGAACTAGATTGTAATGAAAGCCAATCTCGTTTTGTTATTTGCGGAGCTCAGAATTTCTCGGTTGGCGACTTAATCGTAGCTTCATTACCAGGAGCGGTTCTTCCTGGTGGTTTCGCGATAAGCGCACGTGAAACCTATGGAAAAACTTCCAATGGAATGATTTGCTCTTCTAAGGAACTCGGTCTTGGGGAAGATCATTCTGGAATTATTGTATTGCCGGCCGACTCAGCTAAACCTGGCGATGATGCAATAGCGCTATTAAGTATCAATGACACAATTTTTGATATAGCGGTAAATCCAGATAGAGGATATGCACTTAGCATGCGCGGCATTGCCCGAGAAGTTGCGGCTGCTTTAAATTTAAGTTTTACAGACCCAGCCGAATTTCAATTTGATTTCAAGGAAAAGGGCAGCGCAATTCCGGCCAAAATATCAGCTGGCGCCAGTGTTGTATACCTTAGAACTTTAGAGAATTTTGATCCAAAAGCTTCATCACCAATTTGGATGCGACGACGCATCGAAAAGTGTGGCATGCGCGCAATCTCACTTGCGGTTGATGTCACAAATTATGTGATGATGGAACTGGGCCAACCTTTACACGCTTACGACGCTGACAAAATTGTTGATTACATTGAAATCAGAGCGGCAGAAAATTCAAAGAAGTTAACCACACTCGATAATGTGGAACGCAATTTGCAGTCTGACGATTTAGTGATTGCCGATTCCAAAAATGTGCTCGCTCTTGCTGGAACCATGGGAGGCGCAGATTCAGAAATTACGGAATCCACCACGCGCATTGCAATGGAAGCGGTTAGATTCGACGCAGCGGTAATTGCAAGAAATTCACGTCGCCACAAACTTTCATCAGAAGCATCACGCCGCTTCGAACGTGGTGTAGATCCATTGATGGCTGAAATTGCGTCTGCAAGAGCGGCTGCACTTTTGATGGAATTAGGTGGCGCTACATATGTCGGAACATCTGCAGTTGGCACTCCACAACTTCTGCAAGCAATCGACTTGAATCCAGCATACGTGTCTAAACGAATTGGGTTAGACATTTCAGCTGCTACGGTGAGAGAAAAATTAGAAGTAGTTGGTTGCAAAGTAGAAGGTTCCGATAGCTACGTTGTAACACCACCGACGTGGAGAACAGATTTATTCACTCCCGCAGATTTAAGCGAAGAAGTTGCACGAATTATTGGGTATCAAGAAATTCCTTCAATTTTGCCGCCGCGCAAAACTGCAGCAACACTGACGCCAACGCAGAAACGCAATCGTGTTTTGTCGCAATCTCTAGTTGCTCGCGGGTATACCGAGATTCTAAATTTCCCATTTGTTAATAGAGATTTAATTGAGCGCATGGGTTTCATTGGGGCCCGAGCAGAAAGTTATAAGTTGGCAAATCCGATGTCGGAAGACCAACCATTCTTGAGGCCACATTTACTTCCGGGTCTTCTTGAGGCCGCTAGACGTAACTACAGTCGCGGTTTCAAATCTTTTGCGCTCTTTGAAATGGGAGATATTTTCCGTAAATCAATTGATTTAAGGGATGGTGTTTCACCTGCAACCGGAAAGCGTCCTACCGATAAAGAGATAGCAGATATTTTCGCTTCAGTACCAACGCAACTATCTTTTGTGTGTGGCGTTTTGGTTGGCCAAGTCCATGGTGAAAATTGGCATGGTAAAGGTCGTAATTACGATTGGAGCGATGCAATTGCTGCAGTAGAAGTGCTCTTAAATTTGATGGGCATTCAATTCGAAATTGAAAGATCTGATCTAGCGCCATGGCATCCAGGTCGATGCGCGGAGTTTATTGTTGACGGAAAGCCGGTAGCTCATGCGGGCGAATTGCACCCTAGGGTAGTTTCAGAATTTGCTCTGCCAGAGCGATCAGCCGCTTGGGGATTAAATCTTGATGCGCTTCCAACATCACCACTGGTTTCACCTAAACCGGTGGGCGTAATGCCTGCAGCTGTACAAGATATTGCCTTGATAATTGATTCAAAGGTAACTGCAGCCGAACTTACGCAAGCATTACGGGATGGCGCGGGTGAACTTCTCGAATCTATTGAACTTTTCGATCGGTACGACAAAATCGGTGACGGGAAAATTTCGCTTGCATTTACTCTTACTTTCCGAGCGCCGGATCGCACTTTAAAGAGCGAGGAAGTTTCAGTTGCGCGCGAAGCGGCAGCTGCCGAAGCGTTCAAGCGTTGCGGAGCAACGGTCCGTTCCTAATGTGCATATTTATGCAGTTATTTGCATAAATAATCTATACCATTTATCATTTGACCATGAAAATTGGTGTCGTGGGTGCAAGCGGTTATGCAGGTGGCGAATTGCTCAGGCTGCTCTCGGGCCATCCTGAATTTGAGGCAGCGGTAATCACAGCAGGCAGTAATGCTGGCGAAGAGATCACTTCAATCCATCCACAACTTAGCAATTACGCAGGGCGAAAATTTGAAGAGAGCACAACTGAAAAACTGGCAGGATTAGATCTTGTATTTACCGCCTTGCCACATGGTGAATCCGCAAAATTAATTGGCCAATTAGAGCCAAATCAAAAAGTTGTAGATCTAGGCGCAGACTTTCGTTTGAAATCTGCCGAACAATGGCAGAAATACTACGGCGGTAATCACGCAGGCACCTGGGTTTACGGATTACCTGAATTACCAAATCACCGTCAGCTCATTAAGGCCGCAAATAGAGTGGCTAATCCTGGTTGCTATGCAACAGTAATTTCTTTAGCAATCTCGCCGATGTTGCCATTTGTAGATAACACAGACATTTTCGTAGTGGCAGCTTCAGGCACGACCGGTGCTGGTAGAAGTGCGAAAGTAAATCTGCTTGGTAGTGAGGTTATGGGCTCAATGACTTCTTACAAATTTGGTGGAACCCATCAACACACCCCGGAAATTGAACAAGCTACTGGATCTAGAATTTCGTTTACGCCAATACTTGCACCAATGCCGCGTGGAATTCTCGCAACGGTCACAGGAAAATTACTTAATTCATCTGATGCGACAAAAATAAAGAGCTCCTATGTAGAGGCATATCAATCTGAAGAGTTTGTTTGGGTATTGCCAGAAAATCAATTACCGAAAACAAGCGCCGTAATTGGATCCAATTATGTTCAAATGCAGATCGCAGTTGATGAACATACAAATCGAGTGGTGGTCTCAGCTGTTATTGATAACTTAGGAAAAGGTGCTGCTGGCCAAGCTATTCAAAATGCCAATTTAATTACTGGGTTACACGAATATGCAGGATTAACCGGAACTGGACTTGGCGCATGAGTTTGCCTAAGGGATTTGTAAGTGGATCGGTGGCGGCAGGGTTAAAAAGCAGTGGAGCGCTAGATCTAACTATTATTCAAAATTTGGGACCGAGTAACTTCGGAACTGCCGTGTACACCACAAATAAAGTGTTAGCAGCACCTGTGATTTGGTCACGACAAGTAACCAAAGGTGAAGCGGTAAGTGCAGCTATTTTGAATTCGGGCGGCGCAAATGCCTGCACTGGTCCGCAAGGTTTTGCAGATACTCATAAGAGCGCAGAATTAGTAGCAAAGAAATTGAATATTTCTTCTGGAGAAGTGGTTGTCTGTTCAACCGGTTTAATCGGTGAATTTCTTCCAATGGAGAAGATAGAAACAGGGATTAATCAAATTAATTTGAGCGAATCCGGATTCGAAGCGAGTGCTAAAGCCATCATGACCACTGACTCTGTACCAAAGATGGCTAGTACCGTTAGTAAAGGTGCAACCTTCTCTGGGATTGCAAAGGGTGCTGGCATGTTAGCTCCAGCAATGGCCACAATGCTTTCGGTAGTTATGACCGATGCCGAAGTTGAGCCAACGGATGCACAGTCAGCGTTCAATCGTGCTGTTGAATTGACTTACAACCGTATTGATTCTGATGGATGCACATCAACAAATGACACTGTTCTATTTATGGCATCTGGCGCAAGTGGTGTAAAGATTTCTGGGACAGATCTCCTGGATGTGCTTACCGAAGTATGCGGTTCTTTATCTGCGCAGCTCATTGCAGACGCCGAAGGTTCATCTAAGACGGTCGCCATTAAAGTAGTAAATGCAGCATCTGAAGACGATGCAGTTAATGTTGGCAGAGCAAATGCAAGAAACAATCTTCTGAAATGCGCGATTTTCGGGGGTGACCCTAATTGGGGCCGTGTTTTGGCTGCAACTGGCACTGCAAAGGCGAGCTTTGATCCATTAAATGTTGATGTGAAACTAAATGGCATTCAGGTTTGCAAAGCAAGTACCCCAGCAGAAGACCGAAATTTGGTGAATTTCGAGAATCGTTTAGTGGAAATTGAAATCAATCTAAATGCTGGTACTTCATCAGCAACAATTCTCACTAACGATCTAACGCATGACTACGTCCATGAGAATTCGGCATACGCAACATGATTGTTATTAAATTTGGTGGACATGCAATGACCGACGCATCTGGGTCTTTTGCCGCGGTAATTAAGAAATCTTTGGCTAAGGAAGATTGCATTGTTGTTCATGGGGGCGGGCCACAGATTGATGCCGCACTCAAGACTCATCAACTTGATTCAACTTTTATCGGTGGTTTTAGAGTAACCACACCAGAAATTTTCGCCGTTGTCCAGCAAGTGTTAAGCGGAACAGTGCTACGCGAAGTAGTCGGCCATTTACGAGCACATGATGTGCCTGCAGTTGGAATTTCTGGCCGAGATGGCGGAACCTTGCAAGCTACTCTGCTTACGAAATTGGTAGACGGTAGCGTTGCGGATTTAGGTCGGGTAGGCGAAGTCGAGAGAGTTGATACGGCGCTCTTGAAATCGCTATTGAAAGCTGGATTCACGCCAGTCGTTTCTCCGATTGCAGTTGAATTTGATGGGGAAGTTGAAGTGCCTCAACATGGACTTAATGTAAACGCTGATTTAGCAGCGGCTGCCATAGCTGGCGCGCTAGATGCCTCATCACTTATCTTTATGACTGATGTACCAGGTATTTATCGCAATTGGCCAGATCGTGATTCTTTAATAAATGAGATCTCAGCATCAGAGCTGGAATCATTAAAAGGGACTTTTGATGGTGGAATGGCCCCGAAGGTAAAAGCTTGTTTAGATGCAATCGACAAAGGGGCCAAAGCGGTTCGAATTATTGATGGTCGCGATCCGCAAGCGCTTGATGATGCGTTAAATGGTCTCGGTGGAACGTTGGTAATTAAATGAAGAGCGTAGAGGCTAAATGGGAAGCAGTTTTCCAAAAAAGTTATGGAACTCCTAAACTCAATATTATTTCTGGTAAAGGTTGCTACCTACTAGCTGATAACAAGAAGCGATACCTAGATTTCATAGGCGGTATTGCTACTAGTGTGCTTGGCCATGCCCATCCGGCAATCATTAAAGCCGTTCGCAATCAAATCGCCACAGTTGCGCACGTTAGCAATTTATACGCCAATCCAGAGTCAATAAAACTAGCCTCGAAATTAATTGAAATGACTGGCGACGAAGATGCCAGAGTTTTCTTCTGTAATTCTGGTGCGGAAGCTAATGAAGCTGCGCTAAAACTCTCACGTAAAACTGGGCGAACCAAAGTGGTCTCGACGCTTGGCGGTTTTCACGGTCGAACCATGGGTGCACTATCGCTCACGGGACAATCTGAAAAGCGGGATCTCTTTGCCCCAATAATTGAGAAAATTAATTACGTTCCTTATGGTGACATCACGGCAATGCGTCGTGCAGTTTCCAAGAAGACCGCAATGGTTATTGTCGAACCAATTCAAGGAGAAAACGGCGTAATTACTCCACCTGCCGGTTATTTAAAGGCGCTTCGTGAACTTTGCGACGAATATGGCACCTTGCTAGTTATTGATGCAGTTCAAACTGGGATGGGTCGCACCGGCTTTTGGTTTGGATACGAACATGAAGAGATTACGCCAGATGTAATTACTCTTGCTAAAGGCTTAGGCGGTGGTTTGCCACTTGGTGCAATGATTGCAATTGGACCAGCGGCGCATTTATTCAAACCAGGAGAACATGGTTCGACCTTTGGTGGAAACCCGGTTTCATGTGCAGCTGGTTTGGCTGCCATCAATGAGATTGAAAAGAAAGCACTCAATGAGAAGGCTTTGGAATTAGGGGAGTTTTTAAAGTCGGAATTATTAACAATTGAAGGCGTAATAGAAGTACGCGGACGTGGATTATTGCTCGGAATAGTCTTGCAACAAGATTGGGCCAAAGAAATAGCTAATTATTTGCTGGCAAAAGGTGTTCTAGTAAACGCACCAAATTCAAATACGATCAGAATTGCACCGCCACTGATTGTCACCAAAATCGAATGTGCCAAATTTGTAAAAATTTTTACAGAGGTGATAGCTAATGGTTAACAGTGCAGCAGCTAGACGAGCAAAGGTAATTGCGTTAATTGAATCTGGCGTTATTCATTCACAATCAGATTTAGTAAAAGAATTGAAGAAATCTGGTTATAAAGTTACCCAAGCAACTGCCTCACGAGATTTAGAGGAAATTGGTGCTGTCCGTGGCAGCCATGGTTATCAATTGGCTTCCTCTAGCGATGATTCGCTTGCAAGAGTTTTGACTACAGAAAAATTGATTTTGAGTGTCGAAGCTTCCGGAAATTTAGCGGTAGTTAGAACTCCACCAGGTGGCGCGCAGTTACTTGCATCAAACCTTGACCACGCAGGAATCAAATCGATTATCGGAACTATTGCAGGTGACGACACGGTGCTGGTCGTTTCTCGGAAATCCAATGGCGGAGCAGAACTTGCGAAAGAATTACTTGCTTTAGGTAAAAAGAGAGGTAAAAAATAATGGCGCTCTGGGGTGGTCGTTTCAGTACAGGACCAGCTGAATCAGTCTTCGCGCTCTCTCGCAGCGTCCATTTTGATTACCGGTTAGCACCTTACGATTTACGCTCTTCGCTGGCCCACCTTTCAGTGTTAGAAGGCAGTGGATTAATAGATAAAGGCGATAGCGCAAAGATTGCCAAAGTCCTACGGGATCTCATGACCGAAGTATCAAATGGTGACTTCGGAATTCATGAGGATGATGAAGATATTCATTCAGCTCTAGAACGAGCCATGATGGAACGTATCGGTGATACGGGTGGAAAGCTGCGCGCTGGTCGCTCTCGCAATGATCAAGTTGCTACTGATCTACGACTATTTTCAATCGATCACATGCTACACATTGCAGGTTTAGTGACTGAACTGCAGAGCGCCTTACTTGCCAAAGCTAAAGAGTATGCAGATGCGCCGGCACCCGGTTTTACACATTTACAGCATGCGCAGCCAATTCTTTTTGGTCATGAATTAGCAAAGCATGTTCATGCATTCGCGCGCGACTTAGATCGCATTAATGATTGGTTAGCTCGTACTTCATACAGCCCGCTAGGTGCTGGAGCGCTTGCCGGTAGCTCTTTGCCACTTAAACCTGAAGAGACTGCCAAATTACTTGGATTCAACGGCGCTATTGGAAATTCAATTGATGCTGTAAGTGATCGCGATTTCGTTGCTGAAGCGCTCTTTATTCTTGCGATGGTAGGAGTTCATCTCTCTCGCATCGGAGAAGAGTGGTGCATTATGGCAACCTCAGAATTTGCTTGGGCAAAATTGGATGATGCTTTCTCTACTGGCTCTTCAATAATGCCACAGAAGAAGAATCCAGATATGGCCGAGCTCGCGCGCGGCAAAGCTGGGCGTTTAGTTGGCAATTTAACGGCGGTTCTTACAATGCTCAAAGGACTACCTTTTGCATACAATCGTGATCTGCAAGAGGATAAAGAGCCTTTATTTGATTCAATTGACACTTTGAATTTAGTTTTGCCTGCAGTAACCGGAATGGTCGCGACCACCGCATTTAATCGCAAGAAGATGGCGGAGGCGGCACCTGCAGGATTTTCATTGGCTACAGAGATTGCAGATTACTTGGTTCGCAAGAATGTACCTTTCGCGCAAGCTCATGAAGCCGCAGGGAAATGTGTAGCAATTGCAGAATCGCAGAACAAGGAATTGCATCAATTGACGGAGACCGAATTCCAATCTGTACACAAAGATTTGGATGTAGCGGTTCGTACAGTGCTTACCGTCGATGGAGCGCTTTCAGGTCGGACTACTCACGGGGGCACTGCGCCATCTGAATTAAAGAAGCAATTTGCAGAGTTGGAAAATCAGATCAAGTCGGCCCAATCAATAATTAGCAACGAAGCCAAGAGTTTCTCTGAAATGATGGGTGGATGAGCACGGTGAACAAGGGCAAAGAACTTCTGGAAGAGCTTCGTTGGCGCGGCTTGATAGCTCAAACTACTGACGAAAAAGCGCTAATTGAACAATTAGATAAACCAACAACGGTTTATTTAGGTATTGATCCAACCGCTCCCTCTATTCATTGCGGAAATTTAGTGGTGCTCTTAGTCTTAAAGCGGATGCAGCAATTTGGCCATACTCCAATTGCTTTAGTCGGTGGCTCAACAGGCCTAGTTGGCGATCCATCAGGAAAGAGCGAAGAGCGCTCCTTTAATGATGAAGCAGTGGTCAAAGAGTGGGTAGAACGAATCCGTAAGCAGGTCTCAAAATTTTTGGATTTCGAGGCATCGCCAAATGGCGCCATTGCGGTTAATAATTACGATTGGACAAAAGAGTATTCAGCTCTTCGATTGTTACGTGAAATCGGTAAACATTTCAGTGTAAATCAGATGCTTTCAAAAGATTCTGTCCAAAGCCGTATTGAAGCAAACGGAATTTCTTACACTGAATTTTCATACCAGGTGCTTCAAGGACTTGATTACCTTGAGCTATATCGCCGACACAATTGCACTCTGCAAATTGGTGGATCTGATCAATGGGGAAATATTGTCGCTGGACTCGATTTGATCCGAAAAGTAGAAGGTGGAAGCGCGCATTGTTTGACCTCGCCGCTACTGGTTAAATCAGATGGTTCTAAGTTCGGCAAGACCGCCTCGGGCACAGTCTGGCTAGATCCTGAGATGACTTCACCTTATGCTTTCTATCAATATTGGATCAATACACCTGATGCCGATGTAATCGGTTTCTTGAAAGTTTTCACTTTCTTAAACAGGGAAGAGATCTCGGCAATCGAAAAATCAATGCAAGAAAATCCCGGAGCACGGCAAGCGCAACGAACTTTGGCACGCGAATTAACTTCGCTTGTACATTCATCGGCAGATGCAGAACGAGTTGAATTTGCAGCTAAAGCGCTCTTTGGTCAAGCAGAATTATCTGAATTAGATGAAAAGACTTTAACTTCATCTTTGAAAGAACTGCCATCTACCTCTATTTCATTAAGTGAAATTCCAAGTTGGGTAGATCTATTGGTCGCAACTGGGGTAGTAGATTCAAAATCTGCCGCTCGCAGAATTGTTAAAGAAGGTGGCGCATATCTCAACAATCAGAAAGTATCTGAAGAGGGATTTACACCACAAAAAAGCGACTTTTTACACGGGAAAGTGGCACTTTTGCGAAAAGGCAAGCGCGATTTAGCTGCAGTTTGGGTCAAGTAAGGCGCGCGAAAACCCTTATAAATCAAGCTTTTTTACGGTTTTATATAATTTTCTCTAATTTTCATACTTGTTTCGGCCCACTCAGGTACTGAAATCCTCGATTTGACCTCATAGGCGAGGGGCCCCTATAGTTCCTCTCCTTGCAGTGAAACGGACTAGAGCTCTTTTTAAGCGTAAAAAGCTAGAAAAAGTTAAGCACGTACTGCAGAAAAGCCCGATTTATAGCGGTTTTTCGCGTGGAGCAAACTCGATTTGACCCTGCGCGCATGCCTGTTATAAGTTGTGCTGCTGCCCTAGCAGATCGTGAAATTTCATGAGATGCGAGTGCGCAACCGTAACTTGAGAACTCAACAGCGTGCCATAAGTCAATGCCGGAATCGGCTTTATTTGCCGTTTCCGAAATTAACAAAATAAAAATCAAAGGCCTCAAAAGTGCTTAAATAACTAGCTTATTTAACGTTTTGAGAACCTGTTGATTCTTTGAGCAAAGACAAAATTTAACGACAGTTAGTTTGTCTGTTTGCCAAATCAAATAACCATTTCTATGGAGAGTTTGATTCTGGCTCAGGACGAACGCTGGCGGCGTGCTTAACACATGCAAGTCGAGCGATGAAACACCTTCGGGTGCGGATTAGCGGCGAACGGGTGAGGAACACGTGAGGAATCTGCCTTCCACTCTGGGATAACTCCGGGAAACCGGGGCTAATACCGGATACTTTCAACTGGCGGCATCGCCGGTTGAAGAAAGTTTTTCGGTGGAAGATGACCTCGCGGCCTATCAGCTTGTTGGTGAGGTAAAGGCTCACCAAGGCGACGACGGGTAGCCGGCCTGAGAGGGCGACCGGCCACACTGGGACTGAGACACGGCCCAGACTCCTACGGGAGGCAGCAGTAGGGAATATTGGGCAATGGGCGCAAGCCTGACCCAGCGACGCCGCGTGAGGGATGAAGGTCTTCGGATTGTAAACCTCTTTCAGTAGGGAAGAAGCGAAAGTGACGGTACCTAAAGAAGAAGCACCGGCTAACTATGTGCCAGCAGCCGCGGTAATACATAGGGTGCAAGCGTTGTCCGGAATTATTGGGCGTA
>VEQG01000009.1 GCA_018883345.1 Candidatus Nanopelagicaceae bacterium
CCTGATCGCTACCTGCGATCTGACCAACAATCAATCCGTTTGGAACTTCAACTGCGGATAGATAGAAGCCAGTTGGAAGATCAACTACCAAACCATCGATCTGCTTATTCTTCAAAGCGGTGACTCCGGCAGCATTGTCATTAAATACCTGCGCCTTTAGTCCCAAGATATTCTCAATCGCATCTAACGATGTGGTTGCGACAGCAGCACCTAGCTTGGCATCCTTCAAATCTGCGATGCTCTTAGCGTTAGCGATCTTGCTGCCCTTGAAAGAGACGATAACTTGAGTTGACTTGTAGTAAGGCTCAGAGAAATCTACGGCTTTCTTGCGATCTTCTGTGATCGAAAATTGCTGCAAGTTAAAGTCGAAGGTCTTATCACCCGGTGTGATAGCAGAATCAAATGTGGTGCGAACCCATTTGACCTTATCTCCTTCGTAACCGAGTTGCTTAGCAACTGCTAAAGCCACTGCGGCTTCAATGCCCTGTCCTGACTCTGGCTTGTCGTCGATAACCCATGGATAGTAGGCAGGTTCTCCGGTTGCAATGGTTAATACACCTTCAGTAACTGTTGCTAATTTTCCTGGTTCGCAGCTACTTGCAGCTTCATTTGATGAAGAGCTACATGCAGTTAATAAAGTAGCTAAGAGAAATAGCGGTAGGAATCTAGTTAGAAATTTATTTCGAGCATTTAATCTCATAGGTGGAGCCTTTCGGGCGGTTGAGTACCTGCGAAGGCTAGCAATAGAGGTTAGAACGCGCTACATGCGATGGCTTTGCATATCTGTCACGTAGCGCTTTATCCACTTTATCCATTGGGAGCTACCGAAATTCACCGAAAATTGTTTCGGTAACCCGAGGGTGAAGTTCGCTGCGTAATTGGGCGAATCCATTAGGTGGCCAACCACTGCTAAATACTCGGCGCAGTAATCTGGAGAGTGAGTATTCGGGATCATCTTCGATAGCTCTATCTAACGCTCTATGTGCAATCGCGCCTTCACCGTTTTCGTATGCAAGAGCTGCAAATAGCGCTGCAACTGGAGCTACAAATCTTGGTGGCGCTATGCGAAGAAGTTCGCGCCACATCAATAGATAGGAATCTAAGGTCTCGGGGTTATGGCAGCCAAGTGCATAATCACGGACCTGAATATCACTCAATCGACCAAGTACTCGCGCTTTTAAATCTAAATCATCACATTTTCGATTTTGGATGTAGAAATCTGCTAGCAGCAAGATTGACTCTGCACCATCTCGTTGCTTGGAATTCTGCTCTGGGTCTTCAGGTGCGATTCGAAATTTGAGCACTTTCGCATTCCAATTTAGATCCTTAGATAAGGCAGTTGCAGATATCGAATGGCTCAACCCTTCAGAATTATCAAATGGAAGTACTTTGCCATTTGCCACCTGCTCTGCCGCAATTCGGCTATTTTGAAAATCTTCAACTGGATTTCCTTCGAGCGGACAGCAACTTAAATCGCTACAGAGCAACGAGCGCCAACGATTTGAACGAACCAACATCAATTCGCGTACTGGAATCTGCGATACTGAGATGGCATCTGCCACCTGTTTCAAGACCTCTTCGCCTGAGCGATCATCAGAGGGCTCGTAAGCAATTACTAGTGCGGCCTCTGCGCGATCTTTCTTTAGGTGCGAAGCCAACAATTGATAGGTGCCATCTGGTGGGTTGAGTGGAAAATCGATTCGCATCGCCATCTCAAGGGCATCGTTCTTAACTGAAATCAATACTAAAGAATCCGATGGATGGTATCCGATTAAGAATGGAACTGCTGCTAATAAATCATGGGGGGTTTTAACTGTAGTCATGTTCTAATCTTCGAGAGTGCGAAGATTCTTTGAATTTACTTACCCACAAACTTAGTACTTGCGCCTACAACTTTTACCTCTACAGCACTTATCTGTCTGATAGCTCCTGGAATCTCTTGAGTTACTCCCGCTACCGTAAAGGATCCGCTCCAGATCGTGGCCACAGAAACTAGGTAGGTACCGGGCACCGAATACGAATGTGTGATATCCGTTGCCGGATAAGGACGACCAGGTTTCGAAGTTAACAAGGTCGTACCATCTCCAAAATTCCATAATGAACGCGGTTTTACATTGATTCGAACCGGGACTCCAAGAATTTTGAAATCTTTATTAAATTGACTTGGAAGATCCGTAAAAAAGATCACCGGGACTCTCTGCAAAACTTTTCCTTCTGGTTGATAGGCAACTTGCAAAGTCGGTAGTGATTGCAAAATCTTATCTGCTAAAGAAGGTGTACTGGCTCTGGGTCTAGTTGAACTTCTAACCGTTGGTTTTATTGATGGTTTTATTGATGGCTTAAAGGTTGGCTTTGATTCTGGCTTCTTTGTTTGTTTTGGTATCGGAGCGCTACTTCTTACAACACTACTTTTTGTAACACCTGGTTTAGCGGTAGCCCCGGCTCTCTTTCCATCAATGACGATCTTGTCACCTTCGACATAGACATCAATACAGGTTTTGGTGGTGCACTGCGCAGAGGTTGGTTGGGGTTGATCTATAAGCAAAAAGGCTACAAAAGCCACGAAGAACGCTTTAAATTTATTCATCTGCCAATTAAAGAGAAATAGATTCGTGCTGAATTTATTAATCCACAGATATCGTTAGCACATGGCTACTCGCGACGGTGATGGATGGGTTCAATGTCGTTGTGGTGGCAAACATTGGGGTCTAAATGGAGCCGCTGGGCTATTGTTGATCCGCGGTGGCAAGATAATGATGCAACACCGCGCACCTTGGGTTCATAACGGTGATACCTGGGGCCTGCCAGGTGGTGCCAGGGATTCTCATGAGAGCGTCGAGGAAGCGGCAATCCGCGAGTGCGTCGAAGAGACCGGAATCAATCCTGAGCATGTCGAAGTTATAGAACTTTTTACCGATAACCATAACGATTGGCGCTACGACACTGTCATTGCCATCGCGCATGGAAATTTGGATACCGCTTCCTGGAACAAAGAGACGCATGACATTGGTTGGTTTGAGCTAAGCGAAATCGCAAAGTTGGACTTGCATCCGAGTTTTGCCAAGAGTTGGCCAACTTTGCAGGGTGTGGTCTTTAGGATAATTCAGAGTTTAGAGAGTTAATCGCAAGTTCCTAGCGTTAATTTAAACCCAAACATTCAATATTTGATGGAGGGTCATGAAACTCTTAAAGAAATCTATTTGGTTAGCGCTAATTTGTGCGCTTCTTACTCCACTTTCGGCAAACGCCAAAACCACTGTAACGGGAGGTCCTTTCACCAATTTGCCAGCAACCGGCCAGATTGTTACTTTAAAAATGAGTGGATTTCCTGCCAATTCAGGCTTTTACATTCTCCAATGTCTAGATCATCGGGATGATCTGCGCCCTGATATCTGCAATCCAAATAATCAACTTTGGATCTCAACATCTGCCGGAGCAAATTTCACACCTACTGCAGACATTCAAGTCAGACCAACCGCTACCTTCACATTTAGAAACGAAAATGTTGACTGTACCAAGCGACGTTGCGAGATCTTCATTCGCCTTGATCACATGGGAACTGGTAACCGTAGCGAAGATCAATTCATTCCGTTGAGTTTTGTAGGTAGTTCGACACCTACTCCAACAGCCGATGTGCTTACCGCCTATCTAGATAATAAGAAGATCAGAAGTGGCGCTAACATTTCAGTCCGTTACCAGGATGCATTTACATTAAGTGTTAGCGCTAGATCTGGGGCCACTGTGACTCTTGCTACTACATCAACGAATTGCACTTTGGTTGGAAATCGAGTGACCATTACTCAAGGTACCGGGATCTGTGATATCTCTGCTACTTCACCTGGTAATGCACAATTCACACCTATAACCGAGCATTATCTATTCAAGAGCTATCCTTCGATTCAAAGGATCACGATAAATACCAATGTGAAAGTCGGAAGCTCAATAACTCTGCCACTTACCTCAAATTTTGGCGAGAAAATTAGTTATGAGAGTTCCAACACTGCAAATTGCACCCTAAATGCAAATATCCTTAAATTTGAAAAAGTTGGGGCCTGTCTTGTTAAGGCAACCGCTCTTGCGAAATCCGATACCTACCAATCTATGAATCAGACGCTCGTCTTCAAGATTCGTAAGTAGCGGCTAAGCGTTTCAGTGACTCCTTGATTATCAAGGGGTCACTGGTGCGCCAAAGTGGGGGGATCGAATTTAATAGCACGCTGCCATAACGTTTATTTACGATCCTGGAATCAAGAATCGCAACTACTCCGCGGTCTTCGGTGCTTCTAATCAATCGTCCAGTACCTTGTGCAAGCAAGAGCGCAGCTCTAGGTAGCGACACTGACATGAAACCACTGCCACCTGCGGCATCCACTTCCGCGCTACGCGCTGACATCACTGGATCATCTGGCCTTGGAAACGGTATTCGATCAATGGCAACTAAAGTGCAGGCAGCTCCTGGCACATCTACTCCTTGCCATAAAGTCATAGTGCCAAGTAACACGCTAGTTTCATCACTTGCGAATTTCTCAACTAACGGCGCAACTGCATCGCCACGTTTTTGAGTGATAATGCGAATTGGTAACTCCGACAACACTTTACGTAAATGTGCATCTGCTGCTTCTACCCCACGCCAAGAGCTAAAAAGCGCCAGAGTTCTGCCGCCGGCGGCATCAATTAATTCTCCAAGATGCTCTAAAACCTCTTGCGCTACTCCATCTCTACCTGGTTCTGGTAAATGTTTTGGCAGATAGAGCATTCCCTGTTGTGCGAAATCAAAAGGTGAACCAACATCTAGCATCTGCACATTGGCCGGATCTATCGAGTCTGCCTCTTGATCCTCAGCGCTCTCGGTGTCGGCTTCATTGCCAGTGATGAAACCAATCTGTTTGGCCATGGCATCAAAGCCACCACCTACAGTCAATGTCGCACTGGTTGCGATCACTGGAGTCTGACGCAACATGTTTTTCCGTAACACATTAGAGACTGAGAGCGGTGCTAAATAGAGTGTCTTAAATGTCGGTTCATACCAAAGTACTTGTCCTTTGCCGAGCTTTAATAATTTGGCTGCAGTTACATTTACCTCATTAACTGCGCCTTTTACACGAGCACGTTCTGCCAATTCGGTGGTATCTATGATCTCGTCATCAGCTTGAAGAAATTGCATGATTGCCTGAGCGGTTTCGCGGACTCTTCGTACTGGAGTTTCAAGCTCCTCTGGGAGCGTATCTAGCTTTCGATTTAATTCAGCATCACTTCGAAAAACTTCAGCATATGCATCCATGGCATCGCTGAAGTCATCGGATGCATGGGTAAAGGCATCCACTAACTTATTGCTTAAGGCTTTATATTTACGGGCCATCGCGGCCGCTCGTGAAACCCTTGGTGCGGTTAACTCTTCAGTAACTGCTTGTGTAGTGCGATCCATGAACTCATGAGCCTCATCAAGCACAATCAGATCCCGCTCCGGCAAGATCGGATGAGACTCGACAACTTCAAGAGCTAACAACGTGTGGTTAGTTACAACGATATCGGAATTTATCGCCTTAGCTTTGGCATTTGCCGCAAAACATTTAGCGCCAAAATTACAGATATCCGCGCCAACACATTCACGTCCACTTACCGAACTTGCTGCCCATACTCTGCGATCTACTTCAGGGGCTTCATCTCGATCTCCTGAAACCCCAGGAGTTTCTGCCCAGGCGCGTAGCCGCTGCGCCTCTTTACCTAAACTAGAAATTTCTAAAAGTAGTTCACTATCCGGGTCTGGCTCTTCGGAATTTAACTTCTGTAGACAGACATAGTTGCCAACACCTTTGTAGATTCCGTAGCTGATCTGGCGACCTAACGCTCTTTCAAGGGCAGGCACGATCTTCGGTAAATCTCGCTCAACTAACTGTCTTTGTAGCGCCAAAGTCGCAGTTGCAATCAAGGTGCGCTTGCCGCTAGTAATAGCTGGAACTAGATAAGCCAAAGATTTTCCAGTGCCAGTTCCGGCCTGCACCATCAGATGATGTTCTTCGATAATCGAGTTCGCGACCGCTTCAGCCATCTCGATCTGACCTTCACGAGGTGAACCTTCGATAGCCCCAACTGCGATTTCTAGAGCCTTTCGCACCTGGGTTAGATCCATACCCAAAATCCTAGCCATTTTGGGAATAGTTGAAATTTCAACTATGTTGTAAAGTATGTGACTATGAACCGTATGCCCGCGCTTTATATCGGCCATGGGGCTCCGATGCTTTTAGATGATCCACTTTGGACATCTCAATTACGCGATATTGCTGCAAAGCTACCAAAACCAAAAGCAATTCTGATTGTTTCAGCGCATTGGGAATCAGAGCCCGTAACGCTCTCAGCATCCGAAGCTGCTACTCCTTTGGTTTATGACTTTAGCGGCTTTGATAAAAAGTATTATCAAATGACTTATGAGACACCTGATGCCACCTTTTTAGCGCGCCAAGTTGCAAGCTTGATGCCAGATACCGAACCGGTTTATCAAGCAAACCGCGGACTAGATCATGGGGCCTGGGTACCTTTAAAGGTGATGTATCCAGATGCAGATATTCCAGTGCTTCAGATGTCGATGCCAACTTCAAACCCTGAGAAGTTGATGCAACTTGGTAAACGTTTGCAGACTCTTCGCGACCAAGGGGTATTAATTATCGGTTCTGGTTTCTTGACACATGGATTGCCTTTTTTGCGAGACTGGCGCATCGATGCGCAAGCACCTGGTTGGTCTAGTGATTTCGATGCTTGGGCTGCTGAGGCGCTTGCAAATGGCGATGTTGATTCTTTAAGTAATTTCAAAGAGTTAGCGCCTGGAATGCCCTATGCACATCCAACGGTCGAACACTTCACACCACTTTTTGTAACTTTGGGTGCTGCAGAAAATCCAGAGAGCGCTCCGGATACTTTAATTGATGGATACTTCATGGGTCTTTCAAAGCGCTCGATTTTGGTTGCTTAATAAAAGCCTATGGGCTTAAAAAATTAGGGTTTTGCTTCAATAATCCGCTTTAAATTCACCAAGGTCTTGGCGATTGCTTTATCTGCCCAAGTGATCTCGCGCTTCATAAGTATTTTAGGAGCTTTACGCCCATCCATCCACTGGGTCACTTCGGTAGAGCCATCGGACAACTGCTTTAGTTCATAGCGCCAGGTATTTTGAGCTAATGGTTTCCAACCCAAAAGTTCATTCTCCCGAAATTCCACCACCATATTTTTCATAATATAAGGAAGGCCTTTTCGCATCCGCATGTAGAACTTAGAGCCCAACTTAAGTTTCTGAGGGCCAACCATTCTTCCTTTGACCATTTTCGAACCATCAATCTTCGCATGATTATGTGGGTTGGCAATAAAGCTAAAAATCTTCGCGGCTGGTGCATCAATCGTGATTCTTGCACCAACTAAATACTTCTCGCCAGAGTTAAGGATCTCTGCCTTTTGTTCCATATACCCCTTAACCCTCTCTCTAATTTTGAAATATGAAATGACAAATTATGGGCGCTTGTAGACCAGTTTAGCCAGTTTTTGATTAGTTACCTAGGCTCTTACAAGACCTCTGTTTCTTGGAGATTGCATCCTTCTTCTGCTGCCCACTTAAAAGTACTGGTGCTCCGGTATTTGGATTGATGATTGCCGGGTGGAATTGATAGTCCACTACATCACCAGCTGGCGTGATGGTTAAAGTACCAACCCCTGACTCCAAGCCACCACCACTGGTTGCGTAAAAGACGAAGTTTCCGAGTGAGTAATCAACCAATTTCGCACCATACCTGATTGCTGGTTGTTGCCTATGTGGATGGCTGCCTATTACTGCGGTTGCGCCCCAATCAAGCCATGCCTTGGCGTCTTCGACTTCGCTCTTTCGTGGGCAACGATCTTCTTCTACTCCCCAATGGGTATAGACGATGACAATCTTGGCTTGGCGCGCAGCTGCTTTAATCGCTAGCTCTATGACTTTTGGGTCCCAACCATTTGTAGTTCCTGCTAGCTCTCCGTTAGCCAGAGTTGGTACGCCGCTATTGATCTTCGCGATTCCAAGCAGCGCCACTTTGGTTCCGCGCACTTCGATGGTCTTGGCAGTCCACGCCTCTCGCCCACTATCTCCTGCACCAATCACCTGCATATTGCGATCTTCAATATTCTTTAGAGTCTCTAATAAACCTTCGCGCATGTAGTCGCCAGCATGATTATTTCCAAGATTAACTACGTCGATACCTGAAGTCTTCATCCAATCCAATAGATATGGATTGCTATTAAATAGATATTTCTTCTCTTGCGTGATCTCATGGGTGGTAACTGCGCTTTCGAGATTTACTACTGAAATATCCGCACTGGATAAAAGATCAGAGACTGCGGAAAATGGATTTCCACCACTATTTAAAAAGTTGGAGATTTGATAGACGCCATGGGTATCTCCGCCAAAAGCGATAGTGATGTTTTGTGCAGTTGGAGTCGGGCTTGCCTTTGGTTTTTCTGGCGCTGCTTGGCTAGCGCAACCCGATAAAAGTGCGCCTGCAATTAATCCAGCTAGCGCTCTTTTCATATTGATAATTCTAGAGCTTTCTTAAAAAGAAAAATCCCTGTCCTTAAATGGACAGGGATTTTTCTACTTAACTAATCAATCAAGAGCAACCAGAGGTATTACCGCAACCTTCGCAGACATAGCAAGCGCCAGATGCACGCATCTTTACGCCACAGGTCATGCAAAGTGGTGCATCTGATTTGATGCCTGAGATCTTTTCAAGAAGTTCAGTTGATGAACCAACCGCCGATTGTGGCGCTGCGCTTTCGATCTTGATCTCAACTGGCTTGGCAGGTGAAGTTATTGGCGCCACTGGAGCCACAGGAGCTGCTGCTACTTCGACACCTTGTGCAATTGATGCAGTGATTGCATCGACATCGGGTGTGTATTCGCCGGTCTCAAGTGCGCGAGCGCGCTCTGAGGCAGTGTAAAGACCGATTGCAGCACGCTCTTCGAATGGTAGGTAATCAAGTGCTAGACGACGGAAGATGTAATCAAGCATTGATTGTGCCATACGTAAATCTGGATCATCGGTCATACCTGCTGGCTCGAAGCGCAAGTTCATGAACTTCTCTACGAATGTTTGTAATGGAACTCCGTATTGCAGACCGATTGATACTGCGATGGAGAATGCATCCATCACGCCAGCAAGAGTTGAACCCTGCTTACCAAGTTTCAAGAAAACTTCACCAAGAGTGCCATCGTTATATGCACCTGCAGTCATGTAGCCCTCTGCGCCACCAACATTAAATGAAGTAGTGCGAGAAGGACGTGACTTTGGTAAGCGCTTACGAACTGGAGTTGCTGGTGCTTCTGCAGTTGCAGCGGCTTCTTTCTTTTCGGCCTTTGCATCAGATAGTGGCTGGCCAACTTTGCAATTATCGCGATAGATCGCAATTGCCTTAAGGCCTAGCTTCCAACCCTGGAAGTAGACATCCTCTACCTCTTCAACGGTTGCATCTTCTGGCAAGTTAACGGTCTTAGAAATCGCACCAGATAGGAATGGCTGGCATGCTGCCATCATTCGAACGTGGCCCATTGGCGCGATAGAACGCTTTCCAAGTGCACAATCGAAGATGTCGTAGTGCTCTTGCTTTAGGCCAGGCGCATCGATTACGTGGCCATTTGCTGCGATGTACTCAACAATCGCTTCGATGGTCTCTTCGTTGTAGCCAAGCTTACGAAGCGCTAGCGGGACGGTCTGATTGACGATCTGCATTGATCCACCGCCGACTAACTTCTTGAACTTAACTAGTGAGAAATCAGGCTCGATACCAGTGGTATCGCAATCCATCATCAGACCAATAGTTCCGGTTGGAGCAAGCACAGAGATCTGTGCATTGCGCCAGCCATTCTTATCGCCTATTGCCAAGCAATCATCCCAGGCCTTATTAGCCGCTGCCCATACATCTGCATCCATTGTTGCAAATGATTTTGCAGCAGATGATGCTGATGCGTGCTTACGCATTACGCGAGCATGTGGTTGTGCATTACGTGCAAAGCCATCGTAAGCACCAACAATGCCTGCAAGTTCTGCAGAGCGCTTGTAGGTAATACCTGACATCAAAGAGGTAATCGCACCAGCTAGGGCACGGCCACCTTCTGAATCGTATGCAAGGCCAGATGCCATAAGTAGCGCACCAAGGTTTGCATAACCAATACCTAGCTGACGGTAACGCTTTGTGGTGTCACCAATTGCTTCAGTTGGGAAATCAGCGAAGCAGATTGAGATATCCATTGCAGTAATGATCATCTCTGCTGCTTTCGCAAAGGTACGTGAATCAAATGAACCATCTTGCTTTAAGAACTTCATCAAGTTAAGTGAAGCTAAGTTGCAAGAAGAGTTATCTAATGACATGTATTCAGAGCATGGGTTTGATGCATTGATGCGACCGGTCTCTGGATTTGTATGCCAATCATTAATTGTGGTGTCGTACTGAATTCCTGGATCAGCGCATGCCCATGCAGCTTCTGCCATCTTGCGGAATAGTTGACGAGCATCAATCTCTTCAATTACTTCTCCGGTAGCGCGCGCCTTAAGACCGAACTTCTCGCCCTTTTCGTATGCGTGCATGAAATCATCTGAAACGCGAACTGAGTTATTTGCGTTCTGGTATTGAACAGAGATGATGTCCTTGCCACCTAGATCCATATCGAAACCAGCATCGCGAAGTGCGCGAATCTTGTCCTCTTCACGGACCTTGGTCTCAATGAACTCTTCGATATCTGGATGATCTACATCTAAAACAACCATCTTTGCCGCACGACGTGTTGCGCCACCTGACTTAATGGTTCCGGCAGAAGCATCAGCACCACGCATAAATGAAACTGGGCCAGATGCGGTTCCGCCTGATTTTAGAAGCTCTTTTGAAGAGCGAATGCGTGAAAGGTTTAGACCAGCACCAGATCCACCTTTGAAAATCATTCCCTCTTCGCGATACCAGTTAAGGATTGAATCCATGGTGTCATCTACAGACAAGATAAAGCATGCGCTTACCTGCTGTGGTTGGTTGGTACCAACATTGAACCAAACTGGTGAGTTAAAACTA
Source organism: Candidatus Nanopelagicaceae bacterium (assembly GCA_018883345.1). GTDB lineage: Bacteria > Actinomycetota > Actinomycetes > Nanopelagicales > Nanopelagicaceae > ZLKRG08. Next base: position 11,077 of record VEQG01000009.1, read on the forward strand.
AATACCTGATGCAACAACATGTATGTCAATTCATGTTCGAAAACTTGTGCATCTTTATCTGTTGCGAAATATCCGTGTTCTTTACCCGCCTTGGTGTAAGTAAGAACCACGCGATCGATTACTTGACGTAGTGACCATTCGCGATCTTCACGTCCAACAGCACCACGGAAATATTTGGTGGTAACAATTGTCGATGCGTTAATTGACCAGAAATCTGGAAACTCAACCCCACGTTGTTCGAAGACGGTCTCGCCGGTCTTCCAATTTTGTTGAACAACATCGCGACGTTCCCAACTTACTTCGTCGTATGGATGCACACCTTCGTTGGTGTAAATGCGCTCAATACTTAGGCCTTTGCCCTTTTTGGTGTTATGAGCGAAAAGATCTTTGACAGAAGATCCTTTAGTAGGTCGATTGATGACCGTGTCTGACATTGGTGCTCTTTCTCTAGTGTGTTTAGTTTTTATTTATCCGCGTGGGGATACGGATTTCATTGCTGAATTTTTTACTGAACTGTTTTCTTCATTTGAAGCTAATGTTGCAGCTGCTGTTGGGAATTCTCGAAGCAGGGAAATTTCGCCTTCGAAGTCAGCAAGGGAAGCAAAGTTACGATATACCGAGGCAAATCGTAGGTAAGCCACGGCATCTAATTCTTTTAGTGGCGCAAGTATCGCCATTCCCACTTCATGCGCCTCAATATCTGCTTGGCCAGATTTGCGAAGCGTCTCTTCAACGCAAGATGCCAAGCGAGCCAGATCATCTTCTGAGACCGGGCGACCTTGGCAGGCCTTGCGGACGCCGTTGATCACCTTTGCGCGGCTAAATGGTTCGGAGATTCCTGATCGTTTAATGACGTTAAGAATGGTGGTCTCTTGAGTTGAGAATCGCTGGCCGCACTCTGGGCATTCACGGCGGCGGCGGATCTGAAGACCATCTTCAACTACGCGAGAGTCGACAACACGTGAATCATCATGCTTGCAAAAAGGGCAATTCACCTTCTGTCTCCTCTCTTGCTTATTCTCGTGCTTGGATAGAAGCGGTAACTTAGCGTATTCAACTTCCAATAACCACAACTAATGGAAGTTTTGATGCTTTGAACCACTACATATTGGGGTAAGTGAGAGAACCATAAAGCATGACTTGAAGGTTGTAAATCATCTGAGCATGCGCGACACGCGCGAGTATTTTTACTCTATAGCGAGAGGCTAACTAGAGGCTAATTAGAGGCTAATTAGAGGCGTTTAGCGCCAACAAAGGGCTTACTGCCTAAACGAATAGCCGTGGCAATCTCAACGCGCTTTCCCGGACGAGGTGCATGGACCATCTTGCCTTTGCCCATATAAATACCGACATGGCTAATCGGACGACCAAAGAAGACTAGATCACCGGGCGCGAGCGCGCTTCGTGGCACATTCTTGCCATATCTAAATTGGGCAGCTGCAAAGTGCGGCATTGATACACCAGCCTTTTGGAAGGCGCGCATCGTTAAACCACTGCAATCCCATTTGGTTGGCCCGGCGCCTGCCCATACATAAATATCGCCTAATTGATCAAGTGCATATTTCAAAGCAATTGCGCCCTTAGTTGAACCACCTGCATATAGAGCAGCCAATCGCTTTGATTCAGCAAGAATCTTCTTCTGCTCAGCATCATCTGCCGCAGCAAGTCTTGCGCGCTCCTCTGCCTTTAAAGAAGCCAATAATTTTTCAGCCTTTTTCAACGCGGCATTTGCAGAGGCCACTTGTTTTTCTAACCTTGCTTGTGCAGCTTTTAACTGCGCAGTGCGGTCAGAGACTACTAATTGACTTGATTGCAAGCCTTGGCTGTAAGTCTGCAATTGGCGAAGTTTTGTTGAATATCTCTGCGCCAACACATCAAGCATCGCAGCATCAGATAGATACTTCGCAGGATCTCTTGAAAGCAGAAGTTCCAGGCCATTTCCTAGTCCGCCATTCTTGTAATTCTCAACGGCTAACTTTGAAATTTCACTCTTTAATTTATTAGCTTTGGCATTGGCTGCCGCTTCTCCAGCTTTTAAACCATTTAATTCGCGCTGCAATTTTGAGATCTGATATTTAATTCCATTAGCAGCTTCATATTTTCCAGCCGCCTCTTCACGAAGTTCATTAACCTGTTTCTGAACTTGGGCGGCTGTAGGCGCGCCAGTAGCGCTCGGAACTAGCGTCACGGCTAGGGCTACCGATGCAGTTAGGGAAATCAACTTGCGCATAGAACGTAAAGGCTACATCGGTGAGTGAAAAATGGCTAAAAAAATCGGGTAAAAATCCTTATTTATCAAGGTTTTCACAGGTTTGACGCTGGAAATTGCGCCTATTCGTAAAGCGCGATGTGTCCTATTTGGCCAAGGGGCCTAACTTGTAGGAATCTAATCGAACTGCAGGTTTGCTCTGATTTTCATGTTGCGAATTAAAAGCAGCGCTTCCATCTACACCGCATAAAGACAAAATAGCTGAAGCCCCACCTGGATGTGAATTAATCCAACGAGTTAGATCATAAACATAATTATCAATAATCGTCCAACAACTTTGGCGTGAATTATTAGCTTTTACTTGGGCTAATGTGTAACCCGAATTAGCAGCGGTTGGAGTTGCTGATTTGGAAGGAGTTTGAGTTGGGGTTGAATCAGTAGTTGGTGTGGGAGTCGGTGTGGGAGTCGGTGTGGGAGTTGCTGGTGTTGGTTTTGGTGTTGGGGATTGCTTTTTTACTTGAACGCCCTTATTCCAAATTAATTTTTTACCAGAATTGTTTGACTTAATACAAGTGAAAATTTTATTCTGGTAGGTAACTTTCTGATTTAAGACTTTACAACTTGCTCCTGGAGTTATCTTGGTAGCTGCCGATGAATTAGTCGGCAAAGGCGCCAAAAAGAGCGATGAAATAAGGGTTATTTTGAGGGCTTTCTTTAAAGCTGCCTTTTTCAATACTCCGGTGGTCATAGGAAAATATTAAAGGAGCGCTATTGTTTAAAAAACTCTAGCGGACGCTTCGAAGTACTGCGGTTACTTTGCCAAGAATTTCACAGTTATCGCCATTGATTGGCTGGTAATCAGGGTTAGCTGGCATTAACCAGATATGGCCATCCTTACGGGTAAAAGTCTTAACTGTCGCCTCTCCATCAATCATGGCCGCGACAATTTCGCCCTTTTCGCAAGTTTTCTGAGAGCGGATCACAACGTAATCGCCATCGCAGATTGCAGCTTCGATCATTGAATCGCCAACTACTTTGAGCATAAATAATTCGCCACTTCCGACGATTGATTCAGGAAGCGGAAAGGTCTCTTCGATGTGCTGTTCGGCCAAAATTGGGCCACCAGCTGCGATGCGACCAACGAGAGGAATCTGGCGGGAGCGATCTGCGATTACGTTGGAATCTGATTCGACCACTTCGATGGCGCGGCCAAGGCTGGCATCGCGGCGGATAAATCCCGCTTCCTCGAGCGCCTTTAGCTGGTACTGGACTGAGGCTGAGCTTGAGAGCCCTGCCGCTACCCCGATCTCACGGATCGATGGTGGGTAGCCATTGTTTTGAATGCCCTCTTGAATCGCAGTGAGGATCTTTACCTGGCGCGGGGATAGGCCGGATGTATCTGTCATGGCATAAGGGTCTCATAGCAGGAAAGAAAATTCAAACATTTGTTCGAAAATTTCTTGACCTATGTCGGTGGGGTGTTCTATGGTTCTCTTATTCGAACAGGTGTTCGATAAACCAAAGTAGCCTTCCCCGAGGCTCCTAAATGTAGGAGTGAAGACCATGAGCAATATCCGTCGAAATACCAGAAGTCGCCGAGCAAATATCCGTCTTGCCCGCTTCCTCGTGGTCCTATCACTTACAACTGTTTTTGGCGCAGGTTTCGCGATGCAAGCTGGCGCCGGTTCAAAGGATCTTCCTACGAAAGCTGGCGCTTACGTCACTGTAACGCTCGCACCTGGCGAAACTCTCTGGTCGCTAGCAAAGGCGCTTAACGATGGCGGAGATGTGCGCGAACTTGTAGACACAATCATCAAAGTTAATGGATTGACTTCAAGTGATATCGCTGCAGGCAGCAAAATCCGAGTACCGCTAAATTAATTTTTCTTAAGCAAATTAATCGCGTTCTTTCTGTAATACTCGTAAGTGAAAGAGCGCAACCAGGCCAGTACTAATTAAGATTCCAAGTGGTGTACTTAATTGAACTTGATCTAGTCCACCAATTAAAAGCGCTTTGAAGAAGGCGTATACAACCCAGACCGAACTTCCAAGAGCTACTAGCGTTGGAATACCAATTAAAGCGTACAAATATATTCTTCGAATCGGAGCATGGTGTTCAACTTCAAAATCGACTGCCATAGCAAATTGGCATTTGCGCCAATGCAACCACCAGGTCGGCAAAGTTGTAACTATTAAACTTGCGCCAAAGATAATTGCATCATTTTGATCTGCGCTATCTAGCAATCCTGCGATTACTGCACCAATAGAAATGGCGATACCAACCATCGCCATTGCGCTAATTAGATATTGATAAACACGGGTCAACTCATCACGCTCATAACCTTTTAGCAATCTACGGAAGAAGCTGATGGTTGCAAATAGGACGATTGCAGCTGCGGTAGTGCTTGCAGTTTCATCCCAATATGCATCTCCGCCAGATAACCAGGTGAAGAAGGTGTTTATGGAAAAAGTGGCAGCAATCGTTGCAAAGAGCGCTGGGATTACCTGCCCGCCGAGGTAGCGGTAAGCACGGATCTCAATCAGACTAGCCTTTGCATCAAAGTTCTGCCAATAAAAGATTGCAGTGGGCAAAGAAAGCGCCCCACCAATAATCGCTTCTTGAATCAACTTATGGCCAGTTGGTTGGCTAGATACCTTTTCTATAACCCATTCCAATAGATTCATTAGCGCAATTACTAATCCAGTAGCGCCCGCGAACCAACCAATGAATCTATGAATATTGGACATTAGCGATTGGTACTTATTGATTAGGCGGATATGCACCAACCAGATTGCAAATGCTATTAAGCCATTAGCAATTCCCTTTGGGTTGTAATCAGCACCAGCTAACACATTTAGTGAGCCAATCATGAATAAGAACCATATTAAGAGCGAGAAAGAAGTTGCGGCCAACAAATACAACTGCCAGGCTGGTTCTGAACTAGCTTTCGGTTCTTTTGCGAAATCTCTTCTAATCCACCAAGTAAGTACTGCAACAACTGGTATACCTACAAACACAAAGGATAGCCACCTGGCTATATCTTCTTTATTCGTATAAGCAACTTGATTTGGATCAATAACTTCAGTCAGTAATCCAGCTAGACCGAAACTTAAGAAGAATAAAGATAAGAAGAGCGCCGCGTATTTCAAAATATCTCGAAGGAATTCAAGTCCTTGTGAATTTTGATGCTTATCAATAGTTGCTTTAATTCCTACCAGCGCAAAATACCCAACTGCACCCATAATTGCTAAAAAGAGAATCCCGAAGATCATGAGTTAATTCTTCACGTAAAGAGAGATAAAGTCATCAGCATTCATAGTTAAAAAATGGTCAAAGTTGAGTGTTGCCGCTTCTATCTTTGAAACTTGTGAATCATCAAAAATTCGTCTCAAATTCCTCTTATATTTCTCAACTAATAGTGGCAAACCTTCTGCTCTTCTCCGCTTATGTCCAACTGGATACTCAACAACAATTTCATCGCTCTTTGTTCCGTCATTAAATTCGATAGTTACCGCATTAGCGATAGAGCGTTTCTCAGGATCATGGTAGTCAGCGGTAAATTGGGCATCTTCGACACATACAATTTTTTCGCGTAGCGCATCAATTCTTGGATCTGCGGCAATTTCATCTTCATAATCTTTGGCAGTTAATCGACCAAATATCAGCGGCACTGCAACCATGTACTGAACACAATGATCGCGATCTGCTGGGTTATTTAAAGGGCCTTTCTTATCAATGATTCTGACGCAAGCTTCGTGTGTGCGGATGGTGACTTGCTTGATATCTTCACTGCTCTTGCCATTAGCAACCATCCACTTATGTAAAGTGAAAGCGGCTTCGCAGGCTGTCTGTGAATGAAATTCAGCTGGAAATGAGATCTTCCAAAGCACGTTCTCCATCACATAAGTTCCGTAAGGGCGTTGGAATTTAAAGTTTGCACCTTTAAACGAAACGTCATAAAAACCCCAAGTTTTTGCAGTTAGAGCTGATGGAATACCCATCTCTCCCGCCTTAGCCATTAACGCTAATCTCACAGCGCGCGATGTGGCATCGCCTGCGGCCCAAGATTTGCGTGAGCCGGCATTTGGATAGTGGCGGTAAGTACGTAGAGATTGACCATCAACCCAAGCTAGCGAAACCGCATTTAAGGTTTCTTCGCGAGTTAACCCCATCATCTGACAAACCACAGCTGTAGATGCAACTTTTACTAATATGACGTGGTCAAGACCAACTTTATTAAAAGAATTTTCAAGTGCGATACAACCTTGTATTTCGTGAGCTTTAATCATTGCCGTTAAAACATCTCTGACCGTTAATTTTTTCTGGCCACTTCTGTTTAACCAATCAGCTACCGCGAGAATGCCTCCCAAATTATCGCTTGGATGACCCCACTCTGCCGCAAGCCAAGTATCGTTGAAATCTAACCAGCGAATTGCAGTACCGATATTAAATGCGCCTTGAACCACATCTAATTCAAAATTAGTACCTGGAACTCTGACACCATTTTCTACCTTCGTTTCTGGCACTAAGGGTCCAAGCAACTTGGTACAAGCTTGATATTCAAGAGATTCCAGGCCGCAACCAATAGTGTCAAGCAGTCCAGACCAAGCAGTTTTGTAAGCTAACTCTGATTTAACTTCGTAGTTCAATGCATAATCAACAATATCTTGAATCTCTTGATCAAACGGTTGATTGGATTTCTGTATGTGTGATGACAATTAACGCTCCTCTAGTCTCTTGAAAACCAAATCTTCTGGGCCGGTGTAATTTGCAGACGGTCGAATTATTTTTCCATCAGCTCTCTGTTCAATCACGTGCGCAGACCAGCCCGTGATTCTAGAAATCACAAATATAGGAGTGAAAAATGAGGTAGGTATTTTCATTGCGTTATAAGCAACCGCGCTAAACCAATCCAAATTTGGGAACATTTTCTTTAAATCCCACATCACAGTTTCGACTCTTTCAGCAATATCAAAGAGTGTTCGATTGTCGGATGATAGATCTTTGGCAATTGATTTGATTATTGGGTTTCGGGGATCTCCGATTGTGTACACCGGATGTCCAAATCCGATCACTACTTCTTTTGCAGCTACTCGCTTTCGAATATCAACTTCTGCTTCATTTGGATCGGCATATCGCTCCTGGATTTCAAGTGCCACTTCATTGGCGCCACCATGCTTTGGTCCCCGCAACGCTCCAATTGCCCCGGTGATCGCAGAGTAAATATCGCTGCCAGTACCTGCAATAACTCGGGCGGTAAAAGTTGAAGCATTAAATTCATGTTCGGCATACAGTATTAATGAAGCATGCATGGCGCTTTCCCATTGCGCACTTGGCATTTTCCCGTGCAACATCTCCAAGAAATGGCCGCCGATTGAATCTGATGTCGTGCTGCATTCAATACGTTTGCCGCTATTTGCAAAGTGATACCAATAGCAAAGCATTGATGGCGTTGATGCAATCAAGCGATCAGCAATGGCCTTTGCTGCGCTTTCAAGATGGCCATCATGTTCGGGCTCTATGGTTCCTAATGTTGATACACCAGTGCGAAGTACATCCATTGGATGCGTAGATTTAGGTAATTTTTCTAATACTTCCCTAACTTGCGGCGGTAGATCTCTTAGATTTTTTAATTTCGCTTTGTAGGCAGATAGTTCAACTTTGTTTGGAAGATGTCCATGAATCAAAAGGTACGCAACCTCTTCAAATTGGCAGTTAGCTGCTAAATCAGCAATATCAAAGCCACGATAATGTAAATCATTACCACTTCGACCTACGGTGCAAATTGCAGTATTACCTGCCGCAACCCCCGATAAGGCAACGGATTTCTTGGGCTTAAATTCACTCATTTACTTGCCTTGAAATTTATCTAAAGCTTCTTCATATTTGTAATAATCAATTGCTTCATAAAGCTCTTCGCGAGTTTGCATATGATTTATTGCGCTCTTTTGAGTACCTTCGGAACGAATGGTCTTGTAAACAAGTTCCGCAGCTTTATTCATAGCTCTAAAAGCCGACAATGGATAAAGCACAATGTCTACATTCGCACTTCGCAGTTCCGCAACCGTAAATAATGGAGTTTTTCCGAACTCGGTGATGTTGGCAAGAATCGGAACTCCCGCTGCTTCGCTAAATTTTCTGTAAGTCTCTAGATCTCCCACTGCTTCTGGGAAAATCATGTCTGCGCCAGCTGCCACATATTGGTGAACTCGATCCAGTGCGGCATCTAATCCTTCGTTTGCCAAAGCATCAGTGCGCGCCATGATTGTAAATTCTGAAGAATTACGACCATCAACTGCTGCTTTTATGCGATCGACCATCTCATTTACGCTAACAATTTCCTTATTAGGTCGATGCCCGCATCTTTTGGCAGCTACTTGATCTTCCATGTGGACTGCAGAAGCGCCAGCTTTCTCAACATCCTTTACCGTTCTGGCGATATTAAACGCTGAGGTCCCAAAGCCAGTATCAATATCTACCAGTAGCGGTAAATCGCAAACATTTGTAATTCTTCGAACATCAGTTAACACATCATCTAAAGTAGAAATCCCAAGATCTGGAAGACCTAACGAACCAGCCGCCACACCTCCGCCACTTAAATAGATAGCTTTATAACCTGCGCGCTTTGCAAGCAGCGCATGATTTGCATTGATTGCACCTACGACTTGCAGCGGGTGTTCTTCCTTTACCGCTTCCTTAAAAGATTTGGCATTACTAATTGCAAAACTCATTGTGAAGTCCATCCTCCATCAACTGGAATGGCAGCACCAGTGATGTTGTGTGCTGCCTTTGAACATAGAAAAACTGCAACTGCGCCAATATCGGAAGCAGTGGCTAAACGTTTTGAAGGTTGTTTTTCAGATAACAAATCTGCAATTCCTTTAACTCGATCTCCGCCAAATTTATCTGCTCGTGCTTGAATTTGTGGTTCGATGAGCGCAGTTTCAACCCAGCCAGGACAAATTGCATTTACAGTAACTCCACCAGACTCTCGGGTGCCGGCATCTGCATATTCCAAAGCTGCAACCCTAGTTAAACCGATTACGCCATGTTTTGCAGATACATAAGGCGCTTTAGCAACTGATGCCACAAGCCCATGAACAGATGCGGTATTAATTACACGCCCATAACCACGTTCTTTCATCTGAGGCAATAACAATCTCATGGTGTCGAAAAATGATTCTAAATTAATAGCAATAATGTCGTTCCATTTTTCTCTTGGCATTTCTGCAGTCGGTGCGGTGTGCTGAATTCCAGCGTTATTGCAAAGGATGTCTACCGGCCCACCTGCTAATATTTTTGCAATCAAATCTTCGGTTGCTGCAGGATCTCGTAAATCAGATACAAAAGATTCAACTTTTCCGGCACCCGCTGCTTTAACTTCCGCTTCGGCGTTTGCAATCACTTCGGCGCTACCGAGGCCATGAAGCACAATATCTGCGCCTGCTTTTGCAAGTTCGGTCGCTATGCCCAATCCAATTCCTTGGAAAGAGCCGGTAATAAAGGCGCGACGTCCTTTTAGTGTCATTTTGCCTCCCCGTAGATAGCTTCAGCTATTTGTTTGCAGCCAATCGGATGTAAAAACATGTCGTAATGATTTACATCATCAAGATTAATAAGTTTTAATTTTGGATATTGCGGTAACGCCATCTCTAAAATTGGTAATGGGTAAAGTCCACCCTCTTCATTTTGCAAACCACGCGGCGCGCGAATAAATAAGGTCTCTTCATTTAAATTCTTTAGCGCCTTATCAATAATGTCATCCCCAAATAGATCTCTCGAGTCATCTTCTACTGCTTGAGGGTTAGTTGATGGTTTTCCATTTCTAAGATCATAATCAACGTATTCACTTAACTCAGCTGACCAGCCACGATTAAAGGCAGGATGTGGTCTCCAGTAATCGCGATACGCTTCTTTAGATTCAAAAGTCATAGACAACCTTGCGAGCGCCGGTCCCAATATCAAGGGCATAATCTGTTCGATACTCATACCTGGTGGCATTGGAAGTGGAATTCCACCATCTGCAAAAATAACTTTTCCTACTTGTTCTGGATAAAGTCCAACCAAAGCTGCAGTTACAAAACCGCCCATTGAGTGTCCGATTACATCTGGCTTATTCCATTTAAAATGATTAATAACTTCAACCATATCTTTTGCATGTTGAGCCATGCCAAAAGGTCCAGGCAAATTATTGGAATCTCCGCGGCCACGAAGATCTACTGCAAATGGTGATTTTCCACGTTTGATTAATTCGTCAGCAAATATCTGAAATGCCCTATTTGATGATGTAACGCCGTGAATTAACAGAACTGGCTCGCCGCCATTTGAAAGATCATCGCCATATCTGAATACGGCTAATTGACCGCCTGCTACGTTGACTAAGAACTTCTCTGTCGGCATTGACATGGCTTTAGTCTGCCTTTCCAATGGGGATAGAGCCACCCTAGTTGTAGTTGTCTACCTCTCAAATACTTCCGAGTAGGCACATATTTGCGCGAAAAGTTATGAAACGGATACCAAATAAGCGTAGTTCTGGAGGAATTGCCCAAGTAGCCTTGCCAGCAAGCGGACCGGGCCCGGCTCGCAAGAAACGACTCAATGAGGAGAATAAATGAGCAAGCGCTCACTACTCGCACGCATTAGCGTTGCAACACTCGCAGCTGCAATCGTGGCACCTTCAATGGCGCCAGCACAGGCAGCAAGCGAAATTAAAATCGGCGTAATCACATCTACATCTGGCGCATTAAAGTCATATGGCGATGCATATGTTGATGGCCTTAACTGGGGTCTTAAGTATTACACCGGCGGCAAGATGACCATCAACGGTCAAAAGCTTGTTGTTACCGTTAAAGATGATGCTGCAGATCCAGCATCAGCAACTGCAACATTCAAAGACATGGTCGGCAATGGCACCAAAGTTATTGTTGGTACAGCATCTTCAGGTGTTGCGCTGACTCTTGCGCCACTTGCTCAACAGAATAAAGTTCTTTATATCTCTGGACCTGCAAAGAATGATGCAGTTACATCCGCAGCAAATAAGTATGTATTCCGTTCAGGAAATACTTCTACTCAGGACTTAGCTCCACTTGCCGGAATTAAGCCAATCACAGGCCGTAAGGTTGTGCTATTCGTGGAAGATAACGCTTTCGGTGCAGGTAACATCGCTGCAGCTAAAGCATTGATGGCACCTAAGGGCGCAACATTCCAGGAAATTAAGGTTCCGACTTCAACATCTGACTTCACACCATTTGCAAAGCAAGCAGCTGATGCAAAGGGAACATACATCTTCATCGCATGGTCAAATGCACTTACAGCAGGCGCGATGCTTACCTCTCTAAAGCAGCAGGGCGCTTTCGTTAAGCAGCGTCCAATCACAGGTCTTGCTGGCGCTGCAACTTACAACATCTACGGTGCGTTATTCGAAGGAACAAATGCGATCCTTACAAATAGCTATTTCGGTGGCGTTGGCAAGTCAAAGGCTGCGGCAGACCTAGCTGCTTCATTCGCCGCATCAAAGAAGGCGCAAGATCTATTTACTTGCACCGGCGCTGATGCTGCAAAGATGATTGTTCAAGCACTTACTGGTAATCCAGATCAGAACATTGATGATGCGATTGCAAAGCTTGAAGGTTATTCATGGGTAGGCGTTAAGGGCTTAATGAAGATTAACCCAACAACACACTCACTAACACAGCCAATGTTCTTGGTCTCTCTAAAGAAGACTGCTGCTGGATACGTTCCACAGCTAGATAAGACCATTTCAAACGTTGCGTAAGACACATAAATAAATATAGTTAAAAAGAAACCCCGGTTCTTTTCTTAAGTTAGATTATGGAAAAGAACCGGGGTTTTTTATACTCTTAGGCAGCTAGCAGGACTAACAAGGGAGTTGTCGCAATTGATTTCGGCTATATCGGTAAATGATTTGTCGCTATCAATCGGCGGCGCGAAAATTCTGGACGGCATTACTTTGTCGGTCAACAAGAACGAAACGCTTGGAATAATCGGTCCAAATGGAGCTGGAAAAACCTCTCTATTTAATTTGCTAAGTGGCGTTCGCCAACCAACACGTGGTCAAATATTCATAAATGATCTAGATGTGACTTCGTTAAAGCCATATGAAAGAGCGAAAGTTGGCTTAGCACGCACTTTCCAAACTTCTTCTATTTTCGCAAATCTAAGTTGTTTAGAAAATGTACGAATTGCCGCACAAGCTGCAAATGGTAAATCAATGAATCTGACCAAGAACGCCTACAAATTTACGGATGTGGTTGCGCACGCACATGAATGTCTGGCCAAAGTTGGCTTATCACCTCGTGCGATGCAAGTGGCTGGGTCCCTATCTCATGGCGATAAGCGCCGACTTGAAATTGCAATCGTACTCGCATCAAAAAGTGAGATTGTCCTACTCGATGAACCAATGGCAGGCATGAGTGTTGAAAACGTACCCGAGTTGGTCGAAATCATTAGATCACTCAAAACCGAACATAATAAAACGGTATTAATTGTTGAGCACCACCTAGAAGTTATTTTGGGGCTGGCTGATCGAATCGCAGTTCTTAACTATGGTGAATTATTAGTCTGCGATACTCCACAAAACGTAATCAATAACCCGGTGGTTCAATCTGCTTACATTGGAGAAGCGCTATGAGCAATGTGCTATCCATTAAAGATCTACATGTAAAGATTAACCAATCTCATATCCTCCATGGCGTCAGCTTTGATGTACCAAATAACAAAGTAACTGCACTGCTAGGCCGAAATGGCGTTGGTAAATCAACAACTTTAAAAACAATAATGGGTTTTTATCCTGGTACTGGCTCCATCTCTTTCAAAGGCTCCGAAATTCTAAATGGCGATACCTTCAAAATCGCCAAATCAGGAATTGCCTACATCCCAGAAGATCGCGAAATTTTCTCTTCACTTTCGGTTAAGGAGAATCTGGCGCTTGCGGCGCGAGGCAAAGATCATGGGGATGCGTACAAATTTGTACATTCGCTTTTCCCGGAACTTGATACCCGTGCCCAGCAGCGCGCTGGTTCTTTATCTGGTGGCCAGCAGCAAATGGTTGCTATTGCTAGAGCCTTACTAAATAAGAACGAAATCTTGCTAGTTGATGAACCAACCAAAGGTTTAGCGCCAAAACTTGTTACTGAAGTAGCGGATGCATTGGCGCAGGTAGCTCATGAAAACACCATGTTGCTAGTCGAACAGAACTTGGCATTGGTTAAACGTATTGCAGAGAATGTGATTGTGATGGATCAGGGCAAAGTTGTTTACCAGGGCGGACCAGAAGTTCTGCATGATGAAAAATGGGTTCATCAAATGCTCGGCGTAGGAGGCAAATGATGTCAACGTTCCTACTAATTCTTATTACTGGCATCGGACTAGGTGCGCTTTACTTTTTGGTGGCTTCAGGCCTCTCCTTAATTTATGGGCTAATGGGAGTTCTTAACTTTGCACATGGGGCTTTCTTAACTGTAGGTGCATTTTTCGGATTTTGGTATGCAAAGCAATCTGGATTCATGATTACAACTCCAAAATTCCTTTTATCAATGTTGATAGGTGGCTTAGGGGCTGGCGCATTTGCGTTGCTAATGGAGCAATTAATTATCGCCCGAATGTATGAGCGTCATGTTGATCAAGCGCTTGTTACTGTTGGTGTTGCACTTGTAGTTGGAGCTGCACTTGGTGGTTGGTTTGGAAACGATTTGGTTCTTTATCCAACTCCCCCGTATTTCCTTAATGGAGTAAATATTGCAGGTGCCATCATTCCAGCCGATCGTTTCTTCTACATCGGAACCGCGCTAATACTTTTGATTGCTAACTGGGCGCTTCTTAAGTACACCCGAATTGGCTTAATTATTCGCGCGGGTGTTGAGAATAGAAATATGGTTGCCGCGCTGGGAATCAATGTACGTCGTGCATTTAGCACTGTCTTCTTTCTAGGTGGATTTGCGGCGGGAGTTGGCGGCGTCTTGATTTCAGTCTATGCAAACGGTGTATCTCCACTTATCGCTGGCCAATATTTAATTTATGGTTTCATCGTCGTGGTAATCGGCGGCATGGGCAGCGTTCCCGGAAGTTTTATAGCAGCAATGATGATCGGCGTAATCCGTCAGTTCGCGAATTACTATGTCACCGGCTTAGGAGACTTCGTAGTTGTAATTCTGCTAGCTGGAGTCTTACTAATTAGACCACAAGGTTTACTTGGAAAGGCGGCGTCATAATGTTGCGTTGGAAGTATTCCCGTCAGCTGCTTGCAGTCGTACTTGTACTTTTTGCTATCGCACCGATGCTGGGTGGAAATCCCTTGGCTCAACCTGGCTTACAACAAACTTTGGCAGTTGCTTTTATTTATGGCGGATTGGCATTGACCTACGATCTTCTATTCGGGTTCACAGGACTGCTCTCATTCGGTCATGCAATTTACTTTGGTTCAGGTATGTACATCACCTGCATTCTTATTAACCATGATGTAGTTCCTTGGTATTTAGCTATGGTTATTGCGGTGGCAATCACTGCGATTTTTGCGATGCTAGTCGGAATGGCTTCTCTACGCACAACCGGCATTACATTTGCGATGGTGACGTTAGCTTTTGGCGAGGCGGGACACGTAATTATTAATCGCAATTTCTTTGGTTTAACTGGCGGCGAAAATGGAATTGCTCTAGATGCCACAAAAGTTCCACAATTCTGGATTGGTGTTGTAAATACCAAGTATCTTTATTGGACAGCTTTACTTGCGTTAATCATCGTTTATGCAATTATTTGGTGGATCACGGAGAGTTCAGCTGGACGTGTATTTGCAGCCCTTAGAGATAATGAATTACGCGTACAAGTTCTTGGTTTGGATACCCAGAAATTCAAGCTACTTTCTTTTGTAATCGCAGGTTCTCTTGCCAGCTTCTTAGGTGTAATTATGTTGCTTGCCG
The DNA here is from genome assembly GCA_018883345.1 of Candidatus Nanopelagicaceae bacterium. Taxonomy (GTDB): domain Bacteria; phylum Actinomycetota; class Actinomycetes; order Nanopelagicales; family Nanopelagicaceae; genus ZLKRG08. The sequence goes on from VEQG01000009.1 coordinate 26,222, forward strand.
CAGGCAGCGCAGCTCCTAGATTTGCTGATGCCAATTTAACGATTGCGCTACTGCTTATGGTTATTCTTGGTGGAGCGGTAACTCGTTGGGGTGCAGTGATTGGTGGCATTCTCTATTCGGTTGCAACTACTCGAATGCAGGATTTAACTCAACAGCCATTCTTCACAGATCTGCCGAAAATTGTTGGTGGTCCATTATCTGAGCCAGCTTTAACTCTAGGAATACTATTTATACTTGTGGTGATGTTTGCGCCAGGAGGATTATCTGGTGCTTATTACAAATTACGCGCGAGGGCGATAGCTAAAAAGTGAGCTTGCTCTTTCAACCTAGTAATCCGCAAGAAACCGCGTTAGGTAAATTAGAGCGCGAAAAAAATACTGACTACTGGGGCTTGCATACTTGGAGTATCGAGAATCCCGGAGATTTCTGGTCACGTGCTTGGGATGACTTGAATCTAATTGGAGAAAAGGGTGATATCGCCTACCAAAGTGGCGAGCGATTTATTGACGCAAAGTTTTTTCCAAACGGTGTGATTAATGTGGCTGAAAACTTGCTCGCCCACGGAGATGGCGTTGCAATTGTTGGAATTCTTGAAGATGGCACAAGACGTGAAATTACATATGCCGAACTCAGAGAGAAAAGTGCTGCCGTTGCTGCAGCTATGAAAGATTTAGGAATCTCTGTAGGTGATCGGGTAGTTGCATGGGCACCAAATGTTCCAGAAGTAATGATTTTTGCTTTAGGTGCACTCAGTATTGGAGCAATTATTTCTACCGCTTCACCAGATTTTGCCCCTAATGCAGTTGAAGACCGATTTGGACAAGTCGAACCTAAGTTAATTCTGTTGGGAGATGATTACCAATACAGTGGCAAGAGTTTTGATTTAAAAGACAAGGCCGATGAAATCATTGCGCTACTGCCTACTTTAAAGAAAGCGATTCGAATCTCTGAATTTGAAACTTGGATTGCGCCGTTCAGTGGTGCAAAACCAGAATTTACAAGACTGCCATTTGACCACCCTGGCTTCGTGCTCTTCTCTTCGGGTACCACCGGTAAACCTAAATGCATCACTCACAGCGGCGCAGGAGTCATGCTCAAAGCAGGTGCCGAACAGTTGTATCAATTCGACATGAAAGCAGGTGAAAGAGTTTTCTTCTTCACCACCTGTGGCTGGATGATGTGGAATTGGTTATTTATGTGTCTGATTCGCGGCGTAACCATTGTCCTGTTTGATGGTTCTCCGGTATTCCCAAGAGCCCATCGTCTCTTTGACATTGCAGAGAAAGAGAAGTTGAATTTTTTTGGAGTGTCAGCAAAATTTATTGATGGCATTAAGAAAGTTGGATTAAAGCCATCTGAAAGTCATGATCTCTCCAATTTGCGCATGATTGGTTCGACTGGGTCGGTATTGGTTCCTGAGGGTTTCGATTACATATATAAACATGTGAAAGCTGATGTCCATCTTGCTTCAATGTCAGGTGGCACTGATATCTGCGGTTGCTTTGTCGCCTCAGTTCCAACCCTTGGTGTATATCGCGGTGAGTTACAAGGGCCTTGTTTAGGCATGGCAACAAAAGTATTTAATGCTAAAGGCGACATCGCAAAAGAAGATGAGAAAGGTGAATTGGTCTGCACCGTTCCGTTTCCATCAAAACCAATTGGTTTCTGGGGCGATGCAAATCATGAGAAATATTTATCAGCATACTTTGAAGGCTTTCCAGGAGTTTGGACACACGGGGATTTTGCATCAGTTAGTAAAACTGGTGGCTTCACTTTATTTGGTAGAAGCGACGCTACCTTAAATTCAAAAGGTGTTCGAATTGGAACTGCCGAAATTTATCGAGTTGTTGAAACGTTTCCGCAAATTCAAGAGTGCATGGCCGTTTCTCAAGATTGGGACAATGACACCCGAGTAGTGTTGTTTGTCGTCTTAAAAGAGGGACAAAAATTTGATGAAGACGTTGCTAAAGAGATTAAGAAAGCGCTTAGAGATCAAGCTAGTCCAAGACACGTCCCGGATAAGATCATTGTGGCGCCTGAGCTACCGCGTACCAAATCAAATAAATTAGTCGAGTTGGCCGTTACAGATGTAATTAATGGCAGAGAAGTTAGAAACTTAGACGCTTTAGCAAACCCAAAAGCGCTTGAATGGTTTAAAAATCTTCCAGATCTATTAAAGTAAATTCATTTCAGCTGCTGCTTTAGCCAGCTCTTCTTTAGCATCTGGATGTGCTGCATATCTGATTATGTTTGCTGCTTGTTGTTTGGTTGGATGGCCAAAACATGGGGCGATTCCCTGCTCGGTTGCCACATACGAGTGCTGGAAAGACGTTACCGGAGTATCAAGTTTTGGAATAATTGTTGAGACATCAGCTTTTGGATGCCATGAAGGTAGCGCCATAAAGGATTGACCGCCTCGAGAATGTAGCGCTCCAACGATGAAATCAGTTGAGCCACCAAATCCAGAATAAATTTGACCTCTAACAAAGGATGCGTTCGCCTGATCATACAAATCAATTTGTAGGGCAGAATTGATCGAGGTCATTTTCGCTTGGCGGGCTATAACTGATGGATCATTTGAAATTTCGGTTCTACGCATTCTGATTTTTCGATTCAAATGCACCCAGTCGTAAAGTTCGCGTGAGCCGAATAAGAATGATGCATTTAATGGCAGCTCTTCATCTAAAACTCCAGCTTTGAATAAATCTAATACCCCATCGCTAAACATTTCAGTCCAAATGCGCATATTCTTGCGATTAGTCAAAGCGCTTAATACCGCATCAGGTACACCGCCAATACCTAACTGCAAGGTTGAGTTATTCTCAATCAAAGCGGCAATTCGATTACCAATCTCTTTTTGGGTATCAGTAATTTGTGCAACCGGTTTTTCTAGCAAAGGCTCATCAACTTCAATTAGATAATCAATTTCAGATTCATAAATTTGTGCATCGCCATATGTGTAAGGCATTTGCTTGTTAGCCTGAGCTATCACGATTCCATTACGGGCTCTGGCAGCTTCGATAGCCGCAGGGAGAATATTTACTTCTACTCCCAGAGAGACTGTGTCGTATCTTTGAGGTGAAGTGTGTAGAAAAACTATATCTGGACGATAGTGATCACGAAATAGAATCGGAACCATTGATAATCGCGATGGTATGTAGTGAAGTCGTGGGTGTCGCCGCATGGCTGGCCCCACGAAAGCAGATTCGTAATCAACACCTTCGCGATCAGGTATGCCAGGGTGCGCATTCAACATATGCAGATTGAAATTCTCAATAGTTTCATCTGCAGCTTTCAATAAAGTCATTGGTGGTGCGAAATTTCCAGAGGCCACAATGCGAGGCCATTCTGATTGCTGAGCTAAGACACTCTTTAATTGCTCATAATTAATAACACGCACAGAGTGAGTTTATTCTTAAAAATCGGCTCGATTTCACTTTCGCGAGTGCAAGCCCTTTACTGGTTGTGATTTGCGCGTGATTCACCAGCAGATTTACGCCATTTTGCGATTTCTGCATGATTGCCAGAGAGTAAAACCTCCGGAACTTTTATACCTCGCCATTCAGCAGGTTTTGTAAATGCGGGATATTCAATATAACCATCTTCAGAATGTGATTCATCAACAATAGATTCAGGATTTCCAAGTACGCCTGGAATTAGTCTTGAAACTGCCTCGGCAATTACGATTGCTGCTACCTCACCGCCATTTAATACGTAATCACCAATTGATACTTCACGTACTTTGAAACCTTCATTTAAGTAATATTGACGCACACGATCATCGATGCCTTCATAGCGTCCGCAAGCAAAAATTAGATGAGCAGAATTTGAAAGTTCTTCAGCCATTCTTTGATTAAAAAGCTGGCCGGCTGGAGTTAATATAATTAGTTCGGATTCCTGGGTAATGACTTTATCAATTGCTTTACCCCAAACTTCCGGCATCATGACCATGCCTGCGCCGCCACCATATGGTGTGTCATCTACTTGGCGATGAACATTAATCGCTTGGTCTCTTAAGTCATGCACGCCTATTTCGATAATTGATTTGTCACGTGCTTTTCCAATTAGTGAAAGTTTTAGTGGTTCGAAAAATTCAGGAAATATAGAGATGAAATCTAACTTCATGACATCACCGGTGGAATAACTACAACTCTCTTACCTGCTAAATCAACGATAGGTACGAGCTGGCGGACAAAAGGAATTAATACCTCGCCGCTCTTAGTTTTGATTACAAGACAATCTTGTGCTGGCAGATTCAAGACGTCGGTAACTACGCCAAATTCTGAACCATCTTCTAATTCTGCTCGAAGGCCAATTAATTGTTGTACGTGGTAATCATCTTCATCTTCGCCAGATTCGTTTATATCTACATCGGCATAGAGCAAAGTGTTGCGAAGCTTCTCTATATCATTGCGAGTGTTTATACCTTCAAAGCCAAGCAAGAGAATTCCGTTGTGAACGCGTGCGCTTGAGATAGTTAATTTGCCATCTTCGGTTAGAACTTCTGCGCCAACAGCAAAGCGACGCTCGGGTTCGTCCGTGCGAACCTCGATTGTCGCTTCACCTAAAATTCCGTGAGCACGTCCAATGCGCCCAACGTTAAGTCTCATTAAAGAGCGCTAACGAACTTCGTCAGCCTCGATGAGATCTACGCGTACCGAACGACCTGCAAGCGCGCTCATCACAGTACGTAGCGCTTTCGCAGTACGTCCGTTGCGACCGATTACCTTGCCAATGTCTTCTGGATTGACATTAACTTCAAGAGTTGTGCCACGACGATGTGTCTTCTCTTTAACAATTACATCTTCAGGATTTTCAACAATCCCTTTAACTAAATGTTCTAGAGCTTCGTCAAGCATTATTCAGCTGCTGCTTCTGCTGTTGCTTCTGCTGTTGGAGCAGCTTCTTCAGCAACTACCTCAGCAACAGCTTCTGCTGCTGGTGCTTCCTCAGCAACAGCTTCTGCAACTGGTGCTTCTTCAGTTACAACTTCAGCAACTGGTGCAGGAGCAGACTTCGCAGCTAATTTATCTTGCGCCTTCTTCTTTGCAGTTGTTGCGCCTTCAGCTGGTTCGTTAGCAGCAGCTTTAACTGCAGCTTCGTAATTAGCCTTCTTATCAAATCCTGGCTTCTGTGGTTCTACCGAACTTGAAGTTGAACCTTCACCTGTGAACTTACCCCAGTCGCCTGTTAGCTTAAATAACTTTGTCACTGCTGCAGATGGCTGTGCGCCAACCTTTAACCAGTGCTGTGCGCGATCTGAGTTGACCTCTACTACTGATGGATTCTTTCCTGGAACATAGCGACCAATCTCTTCGATTGATAGACCATTACGCGCCTTCTTAGAATCGATAACGACGATACGGTAGAAAGGTGTGCGAATTTTTCCAAGACGCATTAAACGAATCTTTGTTGCCAAAGTATTGCTCCTAATAAATAAAATTTTGCTATCTATGCCAGAAGAATTTCCACAATGGAGTTCGTGGGAACTTTTCTTGCCTTTACATCCGACGCGGGTAGAGGGCCGCGCTCAGGGTCGTAATTCTGCCAGCGCTCTGAGAATCGGCCAAATCGGGCAATTTAAGCTCTTAGCGCCCCTCTTCGGCGGCTCTCTTTGCGGGATTGCCACTCTTGGACTTCTTCTTATTTGGAATGGGAGGCTTCTTGCTTCCTGCACCTGACATGCCTGGCATTGCTGGCATACCTGGCATACCTGGCATTGCTGGCATACCCGGAATAGCTGCACCGCTTCTTGCCATCTTCATTGCTTTCTGCGCCTGGCCAAATCGATCTACCAAATTATTAACCTCTGAAACTTGGCGACCGCTGCCCTTTGCAATTCGAGCTCGACGCGAACCATTAAGAATCTTTGGATCTCTGCGCTCTGCTGGCGTCATTGATTGAACAATTGCAGTTGATTTTGTGATTTCTGAATCATCAATTGCTTCTAATTGTTTCTGCATTTGCTTATTGGCAGCACCAGGAATCATTGAGAGTATTTTGGACATATTGCCCATCTTGGCAATGCCCTGCAACTGCTCCAGAAAATCTTCTAAAGTAAAATCTTCACCTTTAACAAATTTCTCTTCTAATTTCTTAGAAGTTTCACTGTCTAAAGCCTTTTTTGCTTGCTCTGCAAGAGTGGCAATATCTCCCATGCCCAAAATACGAGAAGCCATTCTCTCTGGATAAAAGACATCGAAGTCACTTAACTTTTCGCCAGTAGAAGCGAAGAGAATTGGTTTGCCAGTTTGCTTTGCGATTGAAAGCGCTGCGCCACCTCTAGCGTCACCGTCCAATTTGGTAAGCACGACACCATCAAAGCCGACACCTGCTCCAAATGCATTCGCAGTACGTACCGAATCTTGTCCGATCATTGCATCAACAACAAAAAGAATTTCGTCAGGATTTATTACATCTCTGATAGCCATGGCTTCGTTCATCAGCTCTTGATCTACACCAAGACGTCCTGCCGTATCCACAATGACCATGTTGTGTAGCTTTTGCTTTGCAAAATCCAAACCATCTTTTGCAACTTTAATTGGATCGCCAATTCCATTGCCTGGTTGAGGAGCAAATACTGGTACTCCTACTTGCTCTCCTACTACCTGCAATTGCGTAACCGCGTTTGGACGCTGCAAATCTGAAGCAACTAATAGTGGAGTGTTACCTTGCTCTTTAAGATATTTAGCTAATTTTCCAGCCAATGTGGTTTTACCGGCACCTTGCAAACCTGCCAACATGATGACAGTTGGTGGATTTTTGGAAAATCTAATACGTCTAGCCGAACCACCTAGAATATTTACTAATTCAGTATGTACTAAATCAAATACTGCCTGTGCTTGATTCGTGCCAGCTTGGATATCCTTTAAGAGATCTAAAGATTTATTTTGGGTGTTGTCGACAAACTCATTAACTACATCTAGAGCTACGTCTGCGTCAATTAGCGCATCACGAATTTCTGCAAAGGTATCAGTGATATCCGAAGACGATAACTTTCCGCGGCTTCGCAGTTTTGAGAACGCGCCGCTAAATCTTGAGGTAAGGCCTTCGAACATGATTGGTGAATCTTAATCGATTGCGAAACGGATACTCGCCACTACCTCTTCAGCTTTGGTTTTTGAGAGTTTTTCGCCTGATATTTCAGTTACGTAAAGTGTGTCAATTGCTTCAGCGCCAAGAGTAGATGCAATTACAGAGCGGATATCGACTTCCAATTGTCGGACCGCAGCACCGATTCGGTAAAGCAATGCAGGGCGGTCATGACTTCTAATTTCAATAATTGTGGCACTCGATGCTAAATCTTCAATAATTTCCACTTCCGGTGGAGGTACTGGCACCCCGGGTAGCGGTGCATATGACTTAACTTTGGCATCAATTTTCTGCGCCAACTTCTCGTTATCACTTAGCGCATCCTGTAGCGCTTGCGTTATTTTGACATCCGTTGGAAGTGTGGCAAACGGATCCAAATTCACTATCCAAGTCATTACAGCTGATTTGCCATGAGTTCTGGTTTTAGCAGCTCTAATATCTAGTTTCAATAAATTTAAAGTGCCAGCAACAATCGAGAACAAGCCAGTGCTATCTGGCGCGATAATTTCAATAGCAAAACTTCCTGAACTTTCGGATATTGAAACTTTTAAATCACTATTAGCTGCCTCTTGTTTCTGCAGCTCATTCAATTCCATTTCTGGCGCAACTAACGTCCCTTTCATTGCGCTCTTTACGCGATTTACTAAATCCCTTACTAAACGCGCTTTCCATTCACTCCAAGCGGCTTTGCCGGTGGCTTCTCCATCAGCTATCGATAGTGCATGCAGAAGCTCAAGGTGCTGCAAATCTGGGACCACATCTAGAATTGATTGAATTGTTGCTGGATCATCTAAATCTCTGCGGGTTGCAGTACTTGATAAGAGCAAATGATTTCGAACTAGGAATTGCAAAGTTCGAATATCTGTATCTGAAAAGCCTATTCTCTTCGCAATAGGTTCGATAAGGCGTTCACCTCGTTCAGAGTGATCTTCTTCTGTGCCTTTGCCGATGTCATGAAATAGCGAACCGACTAAGAGTAAATCTGGTCTATGAACGGATCTGGTTAATTTTGCGGCAACAATAGCTGTTTCCACCATGTGCCTATCAACAGTATGGCGATGTAGGGCATTTCTCTGTGGCAAAGATCGAACAGTGCTCCATTCAGGAAGCCACTCTTCGATAATTCCCGCTTGATCTAGCGCTTCCCAAACTCGTTCCATTGCACTTCCACCGCCGATAAAAGCCACCAAATCTTCTCGAGCTTCTCGCGGCCAAGGATTTTCCAAGCCAAGACCTTTAATTAATTCACAAGAATCTAATGAGATTGGCAGACCCAATTGAGAAGCTTTTGCAGCTGCTCGCATGCCAACAGTTGGGTCCAGCGCTTCGATAATTATTTCGTGGTTCTCTACTCCAATATTCTTTCCAACATTGGTTGCTTTTGGTTTTCTAAAGGAAAACTTACTGCGTCGATTGTCATATCTATGCCAAGCGACATTTAATTGATAGTCGATTGATCTAGCAATGGTAGCGACTTGCCCCATTAGGACATCCGCATCAACTAAACCTAAATCTGCCGCAACTTTATCTTGTTCCTGGAAAAGCAGCAGATCTTTATCTCTTCCACTTACCTTATGCAGGCTATCTCTTACATTTAATAATTTCTCTTCAAATTCATCTAATTGATCTGTGTTTATTGCAATGACTTCACTGCGTTGTATTGCTCTTAAGGCATTGATATCTCTAATTCCGCCTCGAGCTTCTTTAATGTCCGGTTCGAGTAAATATGCCAAATCACCAAATCGCTGATGTCTTTCGTTTAGAGACATCCGAAGTTCTTCTAGGCGATCTTTTTTCCAAGCAACTTCTGCTTCCTGCTTAATTAATTCAAATTGAGAAATCTCCCCACAAATAAATCTTGCATCAAGTAATCCAAGAGCAACTTTTAGATCCTGCCAAGCTTCTTTGGTCTCTTTGATTGTACGAACCGAGTAATCAATACTTTTAGGAAGTGATGATGGACCTTGTTTATCCCAAATCGGATAAAGCATTGAGTTAACGAACTCTGACAAATTGCCCAAAGAGCCATCATGAAGAATAAGTAAATCTAAATCTGAACCCGGAGATAGCTCGCCGCGGCCGTAACCACCGACCGCGACGAGCGTTATCCCGTTTGGTTTGCCTGCTTCTAGAAAAAGATGGGAAAGGTAAGCATCACTCTCGTTTGATCTCGCCTTGCGCTCTGGCAAACCCATTTCTCTAGACTATCTAATAAATTTATTAGATAGCTTCGGTGCCGCGTTCTCCCGTGCGAACGCGAACAATCTGTTCTATCGATGTGACCCAAACTTTTCCATCACCTATTGAACCGGTATTCGCAGCTTTCACGATTGCCCCTACAACCGATTCCACATCCGAATCATCGACAATTACTTCAAGACGCACTTTTGGCACTAGATCAACGGTGTATTCCGCTCCTCTGTAAACCTCTGTGTGTCCACGTTGTCTTCCAAAGCCTGATGCTTCAGAAACTGTCATTCCATTTACTCCAAGTGCTTGGAGAGACGTTTTCACTTCATCCAACTTGAATGGCTTTAGGATTGCGGTAATTAGCTTCATACTGTTGTACCTCCACGGCTTGAATTGAATAGTTCGTATGATGTTTCTCGGTGTTCAGCCAAGTCGATACCTGTAATTTCTGCTTCCTGAGAAACTCGGAATCCAATGGTTTTTTCAATAATGAATCCGATAATCAATGTAGCTACGAATGAATACGCAAGCACTAATAGCGAACCTATAGCTTGAGTCTTAAGTAGATCTAAGCCACCGCCATATAGAGCTCCATCGCCACCGATGCTATTTACCTGCTTTGTTGCAAAAATTCCCACTGAGATTGAACCCCAAAGGCCGCCAACTAAGTGAACTCCAACCACATCTAGAGAATCATCAAAGCCAAACTTGTACTTAAGGCCCACTGCTAACGCACACAAAATTCCAGCAATTAAACCAAGTACTACTGCTGCCCAAGGAGCAACAAATGCACAAGCAGGTGTGATTGCGACTAGGCCTGCAACTGCACCAGATGCTGCACCAAGTGAGGTTGCATGTCCATCTCGGATTTTTTCAACTAATAACCAGCCTATTAGTGCGGCACCGGCTGCAACTTGGGTATTGATTAATGCAAGTCCGGCAATGCCGTTAGCACCTAGAGCGCTACCTGCATTAAATCCAAACCAACCAAACCAAAGTAAACCAGAACCTAGTAGAACTAATGGAAGAGAGTGTGGACGCATAGGATCACGTCTCCAGCCATGTCGCTTACCTAAAATTATTGCAAGTGCTAAACCTGCAGCGCCAGCATTGATATGAACCGCGGTACCACCTGCGAAATCTAGAACACCTTTACCGGCTAAATAACCAACGCCAATTAACTCTTCGCCGACTTTATCGCCAAAATCAAAGACCCAGTGAGCTACTGGGAAATAGACAATACTTACCCAAGCAGCAACAAAAATTGCCCATGCGGTAAATTTTGTGCGATCTGCGATTGCGCCTGATATCAAGGCTGGAGTGATAATCGCAAACATTAATTGGAATGAACTAAATACCAGCGTTGGAATTGGATAAACGCCACCGTTGTTTGCAAATGATTCAACTGTGCCACCTAAACCTGATAGACCCCAGCCACCAATCCACGGTGAATTTGCACTAGAACCAAAAGCCCAGTTGTAGCCATAGATAACCCACAAAACACTAACGATGCCAATTGTTATGAATGACATCATCATCATGTTCAATACGCTCTTAGTGCGAACCATGCCGCCATAGAAGAACGCAAGTCCTGGCGTCATTAATAAAACCAGCGCACTACTTGCAAGAACCCAAGCAGTGTCTCCAGAATTTAAAACTACATCCATGAATAATCCTTAATAGAAGTCAATTGTTGAAAATTGAAAACGGAATAACTCAACGCTGAGATAGATGAAGTTTCGGCCTCTTACGTTACAAAGAGCTGCTTTATGTGTTGCCAAAAGAATAAGAATAGGTAAAGGCTATTTGTTCAGAATGTTACAAGGGTGTTAACCAAGTAGCCCTGATAGGTAACTTTGAGCGTCAAAAGGGGCAAAGTCATCTACCCCTTCACCGCTTCCCACCCATTTAATTGGGATATTGAATTTATGCTCGATAGCTAGGGCGATGCCGCCACGAGCAGAGCCATCAAGCTTGGTGAGGATAATTCCAGTTACTTCAACAGCTTCGGTGAATACCTGAGCCTGAGCAAGACCATTTTGTCCAGTAGTCGCATCGATAACCAATAGCACTTCAGAAACCGGTGCGCTCTTTTCGATAACGCGTCGTACCTTTCCAAGTTCAGCCATTAAGTCAGCTTTATTATGTAATCGCCCCGCGGTATCTACAATTAAATTGTCAGCACCTGAATCCATAAACTTCTTAGATGCATCAAATGCAACTGCTGCTGGATCGCTATTTGCCGCGCCACTAATAACCTCAACGCCAATTCTTTGACCCCAGGTGCTTAATTGTTCAACAGCCGCTGCACGAAACGTATCTGCTGCAGCTAAGACGGTCTTACCTGGAAGTTGCTTTGCTAACTTAGCAACCGAAGTAGTTTTGCCAGCTCCGTTGACCCCGACTACCAAAATTACTCCCGCTTTGGTTTCCCTGGATTTTTTTGAAAGCGCTTCTTCTAATTTCAATTTTATGGCTTGAAGTGGTTTCTCTTTAGAACGCTTACCTGCTTCGATTAGTTCGCTAGATAACTCTCTGCCTAAATCAGATTGAATTAGGTCGCTTGCCAATTCATCCCAATCAGAATCTTTTATTTCAAGCGATATTGGCTTTGACCAAATATCATCTTTAGGTAATTCTTTAATCTCAATCTCTTGGATTGGCGCAGCGGTTTCAGATTTATTTGTGAATTTATCTACGAACTTCTTAAAGAGGCTCATACTGTTTCGGATTCGCGTAAACGCTGCGAAATAACTTCAGTGACTCCATCACCGCGCATAGTTACGCCATAAAGTGCATCTGCAACTTCCATGGTGCGCTTTTGGTGTGTGATGATGATTAGTTGCGAACTGGTGCGAAGATCTTCAAGTACGCCAAGAAGACGCTGTAAATTAACATCATCAAGCGCTGCTTCAACTTCGTCAAGAATATAAAACGGACTTGGACGCGATTTAAAGATAGCAACCAACATCGCCACAACGGTTAGTGATTTCTCGCCGCCAGATAGCAAAGATAAGCGCTTTACTCGTTTTCCTGGCGGGCGTGCTTCGATATCAACTCCAGTAGTAAGTGGATCCTCTGGGTTGGTAAGAATTAAACGACCTTCGCCGCCAGGGAAAAGTCGAGCAAAGATATCTTTGAAGTGTTTCGCAGTTTCTTCAAAAGCCTCCATGAAAATAAATTGAACACGATCGTCAACCTCTTTTACGATATCTAATAAATCCTTTTTGGTGCGCTTTAAGTCTTCAAGCTGCTCAGACAAGAACTTCAGGCGCTCTTCCACTGAGTTGTACTCCTCGAGCGCAAGTGGATTGATTTTTCCAAGTAAATTCAATTGCTTTTCAGTCTGCGCCAAACGTTTCTCTTGCTGATCACGTCGATATGGAACATGTTCGCCTTCAATAATCTGTCCGTCCTCGGTCTCAAAGAAGGTAGGTACGTCTTTATGTGGGCCATATTCGTTTTGAAGTGTTTCGACATCTACACCAAATTCCTCAAGCGCTTTCTGCGCAAGAGCTTCAATACGTAGGCGCTGTTCACTTCTAGCCAACTCATCTCGATGAACACTAGATGTTAATTGTTCGAGTTCGTGAGTTAATTCGCGATTGCGAGTACGAACTGCAAGGGTCTCGCCTTCTCGATTCTGTTTTGATTCTTCCAAACGAGAGCGTTCGGCACCGGCTTTAGCGATTGAACGTTCGATGTGAACCAGAGTTTCATAAGCGGCTTCTCCGATTGCTTGTGAAATAACCGCACCTTGTGCTCGAGTAGCTCTACGTGCAATTGCATTTTCATTTGCTATTCGTTCAGATTGCGCAGCCGCTTCAAGCGCTTGAGCTCGCTCTGCGATTGAGTTAACGCGCTCTTCAGCGGTTCGAACCGCCAAACGGGCTTCAACCTCGACACTTCGAGCTGAGGTTAACTTCTCTCTAAGTGCTTCTGCTTGCGAGTGATCTGGTTCTGAAATTTCACCATGTTGGCCCAATTGGCTCTTTGCGATCTCTAGTTCGCGTTCGTCTGAACGTCGCTCATTATCCGCTTCGTTGATTGCAATGTTCAAGCGCTCAACTTCTGCATTTGCAGACTTAATGTTTTGACCAGCTACCGCTAATTGTTCTGTTAGAGCTGAGATTCGGGCATCAGAATCATTTAGCCTTGATAATGCCTGGTCGTATTCGCTTTGGCGATTGCTCAAGGCATGCTGTGCATTCTGAATCTCAAAACTTAAGCGTTCGCATTCATGGGTTGCGGTGGTTAGCTCTTCTGAAAGTTGATTAATTAATGCCTGAATTTCAACTAGTGAACTTGAATTCTTTGAACCACCGCGTACGCGAGTTGCAGTAAAAGTATCTCCATCTCTGGTGACAACATTTACATTTGGATTTGCATTTAGAATTTCAGCGGCACTTCGGGCATCATCTGCAACCGCAGTATTTCCAAGCAATGCAGCAAGCAAACTTGAAACTTCACTTCCTCGTACGTGATTTAGAATCGGAGTTAATCCGCTTGGCACTTGTGCCCCACTAATGACAGCATTATTTGAAACTAATAATTCAGCTTGGCCTAGATTCTCATTCCTCAAGGCGCTAATCGCAGTTACAGCCGCATTCATATCTTGAACTACAACTGAATCTGCCAAGCTACCTAGTGCTGCTGCTACCGCTGCTTCGAAGCCTTGGTCAACCGTAATCAAAGAAGCTAAAGATCCAAGAATTTTTACGCCTCTTGAATCATGGAGCAATGCGCTTGCGCCATCGCGATTTGCAGTTGTCAATCGAATTGCCTCTAATTTGGATTCGATTGAATTACGTTTGCGGTCTGCATTTCTCTCAGATTCAGTTAGCTTAGCTACTAATTCTTTAGCTTCTGCCAGATCGCGCTTTGCAGATTCGAAGGCAGTATCCAAACCAATTTCACCACTATCAGCGCTAGCAATCTCTAGTTCATGTTGTGCGTATTCAGATTGCGCGTTTGCGGCGCGAGTCTGTGCATCATCGCGAGCCTTTGTAAGTCGAGTAATTTCTTGCGACATCGCATCAAGGCGTGCTTGAAGTGATTTAATGTGACCTTCTTGGCGGGCAGTTCCTTCGCGCTGATCGGCAATTGCGCGAAGCGCCGCCGCAATTCGATCTTCTTCAGCCTTTACATCTGCTTCTAGAGCGCGCATTGCTTGAATTGCTTGATTTAATTCATCTTGTTTTGAATTCAAACCAGAACGCAATTCGCTTTCCTCTTCGCGCAGAATTAACGCTTCGGATTCCAAAGCTTCTGGATCGCGGCCAGCTGTAATTTCAAGTTCTTGAGTCAAGAAGCGAGTGCGTTCTTGAGCCAGCGCTGCAACCGCACGTAATTTTTCTCGGATTCCTGTTAGCGCGTAATAAGTCTCTTGAGCTGCAGAAAGCAAAGGTCCTTCAAATGCAGCTTCGGCATCCAGCGATTCTTCGCGAGCGCGAACGCCCTCAAGATCTGCTTCTACGATTGCGCGACGTTCACGAAGTGCATTTTCATCTGCAACTTCAGTTGAAAATACTTTGTTCATTGAAATGTAGTCATCTGCAAGTAGGCGCAGCTTTACATCTCGGAGATCTGCTTGAATCGTTGCTGCTTTCTTTGCAACTTCAGCCTGCTTACCCAAAGGCTTTAGCTGTCTACGAAGTTCGACCGTTAAATCCTGCACGCGCGCCATGTTGGCTTGCATTGAATCTAGTTTGCGAAGGGCTTTCTCTTTGCGCTTACGATGCTTTAGCACGCCAGCTGCTTCTTCAATGAATGCGCGTCGTTCTTCCGGTGTCGCCATCAAAATTGCATCAAGTTGACCTTGACCCACAATCACATGCATTTCGCGGCCAATACCTGAATCAGAAAGTAGTTCTTGAATATCTAGTAAACGAGCGCCTTCTCCGTTAATTTGATATTCACTCTGTCCATTACGGAACAAAATACGTGAAATAGTTACTTCACTGAAATCAATTGGCAATGAACCATCTGTGTTATCAATAGTTAAAGAAACTTCCGCGCGACCAAGTGGCGCGCGACCAGAAGTGCCAGCGAAAATGACATCTTCCATCTTTCCGCCGCGCAAAGATTTCGCACCTTGTTCGCCCATTACCCAACTAATCGCATCCACGACATTTGACTTGCCAGAACCATTTGGACCGACCACGCAGGTGATGCCTGGTTCGAGAAGAAGGGTCGTTGACGAGGCGAAGGACTTAAAGCCCTTGATGGTCAGACTCTTCAAATACACGCGGAAAACCTATCGGGTCTGGCAGGCAGGACAGAGGCGCGACGAGCGGTTAGTGAAGGCAATTCTGATAATTTCTCCGCCGCAGGTGCGTTGTCTGCGACATGGCTCACCTTCTCGGCCATAAACGGCCAAAGATCTTTCAAAATATCCACTCTCGCCATTTACATTGATATAGAGCTCATCGAAACTGGTTCCGCCAGCTGCCAAGGCCCTAGTCATGACTTTTTGAGCTGCGGTCAGCAAATTTAGAATTTGAGTAGAAGACAAATCCGATGCGATTGATTCTGGATGAATTCGCGCATACCAAAGCGCTTCATCTGCATAAATATTTCCAATACCGCTAACTACTTCTTGGTCAAGAATTACTTTTTTTATCTGGCCACGCTTTAAGTTAATTTTTTTCACGATACTTTTCTTATCAAAAGTCGGGTCGAAAAGGTCTGTCGCGATATGTGAGACGACTGACGGAACGCCTTCTTCAAGTTGGTCAACACAGAGCCAACCGAATGTTCGTTGGTCAACAAAACGCATCTCTTTGCCATTAGAGAGCTCGAATTTAGCGCGTAAATGAGCTTCGTTATCGCTTCCAGCCTTCTGAATCTTAAATTGTCCACTCATGCCTAAATGTGCGACCAAGACTTCTGGCCGATCAAATTCCAGCCACATAAACTTTCCACGTCTCTTAACGGCTTTAATCTTGGCATTTTTAAATACGGTCAATTTATTTAGAGAGTCACTTCGAAGTGCTCGAGGATGTAATTGTTTTACTCCAATAATTTTCTTGCCGACTACATGTTTCTCAAGGCCAGCTCGAACTGTTTCGACCTCAGGAAGTTCTGGCATTAAGAAATTAATTTCTCATAAGCAAGGCGAGCCGCAATTTGCTCTGCCTCACGTTTACTTTTACCTTCTCCAGTGGCGATTGCATCCCCACCAACTACAGCTGTTGCGACAAAAGTTTTATCATGATCAGGACCGGATTCAGTTATCTGATATTCCGGTGGAGAAATTTTTCTAGCAGCTGCCAACTCTTGAAGTGCAGTTTTTCCATCTAAACCAGCGCCTTTATCTTTCGCACTCTCCATAGTTTGACTAATTAATTCTCCAACTATTTTCTGGCTAGCTGCAAAACCTTGGCTTAAATAAATCGCTCCAATTAACGCTTCTAAAGAATCTGCTAGTAAGGAATTTTTGTCGCGGCCACCGGTAACCTCTTCACCTTTACCAATTCGCATGTATTGGCCAAGCTCTAGCGAGCGCGCAATGTCTGCCAAAGCTCGCATATTTACAATCCCAGAACGAAGTGGTGATAGACGAGATTCATCTAAATCTGGATATTTCTTGTAAAGCTCTTCGGTGACAACTAAACCAAGTACTGAATCACCGAGGAATTCCAAACGCTCATTGGTTTCGGAAATACCATTTTCATAGGCGAATGAACGGTGGGTAAAAGCTAATTCGAGAAGCTCTTGTCTTATCTCTAAGCCAAGTCGCGCTTGTAATTGCGCGAACATAAAATCAAACCTCTACGACTTGGCGACGGTTATATGTACCGCAAGTAGGGCAAGCAGTGTGTTGAAGCTTTGGCTGCTGGCATTGAGCACAGGTAGAAATCGCTGCAGCAGTGGTTTTCCATTGGCTACGACGTGAACGTGTCTTTGAACGCGACATCTTTCGCTTTGGTACTGGCACTTTTCTCTTCCTTTGATCAAACCCTGAATGCAACGCTTTGGCGTGCGGGGCTAAGTATCGCTCATTACCGCCTAGCGGGGCAAATTAGTGAAATTGGGTTAATTCTCTTCCTGAAGCAGCCCTTTTAACGCTGACCAACGGCTGTCCACCTGTTCGTGGGCATGCCCCGCAGGTAGCTCTGCCCATTTTTGACCACATTCAGGACAGAGCCCTTCACAATCTTCATCGCAAACCGGATTAATTGGCAGCGCCAAAACAATTGCATCTCTTATAGGCGCCTCCAAATTCATGACCTCGCCATCCATTAAAAGTTGGTCTTCTTCGAGTTCGTCGGGGTCATCGCGATTTGGTTCGTAGGCATACAGTTCTTGAAAGTTACGATTCAATGTAAGCGCGATTGGATCAAGGCAGCGGATGCACTCTCCCTCTGCCACGGCTTCAAATTCACCTGTTGCAAGTATGCCTTCAGCGACAGATTCAAGGCGTAAATCTAAATTTAATGTTCCAGCAGGAACTGCAATCACATCAATTCCAATTGGTTTATCGAATTCAATAGCCAGTTGATATTCCTTCATCTCTCCTGCGCGACGAGGAAGATCATGAGTATTAAGCAGAAATGCTTTTGACATCGAAATAATTACTTATCGGAAAGTTGAGATAAAACATCTTTATCTGAAGAACCGGCAAGTCGTTCACGTCCTCGCGTAATTGCTTCTTGTGTTTTATTTAGGATGACTTCTAAAGTTGCAAGTCGAGAATCAATATATTCTTCGATTTCTTGCTTTTGTTCGGCGGCTTCTTGGCGCGCTTGAGCCAAAATATTCTTCGCTTCTTCTCGAGCTTGTTGCATGATTGCGGTCTGTTCGATTAGTTGTGAAGCCTCTTCTCGAGCCATTGCAACCATTTGCTCTGCTTGCATCCGGCCCTCATCAATAACTTTATCTCTATTTGCAACAATTGATTCCGCTTTTGCGAAAGATTCAGGAAGTGCAGCTTTCGCTTCATCTAGAACGCCGAGCATCTCTCCACGGTGAACAACGCATGAAGCAGAAAGCGGAACGCCGCGCGCCTCTTCAACCATTTTGATTGCCGAGGCTAATTTCTCAACTGCATCCATTTTCAACCTGCATCTTTCTATGACAGTTTCTTAACAAGTGCGGCTTCAACCGAAGGTGGAACCATCTTTGAGATGTCACCATTGTATTTGGCTAATTCCTTGACTAGCGAAGATGAGAGGAACGAATGTGCTGGATCTGTGGCCATAAACATAGTGTCTACGCCGGCCTGTAGATTTACCTGAGCCTGTTGTAATTCATAATCAAAGTCTGAAACTGCTCTTAGGCCCTTAGTTATTACATCGATATTGTTTCGCTTGCAATATTCGACAGTTAAACCGCTCCAAGAATCAACCATAATGTTAGGCAGTTCCTTTGTGGTCTCTTTGATCATTTCAATTCGCTCTTCGACTGTGAAAAGACTTTGCTTAGTGCTGTTAATAAAAACTGCAACCACCACTTCGTCAAAATGAGCACTAGCGCGCTTGATAATGTCCAAGTGACCATAAGTCACTGGATCAAAAGAACCCGGGCATACTGCGCGTCTCATAGGTAAAGATTAACGCATCTCTCCATAGTAAAGCGTTGCTACTCCATATTCCTTCGTGCGTAGCTCCTTTAAAGGCGCTGGCCAATTAACATATGAGCCCTTGGTAGCACGCTCAATAACAATAACTCCACCTGACTTTATGAAATTATTTTGCAAAATCATATTCAGCAACTCATGAACCGCTTGGTCACTAAAATCATACGGAGGGTCAATGAATATTATGTCGTATTGATTCCCGATATTTCCCAAAAACTTCTGAGCGCTCATTGCATATAGATGAAAAGTGCCAGCAGGTTTTGATTTCTCAACTATCTCTTGATTGGCACGTATGGTCTTAACTGCCGCATCATCTTTTTCAACAGCATGCACTAGAGATGCACCTCGAGAAAGCGCCTCTAATCCAACCGCAGCAGAGCCTGCAAAAAGATCTAAGAATTTTAAATTATCGAATTCGCCAAACTCAGAGAGTAGAGTCGAAAAAAGTGCTTCACGTGCACGATCAGATGTAGGTCTTGTTGCTCCAGCAACCGAAGCCAAATTTCGACCTTTTGCTACACCTGCAATTATTCTCACTTGTTAAACCTTTACCTATTAGCCTTTATCTAAGAATTCAACTTCACGTTCGGCCATGAGCTTTTTAATTTCGCGCTCTAGAGTAGGGCTAATTCCATTAGTTAAGGTAATTTCAGCTGCGCTTCTCGCTTGAATAATTATCTCTTCATCTCGCAACACTCTTAACAATTTCAAATGCGAGCGTGAGCCGCTTTGAGATACTCCCAATACATCACCTTCTCGGCGTTGATCTAGATCTATTCTTGCCAATTCAAATCCGTCTAAGGTATTTGCAACCGCATTTAATCTTTCGAAAGCCAAAGAATTCTCTGCAACTTTCGTTATCAATAGACATAAGCCTGGTGCTTCGCCACGGCCGATTCGGCCACGTAATTGATGAAGTTGCGAGATGCCGAAACGATCGGCGTCCATAATCACCATAACAGTTGCGTTAGGAACGTCGACACCAACTTCTATAACTGTAGTTGAAACCAACACATCAATCTCGTTTGCCGAGAATGCCTGCATGGTTGCTTCCTTCTCTTCCGAGCTTTGCTTTCCGTGCAATTGCGCTACTCGCAAACCCTTTAAAGCACCTGTTGCAAGTTCAGGAGCTAACTCGGTAACGGCAGCCATTTCTTTGCTTTCGGTGCCAAATAGAAAATCCATATCAATATCTTCAGAATTTCCGGCGCTTATTCGCGGCGCTACTACATATGCTTGATGGCCAGCAGCTACCTCTTCTCTAATTCGTTGCCAAGCTCGCTCAAGATAATTCGGCTTACTTAAAGCATTTACCAAATGAGTAGTAATTGGGGTTCGACCTAATGGCAACTCACTCAATGTAGATATATCCAGATCTCCGAAAACTGTAATTGCCACTGTTCTTGGAATTGGCGTAGCTGTCATAACTAACAAATGTGGCGGAGTTTTTGCTTTGGCTCGTAGAGCATCTCTTTGCTCCACTCCAAATCGATGTTGTTCATCAACTACGACCAAGCCCAAATCATTGAATTCAACAGCTTCAGAAAGAAGTGCATGCGTCCCAACTACTAAATCTACTTCCCCGCTTCTGATTCGAGCTTGAGTTTCGCGCTTCTCAGATTGGGACATCGAACCAGTAAGTAGCGCAACATTTATAGCAAGCTCGGGCGCCCCCAATTCTCCCTTTGTAGAAAGTTCTCCTAATTGTTTTTTGATTGTTCGATAGTGCTGTTGTGCCAAAACTTCAGTAGGAGCCAAAAACGCGACTTGGGCACTTGCATCAATCACATTTAACGCCGAACGTAATGCCACGATGGTCTTACCCGATCCGACTTCACCTTGCAATAATCGATGCATAGGATGTTCTGCAAGTAGATCCCTAAATATTTCTTCGGAAACTGAAATTTGCCCTGGGGTAAGTTGGAACGGCAACCTCTTATCAAATTCCGCAAGCACCCCATTAGCTTTTGGAATTCGAGCCAGGGTATAAATTTTTGCTTGCTCTCTCTTTTGATTTAACATCGTTAGTTGAAGTAAAAATGCCTCATCAAATGTCAAGCGTGCTTTTGCAAGATCGGCGCTTTGGATATCTGTTGGGCGATGCACTTCTTTGAAGGCAAGATATAAATCTGGAAATTCGTATTGAGTTCTTATAGTTTCAGGCAAAAAATCTTCAACTTGATCTAGCGAATCAAGGACTATTTCTAATGCTTTCGCAATTTTCCAAGATGGAAATTTACCGGTGGCTGGATATATCGGCAGATACTTATCGGCAAAAGATTCAATCGCATCTTCTACATCGCTATCTCCTGGTAGCCATTCAAGTTCAGGGTGCGCTAACTGCCTAGACCCTTTGAATGTTCCTATTTTCCCTGCAAATAACCCTTGGCGACCAATGCGCATCTCTTTCTCACGCCATGCTTGGTTGAAGAAAGTTAGTGACATTTTCTCTCTATTGTTATCTTCAATAATTACTTCAACAATAACTTGTTTTCTATTTGCCATGCGGCGACTTTTCACTGAATGTACTTTTGCAAGTACTGTCGCCTCTTCACCTTCGCGCAGTTCGGCTATGTTTGTAAGTTCACCACGTCTTACATATCTTCGAGGATAATGGTGAAGAAAGTCTCCTACCGTCTTATAACCTAATTCAGAGGCAACGACTTTGGCGCTTCGATCGCCAATTACGTCGATTAATTTGGTCTCTAAATTTGCCACGGCCTATTTTCTAATGATTATTTAAAAATCTCTCTATTTCTAGTTGCGGCACACCGCACCAACCTGAGTGAGTTATCACTAAAAGAGCCCGGTCACGATATTTCTCAAGAATTCTACTAGTAATACGTTCTGCTAAGTCAGGATCTAAATGTTCGGTTGGTTCGTCAAGAACCAATAAAGGTGCATCACTTAAGAGAGCTCTTGCTAGAACTATTCTTTTCGCTTCACCTCCTGAAATTGGTCGACCAAAATCCCCGATAATTGTGTCTAATCCTTCTGGCAACTCTGAAACCAGTGTTTCCAACTCAAGTAAAGTGAGTACCTCTTGCAAATTATCAGAACCGGAAATTCTCAAATTCTCTCGAAGCGAAGTATTGAAAATGTGTCCATTTTGCAGAGCGCCTGCGACTAATTTTGGTAAATTATTAATTTTCCTTATTTCTACACCGTTGATGGTTAAAGAACCTACATATTGAGTTAAGTTAAGTATTCCCATGGCACTTGTACTTTTGCCAATACCACTAGGGCCTCGTAAAACTAAGACTTCACCTCGCTTCAACTTAAATTCAAGAGGTTTAATTATTTGATTGCTCCAAAAGGGGCTATAACTATTTGCAACAAGTTGATCAAACTCCACATCTAATTTCTTTTCTGGCTTAACTTCAGGAATATTCGCCAGCTTGCTTTGAGCTAATTTCAATTTTCCACTTGTGTATAAATTTGGATACCAATTAAGGATTGACTCAAAACCAGTTAACGCTAGAAAAACAAACATTGTGATTTGTACTGGAGGGAGCGAGTATCTACTTGCAAAAAAGAATGTCCATATTAGTAAAGAAGTGATTATGAAATTGATTAATAATTGGAATCCACGAATAATCCTTAAAATCTCACGTTCTAGATCGAATATTTGATTCTCTACTTTGTGAGCTCTAGCTATCACTTCATCGAGGTAACCATAAATCTCTGCCTCTAATGCTCCATGCACACTACTGCGTATGGCATCTGAATATTTACTCTCTAACTCTTCCAGTTTTCTAGTAGGACTAGCTAATGCTCTTTGAATAACCATTGGCGCCAACAATGTCGCGGCAATTGAGATAATTAGCCAAGCTAATCCCATTTGGGGTTGTAACCAAAAGGCCAAACCCGCAGCCCCGAATGTCGTGATGATTGCAGCTGCACCAGGCAGGAGTACTCGTAATTCATATTCTTGCGCGCGCTCAACGTCATCAACAACTTGTTTAATTAATTGTCCGCCGGTTCCGGTATTCAAAATTTGCTCAGGGTTGCTAGCAATTCTTCGATAAAGATCGCTTCTTAATTTAGCTAGTTTGTTGAAGACTGATTTATGGCTAATAATCCGTTCTAAATATCTGGTTACCGCTCGTCCAATTCCAAAGAAGCGAACCATCACAACGGCGACACTGAGAGTTAACACGGGTGGCATGAATGACGCCATCGTGATTAGCCAAGCGCCTGTTACATTTAATCCAATTCCAGCTAAGTAAGAGAATGCTGATAATAGATAAGCAGTAATCATCGGTTAATCCTGATTACTTGGTCATTTTCATTAAATATTTCTTGATCATGAGTAATAACGATTACGCCGCAATTTAGTGAGCGAAGCGTGCCCATAACTTTAATGGCTGAAGCCCTATCTAGATCAGCAGTTGGCTCATCAGCTACTAATAATTCTGGTTTATGCGCGATTGCGCGTGCCAGGGCTACTTTGCGAATCTGCCCGCCAGAGGCAGCGCTCAACAATTCATTTCCTGACTCGAGCATTGAATCTAATCCATTTGGTAATTCGCTCACATCTAATGCGACCAAATCTAAGTAGTGGCAAATTTCCAAATCACTTATTTCAGGATGTATAAGTTGAAATTGCTTTCGAACACTTCCTTGGGCAAGTTTTGGATGTTGTGGAATCCATCCAACTCCGCTTTTGTCTAAAGAATTGATTAACTTCATGGCCGCTGAAGTCTTGCCGGCTCCAGAAGGGCCTACCCAGAACTGCAATCCTTTTGGATATTCCTTGCTGAGGCTTTCCTTTTTATTTTGTACTGGTATCGCTTCTATATTCTTTAAAGCTTCTGTGCCGTCCGTGGATGCATGAAATAAGGCAGCTGCATTACGAAGGGGAAAGTAGATCTCTGGTGCCAAAATCAGAATCATTAGAGCTGAGCTAAATTGGATATTTCCACCTACCAAACGAAGCCCAATTTCAACAGCAATCACCGCAACCGAAATGGTCGCAGCTAATTCAAGTGCCAGGCTAGATAAAAATGAAATGCGTAGAACTTTCATAGTTTCATCGCTGTAACGCTGGCCCATTTCCTCTATTCGATCGGATTGCTTTTCAGTTCTGCCAAAAATCTTTAGTGTCGCAAAACCTTTTAATGAGTCCTCGAAATATGTCGAGAGCGTCCCTAAGGTTTTCCACTTCTTGCCTACCGCATCATTTGTATAACGACCAATTAGCGCCCCAAAAAAAGGTATTAATGGCAGTGTGAAGAGTGCAACAAAAGCACTTAGCGGATCATTAAAAAACAAAATTAATATTAACAATGCAGGAACAAATATTGAAAAGAGTAATTGCGGTATAAATCTTCCATAATAAATATCGATTGAATTCAAACCCTTAGTGAGCAGATTGCTCATAGCGGCTGGTGAAAACTGTCTTAGACCATAAGAATTAGCTGTGGCACGATTACGTAATTGATGTTTGGCTTTAAGGGCTTGGTTCGAAGTCCAATTTTCAAAACCTGCAAGAAAAAGGGATTTGAAAATCCATAATGATATTAAATAATAAATTTGCGGATAGATGTGTTCTTGATTAATTACTTTGATAATTAAATCAGCAATTAGCCACGCGTTGAATATTAAAAGAGCGGACCAAAGCAGCGCAGCAAAACATGAAGCCAGAAAAAGATAACGGCTGCTACCTTTAAGTAGCAGCCGAATATCTATTTTCACAGAGGCAATTTATCGCCATCCAGGACCCCACGCTCGGGATGTGCGATTTGACTTGCGCTTACACGTTTGCGGAAGACCCAGTAAGTCCAACCTTGATAAATCAGAACTAGCGGGGTCATGATTACCGCAACCACGGTCATTACTTTTAACGTGTATTCGGTACTAGATGCATTAGTTATAGTCAGATCAAATTTTGAACTGATTGAACTTGGCATGACTCTTGGATAAAGCGCATAAAAGAGGTCACTTACAAAACTTACGATAGCAAGTGAAGAGAAGATGAAGGCCCATCCCTCGCGACCTCTTAAATTCATTCCAAGTGCAGTTAGCCAAAAAATCGCAACTAAAGCAGATAAAACCAATACGATGGTTTTCTTTTCTGGCAGGGAAATTATGGTCCAAACTAGGTATGCCACTGCGGCCACCGCTGCGATTAATCCGTATCGAGTAGCGAGGGCGCGAGACTTTTTGCGGATGTCGCCAGCTGTCTTTAGCGATAGGAAGATTGCCCCGTGGGTTAAGAAAACCGTTAATGTCACAATTCCGCCTAGCAGAGAATATGGATTTAGAAGATTGAAAAAGCCACCTGTGTATTCAAGATGACCATTTATCTCTTCGATTGGAACTCCTCGAACAATGTTGCTAAAGGCAACTCCCCAAAGCAGGGCAGGAATTGCGCTTGCAACAACAATTGCGATGTCCCAACGCTGGCGCCATTCAGCTTTCCCATACTTACTTCGATATTCGAATGCTACGCCTCTAACAATTAACCCAACCAAGATTAAAAATAGCGGTAAATAAAAACCACTAAACAAAGTTGCGTACCACTCAGGGAACGCTGCAAAAGTCGCACCACCTGCAACTAATAACCAAACTTCATTGCCATCCCAGACTGGACCGAGTGTAGTTAGAACTGCACGTCGATCAGCTTCGTTAGAAGAAACCTGCGGAAGTAACATCCCAACTCCAAAGTCGAACCCTTCAAGAATGAAGTAACCAATCCAAAGTACTGCTATTAGCAGAAACCAAATTGTTTGTAGATCCATTTTCGCCTCCTCCTTAGTAACTCATAGCCAATGGCTTGTCACTTGAACCGCCAATTTCTGTTGGCTCGTGATATGTAACTGACTCATCAGGTCCAAGTTTGATTGCACGAATCATCAATTTGACTTCTACAGCAGCAAGCAATCCATAAAGTGCGATGTAGCCAATCAATGTAATCCATAGTGCAACCACGCCGACTTGTGGACTGACGCCATCAGAAGTCTTAATTAATCCAAATACCGCCCATGGCTGGCGTGCTGTTTCTGTAAATATCCAGCCAAAAGAATTTGCAAGTAGCGGCAAGAATGGCATCCAGATCATTGCCGGAGCAAACCATTTTGCAGTTGGAACAGTTCCACGGCGACGAATTTGCCAAAGTGTCATCAATGCAAAGAACGCTGCAATCGCACCAAAGCCAATCATTAATCGGAAACCCCAATATGCCATTGGAATATTTGGTTTGTAATTGCCAGGGCCATATTGTTCGACATATTTCGCTTGCAGGTCATTTATGCCCTCGACTGTGCCGTTAAAACTTCCAGTAGACATAAATGAAAGGAAATTAGGTACGCCAATTTCAAATATAGATTTAGAACCATCTAATGTTCCAATAGTTAGCAACGAAAATGGTGCTGAACTTGTTGTGTCATAAAGAGCTTCAGCCGCCGCCATCTTCATTGGCTGCTGTGCTGTCATCACGCGTGCAGACCAATCTCCGGATACACCTACCAATAAGAAGCTAACCAGCACAGTAACTAAACCTAATTTTAAGGTTGGTAGTAGAACTTCTTCGTGGCGCTTCTTTGCTAGCAAGTAGCCTGATACACCAACTAGGAAAGCGCCTGATGTAAAGGCAGCTAAAGTCATAGTGTGCGCAAAAGTTGCTAGAGCTGTTTGCTGAGTTAATACATCAACAATGCTTGTTAACTCGGCGCGACCTTTTTCGACGTTCATCGTGTAACCCACTGGGTGCTGCATCCAAGCATTGGCTGCAAGAATGAAATATGCCGAAAGCATTGTGCCAGTTGCTGCCAGCCAAATTGATGCAAGATGTAGTTTCTTTGGTAGGCGATCCCAACCAAAAATCCACATTCCTAAGAATGTTGATTCAAGGAAGAATGCAAGCAGTCCTTCCATAGCTAGAGGAGCGCCAAAGATATCTCCGACAAAACGTGAGTAGTTTGACCAATTCATTCCGAATTGAAATTCCTGCACAATTCCGGTTACTACGCCCATAGCAAAATTGATTAAGAATAATTTTCCAAAAAACTTAGTTGCATGTAAGTACTTATCCTTACCGGTGCGATACCAAGCAGTTTGTAATCCAGCGACTAAGAAGCCGGTGCCGATCGTGATTGGCACAAATAAGAAGTGGTAGACAGTTGTCGCTGCAAACTGCCACCGGGCTAGGTCTAATGCATCCATAAATCTCTCCATCTGTTCTGTATGGAACTGGTAGCAGTCTTCTCTTTTGGGCGCCTTTCAGGCGTAAAAATGTGAGTGGAAGCCCTACCGGAAAGACGATTTCGCTCACACGCCAGGTTCAAGTAACATCAGCCCCTGTAAATAGTTCGAAAAAGAACCCAACATAAGGAGTAAGCAGTGGCATCTGTATGCGAAATCTGCGGCAAAGGCCCTAGCTTTGGAAACAACGTTTCTCACTCACAGGTAAAGACTCGTCGCCGTTGGAACCCAAATATTCAGCGAGTCCGTGTTTTTCTAAATGGCCGTTCAACACGCCAGAACGTTTGCACCTCTTGCCTTAAGGCAGGCAAGGCTGCCCGCACTAAGTAATTCAGAATTTAAACTAAAAAAGCGCCTCACGTGGGCGCTTTTTTAGTTTAAATTTAATTAATTTCTAAACCAAACTTAAAAGCCAATTAACTGCCTCATCAGCTCCATATCCATCTGGATGACTCTTTAACAGAACTTTCGCACCTTCGATATCGCTTCCTAAAGTGACAATTGGCGCTTCAACGTATCCGTCTTTACGCACTTGCGGAAGTCCTATATTTGCCATCAAACCATTGCAGAGACATTTACGTCCATCAATATCTTCTACTGCTCCACCTTTTTTGATGAATTGATCATCAGGTTCGGATGGGCAACGATAAATTGTGCGCCCAGTTTCTGAAATTGCAGGTTCGCGTAGATAGCCTAAATCGCAGAGCTTTGGGCGAGCTGCAAATCCTTCGGAAGTAGATGTATGACCTTCTAGTTTTGCAATTTTAATTGGAAATGATGTTGGCGATGCTTTTACATCAGTTTTGATTTCCAATGTATCGCTCTTTAATTTATCTAATAACTGCTTTCGAGTTTTGCCACTAAAACCTGAATGATTAGAGATTGCAAACAAAGTTCCAACCTGTACTCCGGCTGCGCCTTGATTTAATGCAGCTTTTACTCTTTCTGGAGAGCCATATGTTCCGGCCAACCAGAATGGAAGATCTAATTTCTTCATCTTTTCAATATCAGCAATATCTTTCGGTCCGTAAATAGGTTCACCGTTTGTATCAAATTCCCACTTACCGCGTGGCGGAGCATTGTGACCGCCTGCAGAGTTATGTTCAATGATAAAACCATCAGGACGAGTCTCTTCATCACGAGCTAAATAAGTTCCTAGTACGTCGACCGAAATAATCGCCAAGAATTTTGGTTTCTTAATTTTGGTTCCGGCAGGTACAAAATCAAGTGGATTGATTGTGGTCTGCGCAGCTGGGCCACCGATTACATCTACCGGCACTGAACCAACTTCTAATTTTGAAATTTGTCTGATTAATTTTGGCAATTCGCGTGGAATACCTGCACCCATGATTATGTAATCAACACCCGCCAGCATTGCACCTAAAACGCTTGCTGCTGTAGTCATTTGAATTTTATGTAAGAAATTAATTCCGACAAGACCATCGTGGCCCTCTTTAGCTAGCCATACTTCAACGAAATTTGCCACGATTAAAATCTCTTGGGCATCGCGCTTTTGATCTAAAGTTATTTTCGGAACCATGACGTACGGTGTTTCTGGAGCTTTTCCGCCATCAATGAAGTATTTAGCCAGAATCTTCTGAACTATTTCCTGATTAGGAAAAGCTGCTAATGCTCTGCGGGTGTTGCCAGATTTATCGCCATCTTGTAATCGTCTTGCCATCACATTATCGATTGCGGTGCCAGAGACCACACCAAGTTGGCCTTTAAGAGAAACTGTTTTTGCAAGTTCCCAATTTGAAACAGCAATACCCATTCCACCTTGAATGATTACAGGCAAATGTTCTGACATCCAACCTGCCTCTCTCCGTGGGGCTGGATCCTTAAAGGAAATGCTGCCAGCCGGGTTGCGGTGTCTCTACGTGGAGAAGTCTAACGCCACTTCCTGCAACTACTTTCCCTATCTCAAAGCCTTTAAGCGAGTGACCTGTTGCCAAAAAACAATGGTCTTCGCCACCACTTAGGATTAAATCAAATACTGAGACATTTAAAGTCTTCGCTACCTGCAAAAGCTCTGCAAATTCAGGATGTTTCGTTATTAAATCGCCATCAATTTCTAAACAAGTTCCAGATGCTTCTGCGATTTGTTCAGCTTGAATGAGTAGCGAGTCACTTATATCGCAAAGCGCATTTGCACTAAATGCGATTTGCTCTGCATTTTCGTAATCAACAGATGGTGCTTGGTGTTCTGATATTGCAAAATCAATCAGCTCTCCATGAATGTTTCGTTGCAAGGCAATTAATCCAGCTGATGACCAGCCCGGAAGGTTTGAAATAAATATTGAATCACCTATTTCGGCGCCGCTTCTTAGAATCGGCCTTTTACCTTCTCCGATTTCACCGGTTGCGGTAATGGAAATAACTATTTTCTTGGATTTAGACAAATCCCCGCCAATTACTTGCGCCCCAACGATATGCGCTTCATGTGCAATGCCGCGTGCCACATCAAGCATCCATTCCAATTCTTCATTTCCGGTTGCGGCCATTGCAACCGTTAGATATTTCGGTTTTCCGCCCATTGCAAAAATGTCAGCCAAATTTGCAGCAGCCACTTTTCTGCCAATCTGATACGCGCTCGACCAATCAAGTCTGAAATGGACATCCTCTACGGCCATATCGGTTGTCACAATTAAAGGAGTATCTGGTCTGGCTACTACCGCTGCATCATCGCCAATAGGGACTAAAAGATCGGAATTGGCCTCCGCGAAAATTTCAGAGATATTGCGAATCAACTCCCGCTCGCTCCAACGCGCCTTTGCCTCGGGAAATTCGCTAGCCATAGGTAAAACTTATGGGATAAGTTTGGTTTAGGGAAAAGGAGAAAGCTAATGTCAGTTCAGGCATACATCTTGATTCAAACTGAAGTTGGTAAAGCATCGTCAGTTGCGCAGGCAGTTTCAGGAATCTCTGGCGTAACTCTCGCTGAAGGCGTTACCGGTCCTTACGATGTGATTATGCGTTGCGAAGCGCCATCAATGGAAGATTTTGGTCGCGTGATCCTTGGCAAGGTGCAAGCAGTCCCTGGCATCACACGTACATTGACTTGCCCTGTAACTGGCAATTTTCACTAAGTAATTAATTATATTTAGAGTTATTTGGATTTACTAAGCGCGGTCTCAATTAGCGCGCTAATTATCTCTGAATAACCAAGGCCGCTAACGCCCCATAATTTAGGGAAAACCGATTTTGGCGTAAATCCTGGCATGGTGTTTAGCTCATTAATTATTATTTGATTATCCGCAGTGTAAAAGAAATCTACTCTAGCAAGGCCCGAACATCCTAGAGATATAAATGCCTCTATGGCTGCTTCTTGAATTTCCGTAGTTTTATCAATAACTGCTGGCGCAATTACGGTTGTGGCATCATCCAAATACTTTGCTTCGAAATCATAAAATTCAAACTTAGGATCAATCTTAATTTCTCCGGGCACTGAGCACTGAACTTTGCCATCTTTTTCTAAAACCGCACATTCAACTTCGCGACCAGGAATCGCCTTTTCTAGCATTACTTTTGAATCATAATTAAATGCATCATTTACGGCACTTGCTAAATCTTCTTTTCTTTTTACTTTGTGAGTGCCTCGAGATGAACCTCCTCTAGCCGGCTTCACGAATAATGGATATCCCAATCCTCGATCATCAATTTCATCTCCGCGACGTATCACCAATCCCGGGGCTACTTGTATGCCATGTGCTTTGAAAATTTGTTTGGCAAAGTCTTTATCCATTGCCACCGCGGAAGCCAAAACTCCATTACCAACATAAGGCATATCAATCATTTCAAATAGCCCTTGAATGGTGCCATCTTCTCCAAATGGACCGTGGAGAATTGGGAAAACTACATCCGCTTTAATTTGATCTATTTTAATTTCGGGCGCATTTTCTGGTACTTCCGGCAAATTATCGCCCGTGATTTCAAAGTTAGTATCGGCGGGAAGTGAAACCCACTTTCCACTCTTTGTGATGCCAATTAGTGATGGCTGGAATTTGCTCTTATCAATTGCGGAGATAACGCCACTTGCGGAGATACAGCTGATTTCATGCTCGCTGCTCTTGCCTCCGCAAATGATGGCAACATTAATCACTTAGACAAAACCTTCCGCTTCGGCTTTTGAAAGCTCTGTGCTAACTCTACTCAACGCCTCTTGTTTTTCCTGAAATTACCAGTTCTTGGCAAATCTGACTTACGTAAGTCGAATAATTGAGACGGCGCAGGTTCATTACGTAATTGCCCAACCATGTCAGCCAATATTCGCATGGCATAACCAGTGGCCTCTTCCATCGCCGCTGGATCATCTTCCTTGCCTTGCCATTTACTTAAATCAATCGGGTCCCCACACATTAATGAAATAGGTTTTGGTGGAAATAACTTTAAAATTTTTGAATACGGAGCGAGAATCTTGTGGTCTCCCCATTGAGCTACTGGAATTAAAGGAGCGCCTGCTGCAAGCGCCAATCTAACTGCGCCGGTTTTTCCAGACATCGGCCAAAGATTTTGATCTCTAGTTAAAGTGCCTTCTGGGTAAATTCCAATTGCATGTCCCATTTTTAAGGCGCTGATCGCTTCTGATAGCGCAACTGCCGCACTATTGCTCTCTCGTTTAACCGGAATTTGCTCTGCTTTGTAAAGAATCCAGCCAAAAATTGGAATTCTAAATACCGCTTCTTTCCCAATAAAACGCGGCGCACGACCATTTTCAAAAAGATAATGTGCAAAGACAAATGCATCTATGTATGAAACATGGTTGCTGTAAAAAACCACTGGCCCGCTCTTTGGTATTTTTTCAACATTTAGCCAAGTTCGTTTAGTGATTAATTTAAGAATTGGGATTAAGACTCCGGCGCCAATTCGAAAACCAAAATTTAAGCCAAGTGGTTTACCGGATGGCGGTTTCATGCGTGAAGTCTATTTAGATAAGAAAAAAGACCACCGAAATTCGGTGGTCTTTTAACTAGAAGTTCTTACTTGCGCTTCTTAGCCTTTGATGCAGCCTTCTTCTTAGGAGCTGCCTTCTTTGCGACCTTCTTCTTAGGAGCTGCCTTCTTTGCTGCTTTCTTAGGAGCTGCCTTCTTTGCCGCTGCCTTAGGAGCAACTGGTGCTGCTGGCTTTGGAGCTGGACCTAGCTTGCGATCGCCAGCGATGATTTCCTTAAGTGCCTTTGCAGGGAGGAAACGTGGCTTCTTGCTTGCCTTGATCTGGATGGTTTCGCCAGTGAAAGGGTTGCGACCCTTACGTGCCTTGCGATCAACCTTCTTAAACTTACCGAAATCGTTGATGGTTACATCTTCACCCTTTTGGATGTTGCGTGTAATTGAATCAAAAACGATATCTACAGCGTGAGCTGCTTCTTTCTTGCTGCCGTTGAAGTGAGGAGCCAACGACGCAATGAATTGGGTCTTATTCATTAACTTCCCCTATTTACGCGTAAATTTGATGCATTCGCATCAAGTAGTTAAAACTTACGCGTTAGAAATGCTTATATTTCGCTAATTTATAGCGTGTCGCAAATAAATTTTTTCGAGAAAATTGCAGTTTTCCCTATTTTTATTCGTAAAAACTAGCGAAAAACTCTAAAGTAATTATTGAGAGTTACTAAGTTTTTACTTTACCGGAAGTGTTTTAGGCTTAAAAGAAGGGCGTTTCTCTTCAAATTTAGCAATTTCATCGAGATGTTGCATGGTCAAACCAATGTCATCGAGGCCTTCCATGAGGCGCCAACGTGTGTAATCATCGATTTCAAAAGAGACTGAATTGCCTTGATAAGAAACGGTGCGATTTTCTAAATCTACAGTTATTTGCGTTGCAGGTTCTTTCTCAATCTCTTCCCAAATTTTTTCGACTTCCGCTTGCGGCAAAATCACGGTCAATAAACCGCCTTTAGCGCTGTTGCCTCGGAAAATATCAGCAAATCTAGAAGATATGACTACTTTGAAACCGTAATTCTGCAAAGCCCAAACGGCATGTTCGCGCGAAGAACCGGTTCCGAAATCTACCCCCGCCACCAAAATGGTGCCGTTCTTATATTCATCCTTGTTAAGTACAAAATCTGGGTCATTGCGCCAAGCTGCAAATAGTCCATCTTCAAAGCCGGAACGGGTAACGCGCTTTAAATAAACCGCTGGAATGATTTGATCAGTATCAACATTTGAGCGACGTAGTGGAACTGCGATGCCAGTGTGCTTTAGAAATTTCTCCATTAGTTTCCTCCTACAAATCCGCCGGTGATGCCATTGTGCCCTTTAAGGCTGTTGCAGCTGCAACTAAAGGCGATGCCAAGTGGGTGCGTCCACCTTTTCCTTGACGACCTTCGAAATTTCGATTGGAGGTTGAAAGGCTTCGCTCTCCTGGCTTAAGTTGATCTGGATTCATGCCTAAGCACATTGAACAGCCGGCGCTTCGCCACTCTGCTCCCGCTTCAATAAAAACTTTATCTAAACCTTCTGATTCGGCTTGTAAACGAACGCGAGCTGAACCTGGCACGACTAGCATGCGAAGAGAATTAGAAATTTTCTTACCCTTCAAAATTGCAGCTGCAGCGCGCAAATCTTCAATGCGACCATTAGTGCAAGAACCCAAGAAAACTGTATCTACCTTGATTTCTTTCATCGGGGTGCCGGCGGTTAGACCCATATATTCAAGCGCGCGCT
>VEQG01000041.1 GCA_018883345.1 Candidatus Nanopelagicaceae bacterium
GGCTAAAGCCTGATTTCTTTGTAATCGGCAAAGCAATTGGTGGCGGTATTCCAACTGGCACCTTCGGGATGACCCATCAAATGGCTGCAGAAATTGCGGCAAAAGTCGATCGCGAAGTAGTTGATACCGGTGGCGTGGGCGGAACCTTGGCAGGTAATGCACTTTCGCTAGCTTCAATGCGCGCAACCCTTACCCAAGTATTAACTGCCGAGAACTTCAAAAAGATGATCGCACTTGGCGACCGTTGGTCAGATGGCGTTGATGCGGCGATAAAAGAATTTAATCTACCGTGGCACTGCAATCGTTTAGGTGCGCGCGGTGAATATTTATTCTTACCAAAAGCACCTCGTACCGGTCGCGAAGCAGCTGATGCCGGGGATTTTGAATTAGAACAGTACATCCACTTGCGCTTACTTAATGATGGATTCTTGCTCACGCCATTTCATAACATGGCGCTAATGTCACCAGTTACCACTGAAGCAGATGTGGATGCACATACTCACGCCTTCCGCGAAATGTGTAAGGAAATCTCCAGCTGGAATTAATTAGAGCAAGGCGAGCGTAGCGATAGCCGCGTCGTAACCTTTATCTTCTACTTTGCCACCGGCGCGATCATGTGCTTGTTCCAAGGTATCGCACATCAGAACACCAAAACCAATTGGTTTAAATGTTTCTAATTGTGTTTTCATGATTCCATAAGTTGCGCCTTCGCAAACATATTCAAAGTGCGCGGTCTGACCACGAAGCACCAAACCAAGTGCCACCGCACCGGCAAAACCATTGAAACCTTTGGTCAATGCTTTGCGAGCAGCGAATGGAATCTCAAAGCTGCCAGGAACGTAAATTACTTCGTACGTTGCGCCATGCTCTTCGCAGGCACGAATTGCGCTATCAATAAGCTTCTGACAAAGCTCTGGATGCCAACTGCTAGAGATAATCGCAATCTTCTTGCCTTTAGCGTTTTTGATTTCAAATTTTGGTGCGGCACCTGACATCTTTAGATTCCTAACTCGTGTTTTAAACGTTCTTGCTTGGTCTTTAAATAAAACTCATTATTGGGATTAACGGTGCCTTTGATTTCAGCGCGAGTAACGGCAAAGCCAAAGCCCTTTAATTTCGCTACCTTTTCTGGGTTATTGGTAAGTAGTTCTAGCTCTTTGATGCCTAGTAGCTGCAGAATTTCTGCGGCATCTTGCCATTCGCGTTGATCGATTTCGTGGCCCAGTTTTAAATTGGCATCCACGGTATCAAAGCCAGCATCTTGCAAAATATAGGCTTCAATTTTCGCAGCTAAGCCAATTCCGCGTCCTTCATGATCGCGCATATAGAGAATGAATCCATAGCCATAGTTTTCAATTTCAGCGAATGCTTTGTTTAGTTGTTCGCCACAATCGCAACGAGCACTGCCTAGCGCATCCCCGGTCAAGCATTCGCTATGCATTCTAATTAGCGGTTGCTTTTGGATTTCGCTACCAAATTTCAAAACCGCATGTTCGATACCAAAGTTATTTTTATAGATACCAATCTGCCAATCGCCAGTTTCGAGTGGCAATTTAGCCCATCTAATCTCTTTGCTACTTTCAAAATTAATATTGCTAAATTCTTTAGCCAGTTCATCGATGGTAATGATTTCAATATCGTGCTTCTGCGCGAAATCAAATAGCGCATCTCCACGCATCATGCTGCCATCATCATTTACTAATTCCGAGATGGCTACTACCGGTGTTGCATTAACTGCAGCGGCCATGACCACGGCAGCTTCGGTGTGGCCGCGGCGGACGCTTAAGCCACCATTATTTGCAACTAGGGGAAAAATATGCCCAGGGCGCACAAAGTCAGTAGATAGCGCTTTGCTATCAGCCAACATATTTAAAGTAGTCGCACGCTCTGATGCGCTAATACCGGTAGTTAAACCAGGTTTAGCATCAATTGAAATTGTAAAAGCAGTCTGCTTTGAATCTTGATTGCGCTTAACCATAAATGGCAGTTCAAATTGCTTTGCCACTGCTTCAGTCATCGCGGCGCAAATTACGCCAGAGGTGTATCGGACCATAAAACCCATCTGGGCTGCGGTAACGCAAGCGCCTAAAATAAATAGATCGCCCTCGTTCTCTCGGGTCTCATCATCGGTAACGATGACGAATTTGCCAGCTTTAAAATCAGCAAGCGCCTTATTTAAGTTACTCATGATCACCAGCTTTCATGATTCGTTCGACATATTTAGCTAAGACATCAACCTCAAGATTTACCTGTTGGCCAACTTTTAGCTTGCTCAAATTGGTTCGCTTTAGAGTCTCTGGAATTAGCCAGACTGATAATTGGCGCTTTTGATCATCAAGCTTTGCGATAGTCAGAGAGACCCCATTTAAAGTAACTGATCCTTGTGGCTGCATATATTTCAAATAAGCGGTAGGAACTTCAAAGATAAGTTCGTACCAATCAGCACCTTCATTGATTTGCGCCAAAGTCGCCAGCGCATCAACGTGCCCTTGCACGATGTGGCCGCCTAAACGATCGGTTACCAACATCGCTTTCTCAAGGTTTACCAAATCGTTTATCTTTAAATCACCGATATTGGTAAGCGCCAAAGTCTGCTTCATGACATCAACGCTAAATTGATCAGCGTTATTGGTTACGGCAGTTAGACAGCAACCATTTACTGCGATGGAATCGCCTAATTTAACATCGCTAAAAAAGCCAGGTGCATCAATTGTTAATTGCGCGCTATCTGGTCCATTTACTATTTTGGTAACAGTGCCAAGTGCCTGAACAATTCCGGTAAACATTATTTAACCACCTGGTATTTATTAAAAATATCGCCATCAAATTCTTTACTTTCAATCAATCTCAATTGCATCGCCTCAGAAATAGATTTTGTGCCTAAATCGCCAATAAAACTCTGGCCGCTACCTAGTAATTTTGGCGCAGTAAAGATAGCTAATTCATCAATTAAGCCAGCTTCAAATAGCGCCGTACCTAAAGTGGGCCCAGCTTCTACCAATACCTTTACGATATTTTGATTCTGCAATTCCTTCGTTAGCGCCGTTAAATCTTGGCTCTGGTGATGATAAAAAGGTGCGCGGTTATCTTTAATTTTTGCAGTCGCTGGGATTTCGCGGGCGCCAACTGCAATGCGAAGCGCTTGATTATCTGAGACCAGATTTGGATCATCAGTTATTACCGTGCCGGTACCAACCAAGATCGCATCGCTTTGATTTCGAAGCGTTGCCACATAATTTCTAGATTTTTCATTACTAATCCATTTGCTGCTGCCATCACTTGCTGCGATTTTTCCATCTAAAGTGGTCGCAACTTTCCAAGTGAAATAGGGGCGCTTATTTTTAACCGAACTTAACCAGGCGCGATTGGCATGCGCAGCCTCTGCCTCTAAAACACCTGCTGTTACTTCCAAGCCAGCTGCTTGTAATTTTGCACCGCCGCCGGCTGCGATTGCATTTGGATCAGTTACTGCGTAGAACACTTGCTTTAGCTTCGCCGCAATTAACGCATCGGTGCACGGTGGAGTTTTTCCGTGGTGGTTACAAGGTTCCAAAGTAATTGCAATTGATGCTCCAGTTAAATCCTGATTGGCGTTAATTGCGTTATTTATTGCTACAACTTCAGCATGCGGCCCAGATTGATGGAAACCTTCAGAGATAATTCCAGATTGATTAAAAATTACTGCGCCAACAATTGGATTGCCTTTTGTTTTGCCAAGACCAAATTGAGAAATATCTATGGCACGTTGCATAGCAACTGTTGCATCCATAAAAAATCCCCAATTCGAATACGCGAATCTGGGGTACGCGAAAGACGCGAAAACGCGACAAACGCATTAGAAAAGGCTGTCTCTTCTCATCCGGACTTTAACCGTCGGTCTCAGAATCTCACTGAGTCCACCGATAACTGGATGCCATCGGGTCGCAGACTTTAACTGCCGGTTCGGAATTACACCGACCCCAGAAACAACGCTCTAATTATAGCCCAACAT